>CABUVO010000025.1 GCA_902495075.1 uncultured Porphyromonadaceae bacterium
CCGCTGCCCCTCGACTTGCATGTGTTAAGCCTGCCGCTAGCGTTCATCCTGAGCCAGGATCAAACTCTCCGCTGTTATATCTTGTTCTTTTTTTTCTTCACAAAATACTTTCGGTCACCCTCCGTCAGGAAAGGTGCCTACGTTCGTTTGTCTTGACCAGGCGTCTTATTAAGTTGGAATTATCGACGGAAACTTATCGTTTCCCTGTACTCTCAACTTGACTGATTAATCAGTCTCGCTGCTTGTCTTGGTAGCAATTTGTCATTGTTCGTTTGCAAGAGAAAACCTCAACTACATTAAGTTTTATGTTTTACAACATTGTTTTCTCGTTTGCGAGTGCAAAGTTATAACGAATTTCATTTCTGTGCAAATATTTTCGATAAAATTTTTCAAAAATATTTTTAAATTCATCTTATTTATTTGAATACCAATAAAATATTTTTCAAATATTTTGAACCCTATTTACCCCCCTTAAAATTGGAAATAAATAAAGGGAGCAACCTCCTCCGACATGAATTCTATCACGAGCTGAACCACTCCAAGAAAAACAAGAAGTTTCAAGATCCAGGGACTTTTTATAAAAGCTTCCTGGCAGATGTCAGCCCACCTTTGAGGAATGAAATGGAAAACGGTTAAAGCAATCATCATTATACACCATACTTTTCGAGCCTCAAAAAACTGCGGAAACTGATTCCAATTAAAATCTACAAATATATTTCGTATGATCATTATAGAATCTTCAAATGAAGCAGCCCTAAAGAATACCCACAGTAAGGATACATATATGAAAGTTATCAACCAAAATATAAATATTGTGACAAAATTATCGGGTATCTTATTCAATACAGGCTTGCTTGCCTTATGCACCGCCAATCCGACACCATGCATTGCGCCCCAAAATACAAATTTCCATGCCGCCCCATGCCAAAGACCGCCAATAAGCATTGTCAGAAAATTGTTGACATATGTGCGTATAGTTCCTTTGCGGTTTCCTCCTAACGGGATGTATACATAGTCCCTCAGCCATGAAGACAATGAAATATGCCACCTGCGCCAAAATTCTGTCAGATTACGACTTTGATATGGAGAATCAAAATTTATACCTAATTTAAATCCCATAATCAATGCCAATCCTATTGCCATATCTGAATAACCGGAAAAGTCACAGTATATCTGCATGGTGTAACCTAAAACTCCCATCAAGGTCTGCACACCGGTATAGAGTGAAGGATCATTAAATATCAAATCGTTGAACTGCGATATATAGTCAGCAATCAACGCTTTTTTAACGATACCTATAATTATTAGCCATAATCCCCCATAGATATCTGTTTTAGTTGCTTCCTCATTTTTTTCAAGCTGAGGAAGAAAGTAATCTGCCCTGACAATTGGACCTGCCACAAGAGCAGGAAAGAACGATAAAAAGAAAAGATATTCCAGCCATGTGCGTGTAGGATTGATTTTTCCTTTATAAACATCAACCACATATGATATGGACTGGAATGTGTAAAAAGATATACCTACCGGAAGTATGATATCGAGAGGCTGAAAGTTACCCTCAACCATCTGATTCCAGTTCCATAGGAAGAAGTTGGCATATTTGAAATATCCTAATATAGAAAGTGAGAGCAATATGGAAAACCACATCAATGATTTTTTAGCGGCTTTGCCGTTCACTTTGAATATTGCTTTTGAAACAAGCCAATCAATTAGTGAGGTTCCAATCAGCATCAAAAAGAAGAACCCACTCGACTTATAATAAAAATAAAGAGAAAACAGAACAACAAATACAATCATTTGCATTCTGCTTTTCTTAAGAGCTGCGTAGATCGGTATGAATATCAAGAAGAGTATCCAGAAGAGTCCGCTTGAAAACAACATCGGAGCTTCCGGATCATATTTAAACATGTCGCATAGATTGTGCAACACAAGTTCTGAATTCTGGATCAAGTTCTCAAACATACTTTGCATGAGATTGAGGTCTATTTATTAAGTGCTTTCAAAAAGACAATATTGGGATTTGATTTACCAATAGAATCAGATGGCATATCCGCCATGAACGGATGTGAGGATTCTGGCAACCACCGCATTATACTGTCAACCCACATTGCCGAACTCTCTCTTGTCGGATGTATATTATCTTTTTTTCTTTTAAACTGCATACCTGCTGACCGAAAGAACGACCTTTTCTTACATATTCGCTGAAGCATGTCATTTATACCGGTGTCTTCCTTCCAGTTTGGAGGACCGATCCATACGTACGGTATTGTATCAATAACCTCAAGAATTTTCTTTACGTATGGTGCCCTGCTCTCAGGATCCTTATAGTACAACTCATTGCTCCCTAGCGAAATAAATATCTGTGTCGGATGATACTTCTCTATATAATATGCGAGGGTGTCATGCTCAGCCCAAATTTTAGTATTGCTTGAATCCCAATTGACAGAGTGGATTGTATGACCGTTCTGTTTGGCATATTGAGCGAGACGCAATGCAAGATTAAATGTCATTGAATCTCCGAAAATAAACAAAGACTGCGGAAGGGAATCGGTTTTTATTATTTCCGGTTGCGAACCTTCAGAGTTAAGACTGTCTGTCGATTCTTCCATCGAGAGGAGGGTATTGGATTCTTCCTTTAGCAAATAATCCGATATAGGAGCCTTTTTTACAGTCCACTCCCCTATCTTTATATCATCGACAAAAGCCACAACAAGGATCACTATCAAAGCAAGCGAAAGCAACATCCATAGTGGGGTATATTTAAAACGTTTCATTCTTTCAGAATTTTCGAAACGCAAAATTACAACATGCGTTTCATTATTCCAAATCTACAACAGTAATTCCTGCTCCACCGAAACGAACATCTTCATCCTCGAAATGTCGCACGGCATTATTGGCTCTCAATTGTTCGCGAATCAAGGTTTTCAAAATGCCATGTCCTGTGCCATGAAGAATACGCACTTTTGACGCACTGAACTGAATTGCATCATCAAGAAAATATGTAACTGCCTGTAATGCCTCATCTGCACGCATCCCCCTGACATCTATCTCATTCTTAAAATTTAGCTGCCTTTGTCTGCTTTCAGAAGATGTTGAAGAAGAAATGGAAGACACCGTGCTCAAGGCAGACTCTTTCGGTTTCGATGAATGTCTTAATTTTGCAATATCCACAAACGTACGTAATGATCCAAATGCAACTTCTGCTTTCTTGCCATTGATAGATAAAACTTTTCCTGACATTGAACCATTGTCCATCTTTACATAATCATCCACAGATATTTCTTTTAGCTTATTTACCGGGATTACATTCTCTTTCTTAACTTTAGATGAATTATTCCGGCTCTTATGTTTAAGCGGCGCAAGAGCTTTCGGTAGTGCAGCAGATTCTGAAGCAACCTCATCATCTGTAATATTCTTTTTGAACTCTTCCAACTGGCGACGCAACTCTTTAGTTTTCTCTTTTTCCGCCTCTGCTTTCCTGATTTCAAGGATAGTCCGCTCAATCCGGGCATTTACATCGGCAAGGAGTTCCTTTGCCTCTTTTCTGGCATCATTTATAATAGCCTTTCTTTGTGCTTTCAGATCACCAGCCGTTTCTTCATACTTTGACAATAGAGAGTCAAGCTTATTCTCTTTCTCTCTAATATTTTGCCGTTTGTTTGCCCAATACCGTCGGTCGCGGGCAATTTCAGAAAGATATTTATCAAGATTGACATAATCACTACCCACGATTTTTTTTGCATCTTCTATAACCTCTCGCGGCAAACCAATTTTGGTAGCAATGTCGAGTGCAAAAGAACTCCCAGGATTACCAATAGACAATTCAAACGTTGGTTGCAAATGCTGCCGATCATAAAGCATCGCACCATTGACAAACCCTGGTTCTGAATCGGCAAAAGTTTTAAGGTTCTGATAATGTGTTGTAACGATGCCCATGCATCCCGTTGCGCCAAGATTGCGTAATATTGCCTGAGCCAAAGCTCCTCCAATCTGCGGTTCCGTGCCTGATCCCATTTCATCCGCAAGCAGCAAAGAACGCCGGTCTGTATGTGTTATAAAAAATTTCATATTGCGAAGATGGGAGGAATAAGTGCTGAGATCATTTTCAAACGACTGTTCATCTCCAATGTCGATGAAAATGCTTTTAAATATTCCCATATGCGAATTGCTATAGAGAGTAGGCATCATCCCACACTGCATCATATACTGCACCACTGCGGTAGTCTTCAGGCACACCGACTTACCTCCTGCATTCGGTCCGGAGATTATTAATATTCTACGTTCCTTACCCAGTGTGAGATTCAAAGGCACAACATCCCTTCCCTGTGGTCGCAATGCAAGACACAGTCCAGGATGGACTGCATGATACCATTCTATCTCCTGCCTATCTTCGATATGTGGCAATTGAGCATCAAGCTCAATCGCAAAGGCGGCCTTTGCCCTGATAAAATCAAGTCTGCCTATAATATGACAAGAATTAGAGATATCATCAATATATGGTCGTATCGCACTGGCTATCCCTCTCAAGATAGAAATGATTTCCCTTCGTTCATCCATCTCAAGTTCCCTCAGACGGTTTCCGGCTTCAACAACCTCAGCCGGTTCGATGAAAACAGTTTTACCAGTTGCACTTTCATCATGAATGATTCCTTGTATCCCACGCTTGTTACCCGCTGAAACTGGAATCACCATTCTACCGTCGCGAATAGAGGGTGAAGCATCCTTTTCCACTATGCCGCTTGCAACTGCCCGGTCAAGCACTCTCCGCATAGCCCGTTGCATCGATCCAGATGCAGAGCGTATCTGTGATCTGATTTCATATAACTCAGGTGACGCATTGTCCTTGATCTCCCCAAACTTGTTCACGCATTTATCAATCTCCGTGATGATCAAAGGAAACAAAGCAATTTCAGAAAACTCTCCATCAAGATATGGATAAGGAGACATTCCAGATTCAACATCTTTTGCCGATTTGAAGAACAAAGACAAATCCGACATCATCACAAGCATCTTCAGGAGTTTATACAGACGTTCAGCCGTCATATAAGATCCCTCAGCCCGAATTTCAGTCAAAAATGGCAAGACATCATGAATGTTATCCAAAGGTAAGGGTTGTTGTTCTAAAATGATACGCATCATTTCATTCACACAACCAAGTTCTTTTTTTATAAAATTGAAATCGGAAGAAAATGACATTTTAGCCACTTCTTCCTTACCCATTGCGCTCTGGCATCTGTCCGACACACATACGCGCAAATAGTCAAATCCAATTTTTGACTCAAAATCAGATGGATATATCATAATTATTATTTAAATCAGACTGGAATAACCAACATTGGCATGTCTCTTTCAAAAAGAGACTTATGCGCAATTGTCGGACGGAATATCCGACTGAACACATTCGTTTTCTTATTAGGCACAATAAGCAGATCTACGGCATTCTTGGGAATGGCAAGGTCTATTTCATTACGATAATTCCTAACATCCGGAACAAACGTCTTGAATTTAGCTGTAGGATAATTGGTATTAAAAAAATCTCTTAAAGCCTCTAATTTATCTTTTACCTTATTAGCACGTCTTTGAATCACAGGAACAAGTGTAACTATACATTTGGGATAATCAAACATCCTCATCAACGCATCAACAGTTATGATGTCATGCTGATCCAGATTGCAAAACATCATCAGATGCACAATATCTTCAATATTGTCTATATGGCAATCTTCCGGCACAGTAAACACGGGGACTCTGCACGAATCAAGCACTTCAGCTGTGACACTTCCAATTAGTTCCTCCTCTTTCTTATTCTTTCCCCTGGTAGCCATAACTACGAGCACTGGCGGGGTCTGCCTGCAATAATCAAGTATAGCTTCTTCCGCCACACCTTCTTGCAAGCTGACAGAGAACTTCAGATCAGTTATCTCACCATCCTTCTGCAGCTTCTTTATATCATTCCGAAATTTGGTGAGCTTTTGTGCAGCAATTTCCCTTACGTCTTTAGTTTCTTCAGCTTCAAGCACTTCATCCTCTCCAATGATATTTTCATCGATATTCATCGGTTTGAAAACAGGAGCCACATAAGAGTGCATTACAACAGGATGAACGCCAATTCTACGTGCTAATTTGAAACCTATAGCCACTGACATCATGCTTGAACTGGAAAAATCGACGGGGATGAGCAGATTTCCGCTCATTCCCGCCATTTTCATTTCTATAAGAGCCGGAGAATAGCCATCTCCGCTCTCAATAATTTTCAATGCGAGAGGTAAATCTTTAGGACGGATCTTGACTCTCTGCGCTACTGCCACGGGAGATTTAAACGACACGAAATCCTCAAGCCTGACCTCCATTCCGTGACTGTCAAGAATATTTTTCAGACTTTGTGCTCGTGTGGGCGTATGGATCACCAATGTTATGAAATCGTCTATATCAATCATGGCAGATATCAAATCAATGATTAATGTTTCTCGTTCTGTTCCTCGAGAATCTTGACAGCCATATCGTAAATTGTGGTGTCGTCCAAAACAACGATGCCACCGTCGGGTCCCGGTTCGATATGCATTCCGGCGTTCTTACCAAACTGATAGTTTACTCCTCCGAAATAATTGCGAACAGTCTGAACGGTGACATTGAGTTCATCTGCGATACGATGGGTTGAGCCATCAGGCAAACTATCTTTAAGTCTGCGGAGCTCGTTGAATGTGATTGTCTTGCTCATGGTTTCATTATTTTATGATTATTATTCTTTTTAATAATTACCTGTATGTATATAATATTGTTTCGCTAAATTAAGAAATAAAATTCATTTTAACAAAGACTGCGGGTATAAATTTAAAGTGTTATAAAACATCTTATGATTATCACCTAAATATTATACACTATATCATAGACATTTTTAACAGAATTCCACTCTTCAGATTATTTCAAACTCAGATGCAGGAATCCAGCCGGCAAATTCCGAATTCAATCTAACCTTATACCATTCAACATTTCCGTTCTGACCTGTTTCAGTCTCAAGGACATCAAGCTTAGTTCCTCTTTCAAGCGGAGTGCCGGATGCTTTCGCTGATGAAAAGGGCTCTGTCAGCAAAGTCACCTTAAATCCTGTAATCACGCCTTGATTGTGTGCCTGACATGCTCTTGCTGATGCAAATGAGAAAGACATAAAACAAATACACAATACCACAAGTCCAATTGCACTGAAGAAGCCTATCTTCTTTAACAATACTTCTTGTCGGAATATATACAATGCAACACACGCGCATAACAATACGAAAGATATGCCGCCCCATATTGCCCATGTGTTGGATGTATGACTATGCGTTATATAATGTCTTAATTTTGCAAAAAAAGAAGGCTCATCAGCAACAACGGAAATATTTTTTCCTTTCGCATTCGCCTTGTTTCCGTCTTCAATCTTGGAGAGAATATATGCACGGTTATTTCTTACACTCTTATCCGACGGATCAAGATACAGACTCCGTTCATAGCACAAAAACGCTTGCCCATAATCCCCTGCTTTAGCATAAGCATTTCCCATATTAGCAAGGAGTGCAGCCGAAACACCTTTTTCTTTAGCGATCTCGCCATATAATGCTGCAGCCTCAGCATACTTGCCATCCTGATATGCTTTGGTTGCCAATTCGAGCTTATTCTGACTATATATATTAATTCCTGAAAAAGCCATAATAGCAAGGATCAGGACTATTCTTAACTTGTATATCATTTTCATTTTGCTGATTTAAAAGACTTTTCAAGTTGATTTATAGCATCAATGGCACTATTATACATTTCGTTCATTCCTGCTTTGCCTGACTCCGGAGAGTACTTAGCAAATTCACATCTATCAAGAATATCGAGAAGATTGGAAATATTATCCTGAGGAATATCCTTGGACTCCAACATAGTCCTGATATTATCACGCATAAGTTCGGAAGTAGGCATTTTCAACTTATCACCAAGATAACCCCACATCGCAATCAACAATTCGTCATAGAAGTGATCCACATTGCCTGCCTTCATGGCAGCTGATGCTTTTCTGAGACGTCTGCGAGCGAGCTTATTCGCCCTCTTACTGTTAAGGGCAACCATATCCGCATGTGATTTAATATATCTTCTGTATGCTATGGCTGCAACAATTAATGCCCCAAACGGGATAATATAGAACAGCCAGTAAGTGAATCCATAGATGATTGGCTGATGATTGTTCGACAAATCGTCCAAATTGACTTTATGCAAATCAGGATTAAATTTCAGACGGGTGTTTGTCTGAGATTTTCCTGAAGACTTACCCTTTCCGACCGTTATGTTATATTCCTTAGATGTTGAGGTCTCATATTTCCCAGTTTCAGGATTAAAATAAACAAGTTTAACCGGAGGAATCCTGAAATCACCCTCTTCAAGTGGCATGAAGGAATAATCAAAAGAAATTGATCCCGATACATTTGTTGAGCCGACATTCGCTTTCACATCTGTTTTAGGAGTATAGACTTCAAGTTGTGAGGGATATAATGTCGACAAATCCGGAAGCTGAATATATTTCAAATTACCAGTTCCTGTTACAATATATTCAATCGAAGCAGCCTGATTGGTTTTGAAAGTATTTGTTTTAAGTTGGGAAGCAATGGTAAACTTACCCACACCGCCAGAGAAATCAGCCGGTTTTGGAGATGGTAATGGCTTTACATTTATTGTCAAATCATTAGGACTGACATTTAATTGCAAAGGCGAACTGACAGCCATATTTCCCCAAAATGGATCATGATAATATTCTCTTTGATCCACAGACACCGTATAAGTATTCCCTATGACTTTCAGCTGACCTGTCATCTGGGGAAATATTATATACCTTGCAATAACTGCAGTAGCATAAGTTTTACCATTCAGAGTTTCATAATCAAGAGAATTTGAGATTGACTTCGATTCTTCAACCACAAATCCGTCAAATTTCGGAGCCGCAGTAGCACCGATAAACTTAATGGCATCATATGTCGTATATAATTTTACAGTATAAACCAAAGCCTGCTGTTCGTAAATATTTGATTCCGAGACTGAAGCTTTCATAAAAAGATTGCCGTCACCCTTACCGATAAATTTCGGCTTGTCTGTATTAGAATCTTGTCTCCCGTGATCTGGGTCAATTCCTCCTGGAATCTGTGGATTCCCTGCCTGAGCTTTTCCTATTGTGTATTTCAGCTGATTACTCTTAATACCACCGACTGAGATCGGACCAAAAGTATAAGTACCTTCCTTCTGTGCCCTAAGAGTAACAGTCCAGGTGTTGCTTGTTGACTGGGTTACATGACCATTTACGTTCGACATTCGTGAAGATTGACCGGTATGGTCGAAGTACATCACTTTTGATCCACCGATATTAGATGGTATTTCCGGACGTCCGTCAACATCACTGACCTCGATATAGATATAAAACATGTCCCCTACCTCAATTGTCCGCTTTCCTCTTGCAGGGCTTTCGTAGAGTTTCACCGATGCTGCCACAGAAGTAAAAGCTCCAAGCAACATCATTACAAGCAATATGTGTATCTTCCTTAACATAAATTTTTCAATTTGCTGTTTTAGAAAATTAAAAAACACGTCAATTCTGCGATCAAATATACACAGGTGCAATCTTGACCGCAGATGATTTAACATCTATTTTTACAGGCTGCGATTCTGCTGTTTCATATTTTCCGGTCTCCGGATTGAAATAACCGAATCTGACAACGCCTATTTCACAATTCTTTATATCCGTAGGGACAAACTCACATTCCATTTCAAACTCCGACACGATATCTTTGCCATCATAAAAAGAATCTGTCCGCTCTGTAAATGACTTGAGTTTATTTCCAGTGCCGAAAGCCTCCCGGTATTCAGGCAAAATATCTGATCCAAGCAAGCCTTTCCCCTTGACAACTATAATCAGACTTGCATCCTCATTCACTATTATATCACCTTTTGGCACGATGGTTTCCACCTCAAATTCTCCAACAGCACCGGAAAAAGGCGTCCCTTCTTTGACAGGGGGCAACGACTTCACTTTAAACGAAGATGGAGACATCCGAACTCGTCGCGAATGCGTCTCGACTCCACGTATCCTGCCATAGAAGGGATCATTATAAACTACAGGTACATTAATACCTATCTCAAATTCGCCATCGATCATTTGATACTTACCCGCATTCGACATAGTGAACATATACGATGAAAGCGGGAATACAAAATAATCTACACCCTTGATATTCTCCCTGTGTGCCTTGGGAGATTGTGAAAGACGCGACAAATACGAAAACTCTCCTTTCCTCAATGATGGCGACACCAATTCATTGACATATGCAATATCCGCATCTTCCGAATACAACCAGACAGTAGCACAAACACATTCATGCGCATAAAACTCAGTCTTGTTAAATTCACATTTCACAAACATACTTCCTTCATTTCCTGCAGAGAATGCAGTGAGATGACATAGAAATACGGCAACAATCCATACCGAATTACGAATATGTTTAAATCGATTTTGCATATGCTGCTTCACAAGTATCAATGTGTTACCACCTCTTTCGAGAGCCGCCGGCAGCGGCAGACTTTTCGCCTTTATTGGCTCTATTCACCCGTGCCCGCGTTTGATTCTCCTTATTATCCATCGCCTGAAGAATCTGGTTTGCAGTCTGTTGACTTATATTATTATCTTTTTGCTGATCTTTTTTATCCTTATTCTGGTTTTTATTCTGATTTTGATCTTTATTCTGATCTTTCTGTTGATCTTTATTCTGATCCTTGTTTTGATCTTTATTTTGATCCTGATCCTTATTCTGTTGATTCTGGTCTTTATTCTGATCCTGGTTCTGGAGCTGCTTCTGAGCAATTCTCAGATTCTTCCTTGCCGATTCATCTTCAGGATTTATTCTTAACGCCTGTTTATAATAGTCTACAGCATTCTTGTATTCCTTACTATTATATTCAAGATTGCCCAAATTATAATTGGCTTTTGATGCCAAACCAGGTTTTTCTTTAGCCATAGATGCCACTGACGACAAATTCTTCCTTGCATTGTCAAGAAGTGATTTACTTTTAGGCGTTGTATCTTGAGGATTAGTCACCTGCTTAATCTGGGCAAGACCAAGATTATATCTGCTCACCGCAGACAAAGAGTTCACGCCAAGTGCCTCCTCATATTTCTTTGCAGCCTCTGCATATTTCCTTTCGGTGAAAAGCTTATTTCCATCACTTATGAGCTTACGTTCTTCTCTTACCGACTGAGCATTTGCATAGTAGGGAAATATTCCAATAAAAAGGAAAAATAACGTAAATATATGTTTAACTGTAAACCTCATTTTTTCTTATCCTCCTTATAAAAGAATGTGAATTTATCAAGCCACCCGATTTTTCGGTCAAGCACGAGAATATCAAGGATAATGCATAGAATGGCAAGCCATGCGAAAACCGGGAATAATTCATCATGCTGAGCATACAGACTTGACTCAAAAGCAGACTTTTTCAGCGTGTCCAACTGCTTATCAAGTTCATTCAATGCATCCCGGTTGGACGCATTGACATAAATTCCTCTCCCTGCTTTTGCTATGTCTGCAGCAAGATCTTCATTGAGAGCTGTTCTTACAGGTTCTCCAGTCTGATCATCATACATAGCAGAACCGTTTACAGCCAACGGAACCGGCGTTGAACTTCCGACACCTACAACGTCAAGCTGAATGCCATTTTTAGCAGCTGTTTTCGCAGCAGCCATAACACTTTCCATATCATCAAGTTCTTCCGCATCAGTAATTAGAATCACAGCTTTCCCGATATTTTTGTCTTCACTGAAAGATGCCATTGCCATATCCAAGGCCGCTGTAATGTTTGTACCCTGATCTGCTATCTGAGATGGATCAATAGAGTTCAGAAACATTTTTGCTGATACATAATCATTAGTGACAGGAATAAGAGTATAGGCTGAGCCGGCATACATAATCAACCCAACCCTATCGTTATCAAGTCGATTGATGAGCTTCTCAAGTGTCATCTTTGCGGTGCGCATCCTATCTGGACCTTGAGGATCATCCGTAGCCGAAGCAAGCATCGAATTTGAAGCATCCATAGCGATAATAACCTCAATACCCTCTTTTGTTGTTTTCTGATCTTTTATGCCACCCCATGGCCGAGCAAACGCAATTATTATAAATGCAAGCGCAAGCATTTCCAACGTCAGTTTAATTGGAGGTTTATACGGCGACACATCCGGCATAAGACCGAGCAACGATTCTTTCTTGCCGAACTTTCTCATATTCTTCATTCTTGCGTAGCGTGCCCATGCATACAGCACCACAAACAGCGGAATTAGAAGAAGAAGGATTAATATTTTTGGATATGCGAAACTAAACATCTCTATAATTCAATTTAATCAAGGAATTCTGCGAAGCACTGTGTATCTGATCAACAACTGCAACGCAAGCGCACATAACGCAATCAACACCCAAGGCATAAAGTTTTCCTCAGTCTGGGTATACTTGTTCACATCAAGGGTGGTTTTCTCCAATGAGTCAATTTCATTGAATATATCTCGCAACATTCTTGAATCCGTGGCACGAAAATATTTCCCTTTTGTAATGTCAGCAATACTTTTAAGCGCACCTTCATCAATCTTAGTTTCCATTGTTGTCGTAGAGAAACCATACGGATCAGTGATCTGTATCGTGCCATTGGTGCCCACTCCTATTGTATAGACCTTTATTCCTTTTTCTTTTGCAATCTGAGCTGCAGTGGCAGGCGCAACATCTCCGGCATTATTGGTGCCGTCTGTAAGAAGAATGATACTCTTGGATTTAGCTTTTCCCGAAGTCAATCTATTGATTGCACTTGACAAACCATCTCCGATTGCAGTTCCATCATTAAGCAAACCCGTCTTAACACCACTGATTGCGTTTATCAACGCAGGCTTATCATTCGTCAGTGGCATTAGAGAAAGACTTTCGCCCGAAAATACTACGAAGCCTATGTTATCATCAGTTCTTTGGCTGACAAACTTCTGGGCAACCTCTTTTGCAGCATCAAATCTTGTTGGCTTAAGATCAGTAGCGAGCATCGAACTTGAGATGTCGAGGGCAATGACAATATCTGTGCCTTCGACACGAGACGTCCTTTTTGAATCGTGTGTCTGCGGGCGAGCAAGTGCCACTATCAATCCTCCTATGGCTATTAACTGAAGGGCAAAACAGAAATGCATAAGAACAACCTTCCATGATGTCGGAATACCTTTAAATGCGTTTACAGTAGATATTCCCATCGACGGGCTGGAATTTCTCCATTTCCAAATATACCATCCAATCAGAGGAAGGTATACCAAAAACAATAATAATAATGCCGGATGTTTGAACATCATTTTTTCACCTCCTTTCCTAAATTGTTTTCAGGTTGCTCTTCAACAGGAGGAAGAGGTTTGGTTTCCTCCACAAATCTTAGAGCATTATCATATGAAGCGACATTATCATCAGGCAACGGACGAACTTTTGCAAATTTTACAAAATCAGCCATATTCAATATGCTGCGAATATAATCGCGCTTATCATGGGTTTCCTTATTATTTTTAAGTGCACCAAGGATTTGACGAGATGTCATTTCAACAGCATTTATACCGAATCTACCATACATATAAGCTCTAAGAATATCGGTAAGATCCGTATAATACTCTTTCTCCATCCCTTGTTCCCAAAGTTTTTTCTCCTTAAGATCCCTTAACCCGGCAATTGCTATTTCATAAGGAGTCGGTTCAGGCTTCTTTCCCAGAATAGAGCCCTCTTTACGATATTTAAACCACGCATAAACGAATGCCGCAATTGCAAGCAATATGATTATAACAAGCCACCAATAGTCAACAACCCAATCCGGCAACACATCAAATATCGACTTATTTTCCGGATCAGCAACATTTGCATAGTCATCAATTGGCGCATTAGCATCAACAACAACCGGAACTACCTTCAGTGCAACCTTGTTTGACAGTGCTGTATCCTTACCGATAACAAAAGCTATCTCCGGCAGCTGATAATAACCGGAATCAAATGATTGCACGGGCACAGTGTATTCTATATGCCACATTCCGGCTTTCTCAGAAGTATCGGCTTTGATTGGAGCCCTGAGTTCTACACTATCTCCACAAAGACCAATGATACCGTTATCTTTCATCTGAGAAAAAAGAGGGAAAGAACCTTTTGCATCTTTTTTCTGATCAACCGAAAGCTTAAGATGGGTCATGCGTCCCATCATTAATATTGCGGAATCAAGTTTAGCCGTGACAAGTGTCTGAGCTGCTAAAATCGGCATAGTCGATATCAGCAGCGTCATTAACGACAATATTATCTTTTTATATCGCATTTGAATTTAAATCGTAATATATTTATCTTGATCCCCTGCGACGGAACAATCCCAACAACGCTTTCACAAAATCCTCGTCAGTTGTCACTGATGCGAGATCGACACCGCTGCGTGTCGTGACAGATGCCAGTCTCTGCTGGCGATCATACCATGCCTTTGCATAAGCCTTCCGGGTTGACGAAGAGGATGTATCAAGCCAACGGTCAGAACCTGTCTCCAGATCTTTCACCCGAATGAGACCGACATTCGGCATTTCTGCGTCGCGACGATCATACACCTGGATGGAAGCAAGGTCATGTTTGCGATTGGCAATAGACATACTCTTAAAATAATCATGATCATCAATGAAATCACTGATAAGGAATGCAGAACACCGTTTTTTGATGGCATTAGTCATAAACTGCAAAGCAACATCAATATTGGTGCCGTTGCTCTCTGGCTCAAAGTTAATGATTTCACGAATAATCAGAAGTATATGCTTCTTTCCCTTTTTGGGCGGTATGAATTTCTCTATCTTATCGCTAAAAAAAATCACACCGACCTTATCATTGTTTTGAATAGATGAGAAAGCAAGTGTGGCTGCAATTTCAGCCATCCTTTCTTTTTTAATCTCTCCGCAAGCCCCGAAATTTCTACTTCCGCTGACATCCACAAGCAACATGACTGTGAGTTCGCGCTCCTCTTCATAAACTTTCACATATGGTTTATTCTGACGGGCGGTAACATTCCAGTCTATGTCTCGGATATCATCACCGGGCTGATATTCTCTTACCTCTGAGAAAATCATACCACGACCCTTGAATGCGCTGTGATATTCTCCTGCAAAGATATTCTGACTCAGTCCACGGGTCTTTATCTCGATCTTACGGATTTTTTTTAAAAGTTCATTCGCTTCCATTCAAACCAGTTTTTGACAAAAAAATTGCAAGCCTTACATCAGGGCACAGCAACCTTATCAAGAATATCAGTTATTACTTCGTCCGTGCCGATATTGTTGGCTTCTGCCTCATATGTCAAACCGATTCTGTGACGAAGGACATCATGACAAACGGCTCTTACATCCTCAGGGATTACATATCCTCTACCCTGCAAGAAAGCGTATGCGCGCGATGCAAGCGCAAGACTGATAGAAGCACGAGGAGAAGCACCGAATGATATGATGCTCTGAAGATCACTAAGACCAAATTTAGAGGGTTGACGGGTAGCAAATACAATATCAACAATATAATTCTCAATCTTCTCGTCAAGATAAATTTTCTCAACAATTTTCTGAACTTCCACTATCTCACGAGGGTCAATAACAGGATTCACGGGTGATTGCTCACCTCTGATATTCTGACGGATGATTACCTTTTCTTCCTCTTTGTTTGGATAACCTATAACAACCTTGAGAAGGAAACGGTCCACCTGTGCTTCAGGAAGAGGATAAGTTCCTTCCTGCTCAATCGGGTTTTGAGTTGCCATCACAAGGAAGGGATCAGGAAGCTTGAATGTATCGTCACCGATTGTAACCTGACGCTCCTGCATCGCCTCAAGAAGAGCACTCTGCACTTTTGCCGGTGCCCTGTTGATTTCATCGGCAAGAACGAAGTTGGCAAAAATAGGTCCCTTCTTAACTTCAAAGGTTTCTTTCTTTACACTATATATAAGTGTTCCGACAACATCCGCAGGCAATAAGTCTGGAGTGAACTGTATTCTACTGTATTTTGCAGAAACAAGACTTGCAAGTGTCTTGATTGCCAATGTCTTTGCAAGTCCAGGTACACCTTCAAGTAGGACGTGACCATTGCATAGAAGCGCAATCAATAATGAATCAACAAGATGTTTCTGTCCCACAATTCGACGGTCCATCCCGGTGCGGATCATGCTTACAAAATTACTTTTAGAAGCTATCAGATCATTAAGCTCCCGAATGTTTACTGTTTCCTCCATATGCTGGTTGTGATTTATATTAGCATGTCACGAGAACGACACACGTAATGTTTATTATTATTCAACAAATTATAGGATTCCGCATTTCATACGTCCTCCCAATCGAATTGCAAAAATAATATTTATTAACTTAAAATGAATAATCTTCTCTGTTAAATAACCTTTAACATTTGATAAAAATAATAAATTACGAAATTGACAGAAGTGAGAAGTAAATTTTTTACTTCTCACTTCTAAATGCATTCCATCCTTGTGCAGTAATGGGAATTTCATTACCATCTCTTGTCACCATTGCAGCTCCAAGTTCCGGTTTTGTAATATAACCTATCATGCTTACTCCCTTTAGCTTTTCAATTTTATCATGATCAGTCAAGGGTACAGTGAAAAGAAGCTCATAATCTTCTCCACCGTTCATCGCCGTCATAACAAGATTCATGTTTAATTCCTCTGCCATCACCGCAGTTTGATAATCTATAGGTATCTTATCCTCATATATCCGGCATCCGACATCTGAAGATTTACAAATATGAAGCAATTCGGAAGATAAACCATCGCTGACATCCATCATTGATGTCGGGTTGATTCCATGTTCATGGAGCATGGTTATTATATCCTTGCGTGCTTCAGGCTTCAGCTGACGTTCAAGTATATATTCTTTCCCTGCAAAATCAGGTTGGAATTCTTCTCCTTTCTTTGCTCCGGCTGCCACTTGGTTCTCCCTTTCAAGCAACTGAAGTCCCATATATGCAGCCCCAAGATCACCTGACACACATATCAGATCTGTCTCCTTTGCCCCCGAACGATATACAATATCATTCTTGGCAGCATCACCAATGCATGTTATACTGATTACAAGACCTGTTACCGATGCTGAGGTGTCTCCTCCGACAAGATCAACACCATATATCTCACATGCAAGCTTTATCCCTGAATACAATTCTTCAATATGTTCTACAGTAAATCGGCTTGAGACGCCAAGGCTAACTGTGATCTGACGGGGAGTGCCATTCATGGCGTATATATCGCTGAAATTGACTATGGCTGATTTATACCCAAGATGCTTCAACGGCACATATCGAAGATCAAAGTGTATGCCCTCCAAAAGTAAATCTGTTGTGACAAGAACTTCTTTATCGCCATAAGACATTACTGCAGCATCATCTCCAACCCCTTTGATTGAAGAATCATTACGCAAAGGGAAATCCTTGGTGAGTCGGTCTATCAGACCGAATTCACCAAGGGTTGATATTTCTGTGTGTTTATTTTCCATCAAAAATCAAAGTCTTGAAAGCATTTCCTTTATAACAGCTGTCATAACGGGCTGCGCTTTGACAGCTGCTTTCTGTACCTCCTCGTGCGTAGGAATTTCTTTTATATCTTTGCCACCAAGATCTGTGATTACAGAAACTCCAAATACCTTCATACCTGCATGATTTGCGACGATGACTTCAGGGACTGTAGACATTCCTACTGCATCTCCTCCAATAACACGGAAATACTCATATTCCGCAG
The DNA here is from genome assembly GCA_902495075.1 of uncultured Porphyromonadaceae bacterium. GTDB lineage: Bacteria > Bacteroidota > Bacteroidia > Bacteroidales > Muribaculaceae > Lepagella. The sequence goes on from CABUVO010000025.1 coordinate 17,812, forward strand.
GTGTTTCGAATGTTGGACCTGTGGTGCCAACATATACGCCATGCATGAGACGAATACCGGATTCGCGGGCAATGTCGTCAGCCATGTTGATTAGAGCATGAGAATATGCTTCAGTCATTGCAGGAAATCTAACACCCAGCTCATCATAATTCTTTCCACGAAGCGGATTTTCAGGGAACAGATTGATATGGTCAGTAATAACCATTACATCTCCAACCTTGAACTCCTTGTTCATGCCTCCAGCAGCGTTGCTGACAAACAACGTTTCAACTCCCAACTCTTTCATGACCCTAACAGGGAATGTAACTTCCTTCATATTATATCCTTCATAATAATGAAAGCGCCCCTGCATTGCCATGATATACTTGCCACCGAGATTGCCAAAGATCAATTTACCGGCATGACCCTCCACTGTTGACACAGGGAAGTTAGGGATGTTATGGTAATCAATTTCTTTCTTGATATCTATATGATTAACAAGATCACCGAGACCTGAGCCGAGGATAACAGCAACTTTGGGAAGCTCACCAACTTCAGTGCTAATGAATTCCGCGGTCTCCTTTATCTTCTCTAAATAAGATTTTTCCATTTGTTTTCGATTTAGGGTTATATAAATGAAAATTATAATTATTATAATTAATTCAGCTATTAAAAATACGACATCCAGATTATTCAATATTTCGATCTGACGTACTTATCAATAAGCTGTTAAAAACATCCTTTAGAATTAACAACTGATAGTGCAAAAAGTATCAATCCGTTGGCGAATCTATTTCCTTTTTTAAATCTGATATGAAGTCTGAATATTCAAGTCCGTTTATCATCTTGACCGCTATCGGCATAAAATAAGTTATCTGCTTCAGTTTTGTTGGGAAATATGGATTATATGCCAATCTTACTGCATCTTTTTCGGTTGTAAGGATAATTTTCCGTTCACCCGGCAATGTATCAAACTTCTTTTTGATGTTTTCAAGATCCTCCCTCGTAAAATTATGATGATCGGGGAAATGACACACATTTTTCTTGAAAGGATAATTCCTGAAATGCCTGACGAATCCTCTCGGATTAGCAATTCCGCTAAGAAGCAGAACCGTATCATTCTTTGTCAATTCGCCAAGTGATGCCTGATATGGTTCATCATCGGGGAATACAGGTAATAATCCTCCATAAGTATATCTGGAAAAATACAGTTTTTGGAATGACATAAGATCAAGATTTTTCTGGACGAGCCTGAAATCAAGAGGTGTTATATCATTGGGACATTTAGTGACAATAACCATATCTGCCCTGTTTATTTGATGAGGGCTCTCCCTTAAACGCCCTAAAGGAAGCAGCCTATCATTATAAAGAGGACGATTGTAATCCATTAATAACACCGAGACTTTAGGCTTAACGTAACGATGTTGGAATGCATCATCAAGCACAATAAGCTCCAGATTAGGAAACTGACGGATCAACTCTCGGATACCTTTACGTCGATCCTCACATACAGCAACCTTTACCCTATAGCCGAATTTGTGATATATCTGAAGAGGTTCATCGCCAACACTATCAGGAGTGCTGTTTGAGTTTGCAAGGATAAAACCTTTAGTTTTTCTCTTGTACCCCCTACTAAGCACTGCGGTGTTGTATTCCATTGCAAGCATTTCTACAATATACTCAGTATGTGGTGTTTTTCCTGTACCACCAACTGTAAGGTTTCCGACGCTCACTATAGGGATATCAAACTCTTCCTGTGGCAATATATTGTTATCAAACATCCAGTTACGCACAGCCATGACAGCTCCGTAAATCCATGAAAACGGAGTCAGCATATACTTCAATATTTTTGTCTTTGTCTCAGCTGTCATAACTCGTAAAATAACAACCCTACCTTCCTATGACTATTTCAAATTCTGGCATCCTCGCCAAAATCCTGTTACGCGACAATATTTTTTGCGCTAATTCTATCGCAAAATCATTGACATTGTCATTGTAAGATGCCTTCATCATTTTCGCAGCCTCAAGATCACTTGATGAAATCATATCCCATATGGATGGCTCATAAACCGGATAGACTGATATATCATATTTACTGAAAACATCAGCTTTTTTCGCAGTCCATTCAATGGCATTGTTTAGTGACCCGAGTTCATCCACCAAGCCTATCTCTTTAGCTTTCATTGCGTTCCATACACGTCCCTCAGCAATAAGACGCACCTTCGCCTCCGACATTTTCCTACCCTTCGCCACTCGCTTTATAAATCTATCATATCCGTTATTTACGTATTTCTGCATGATAGCCAGCTGCTGTTCGTTCATTGGAGTATACATGGTTGGAAAGTCCGCATCAGGATTGGTTGCAACCGATTGCAAATTTACACCAACCTTATCGGCAAGACCTTTAACATTCGGTATTAATCCGAAAATTCCGATAGATCCTGTTATTGTCAAAGGATCAGCAAAAATCCTGTCCGCACCACACGAAATCCAATATCCCCCAGATGCCGCATAATCTCCCATAGATACTGCCAATGGTTTCTTTTTTGATTGGAAATAATCAAGAGCTTCCCCAATCTGGTCGCTTCCGAACGCAGAGCCGCCTGGTGAATTCACTCTGAGGACAAGACCCTTTATATTATCATCATCAGCCAATTGTGTAATAATTGGAACCAGTTTCTGATAATTTATACCGGTTGACGCTCCATCAACGATCTCACCTGTTGCATAAAGCACAGCTATATTATTTTTGCTTGAGTATGCATCCGTCCAAGGCAATTGTCCCGTGAGAGTTGACGGAGATACAAAATTCAACTTTTTCTTGTCAACATCTATAAGTTTTGCGAGACGTTCATCCATTGTCCTCTCATATACAGCTTCATCCACGAGTCCTGCCTTCACTGCCATATCTGCCGATGAAAACATCAAGCCATTGTTAACCAAGGAATCAATTTCAGCTGATGTGAGTTTCTTTCTATTCTCACAGATACCCTTTTTCATATAATCCCACATCGTAGTAAAAAGCGTATCAAGCTGTGCTCGAGCCGGATCACTCATCTGCGTGGATATGTAGGGTTCAACTGCCGATTTAAATGTACCGACCTTGACTACTTGAAACTCAACCCCTAATTTATCAAACAATCCTTTAAGAAACATAGTAGTCGAACCTAAGCCCTGAATAGCAATCTGCCCATAGGGATTAAGGTAGACCTTGTCTGCAACACTTGCAACATAATATGTTCCTAACGTAAATGCGTCTCCGTAGGCATAGATTTTCTTTCCTGATTTCTTAAAATCCTTTACGGCTGTCCTTATGGCATTGAAAGTTGCAGGAGACGCAGAAGCAGCTCCGCATTTTATATACAAAGCATCAATGTCTTTATTGTTTGCCGCCTCCTTTAGACTTTCTACTATCACATTAAGCGTTTGCGGCTTGTCTACATTCCCCGACATTAATGTGATGTAATCGATGGAAGTTGGAGTCTCTGATTCAACAATAGTGCCATTAAGTTCAAGAGTAAGTATAGAGTGTTTCTTAACACCGACAGAACTTTCAGTTCCCTGAATATTAGCAACGAGACCGACAGCCACAATAACACCAACGATCCCGAAAAGAATCAATGCGATCCAAGCTCCAACAAAAGAAGAAAGCGTGTTTAGAAAGAATTTCTTCAACATACGGATTTTATTTACACAGAAGTCTCTTAACTGAGACTGTTTATAATTTGTTTAATACTCTCTGCGAGTTCATCTGCCTTTGCCATAGTCTCCGCCTCACTATATATGCGTATAATCGGTTCGGTATTTGATTTGCGAAGATGCACCCAGGAATCTTTAAAATCAATTTTCACTCCATCTATGTCATTGACTTCTTCATTTGAGAAGTGCTTCTTCACTGCCTCAAGTATGGCATCGACATCGATATCGGGAGTAAGTTCGATTTTATTCTTGGCAATTTCATATTGTGGAAGCCCCGACTTGATTTCGGATACGCTCTTCCCCGATTTTGCCATTAATGTAAGGAATAGAGCCACACCTACAAGAGCATCACGACCATAATGGATTTCCGGATAGATAACTCCACCATTACCCTCTCCTCCAATTACAGCTCCTACTTCCTTCATCTTAGTTACTACATTCACTTCGCCAACGGCTGCAGCAGAGTAGTCGCAACCATGCGCACGAGTTACATCTCTAAGCCCGCGGGAACTGCTGAGGTTGGAAACGGTAGAACCAGGCGTATTGGATAGCACGTAGTCGGCAATAGCAACAAGCGTATTCTCCTCCACGAACATCTCTCCATTTTCCATTACAATGGCAAGACGATCAACATCAGGATCAACTACAAAACCCACATCTGCTTTCTTTTCCTTCATAACCGCAGAGATACCGGTAAGATTCTGCGGTATGGGTTCAGGAGTATGTGCGAATTTACCTGTTGACTCACAGTTTAACTCAATTATATTTTTCACACCGAGAGAACGAAGCAATAAAGGTATGATATCTCCACCTATCGAATTAATGCCATCAATAGCTACTGTAAAATTCTTATTGGCGATAGCTTCTGCATCCACAAGTTTCAAGGCTTTAACCATCTCCACATGGCGCATTCCCCACGTCTCATTCTTGAACTCATGACCAAGATCGAACACGTCAGCAAACTCATAAGCATCCTCTTCAGCTCTTCTTATAACTTCTTTTCCTTCCTTATCAGAAAGAAACTCACCTTTATGATTCAGCAATTTCAGAGCATTCCACTGCACTGGATTGTGACTTGCCGTTATTATGATACCTCCACAGGCGTTTTCACCTGTCACAGCAAGTTCTGTTGTCGGGGTTGATGCTTTCCCAATATTAATTACATCGAATCCCATCGACATAAGCGTTCCGACAACAAGATTCTCGACCATCTTGCCGGATAAACGGGCATCGCGACCGACAACAATAGCATTGCTTTCACCTTTATATATTTCTCTTATAAACGATGCATAAGAAGCTGTAAACTTAACAACGTCAACGGCACTGAGTCCGTCTCCCGGCTTACCTCCGATTGTGCCTCGGATACCAGAAATTGATTTTATAAGTGACACGATATGATAAATTAATATTGGTTAAACAGTATGTAAATTTTTAGAGTACTCTAAGATCAATATTCCGCTCTGAAATAACGGATATTGTATACATAGGGAATACATTGGCTTGCATCTGAAGTGAATCCCTCCGGAGATTTAATCACAAGATTCACCTCACAATTATATCCGAGATATTCCAGTGGCACCTGAATCCCTTCTCCATACTGAGTTGTTGATGTAAGCACATTGTTGCCGTACACAAGACTTGTATTAGAAGAATTTTCAAAATCTTCAGCATTACCATCCCAAACTTCTCCGCCAGACGATTGATAATTCTTAAGGTTCAGACGCATAAAACGGAAATATACCAGATTCCCTTTTTCCGGTCGATCATCCATATCTCCTTTGCTTATAACCTGCATATAAACATACCCATCCTTATCCATTTTATAATAAGGAGCATTCTCTCCCACCTCAAAATTACTATTTTCAGGAATCTGCAAAGACACGGTATGCTGAGCAAGATACCAATTCACTGCATGTTCTTCCTCTGTCAGAAGTTCTGAATAACTTTTAGTGTCTTCACAACTGCTAACAACAACTGCGATGCCAAATAGCATCGAAAGCATCATTATTTTTGTTTTTATTTTCATTTATGATGTTTATATTAATTCTTTAATACATTAACTAAATTTATTTCTTAAACAGGGACTAAAACTTATTGCGACTACCTGACTTCAAGTTTCTCAAATCTTTTTGGTAGATAAGTATCATAATTATCCAGATTATCGATCAAAAGCTTCCTGCATTCATCCAGTGAGCCATGAAACTCACCGCCGGAAGCCTGCAAATGCCCCCCTCCATTGAAAAGGTCCGAACAAATCCTCGATACCGGGAAATTTGCCTTACTACGCGCCGAAACCTTAATGCAGTCTGGATCCTCTCGCATGAAAATCGAATATACCATTCCTCGAATATTCAACGCTTCGTTTACAAGTCCTTCCGTATCTCCTTTCTCATAGTGGAACATGTCAAGCTCTTCCTTGGAAAGTGTTACGAGGCATCCTCTATGATCTGGAAAAATCTCCAATTTCTTATATAAGGCGTATGATTTCAGACGCAAACTATCATAGCTGCATGCCTTGACACATTCATCTATTATCCTTGTCTTCTCAGCTCCTTTTTCCATGAGCTTTGTCAAAATCTCATAAACATCCGAATTACGACAATTAACAGTGAAATTCTGAGTGTCTGTAATCAAGCCTGTAAGAAGACAAGTGGCGCAATTTCTATCAATATCGCTATATAAGCCACATGCAGCGATAATTCTAAAAACCAGTTCACATGTCGATGACATTTCGGGATAAGAAAACTCAATCACACAATCAATATCCGGTCCCTCATGATGGTCGATCAGCACTTTTTTTGCCTTAGCACTCTGAATTAGAGGAGCCAGATGATCCTGACGTGACGGTTTGTTGAAATCACAACAAATAATCAGGTCACTCTCTTCCACAAGGCGGGTGCAATACGGATCATGTCTGGTATATACTGCGATTTCATTGAAATCCGGTATAAATCGCAAAGATCTCGGCGGCACGTCCGGAACAACCACAGATGGCTGTTTGCCTAAAGATTTCAGTAAATGCCATAAACCCATTGTGCTGCCGATGGCATCTCCATCAGGATGCACATGACACGTCAGAACGATCTTTTCGCTCTGTTCCAATAGAGTAGTAAACTCTTTTACACTTGCTGGATTTAATATTTTATTCATACAAACGATTTCAATCCACAAAGATAATAATTATTCCACAAATAATGACTAATTTTGCAGAAAATAAGAAAACATCCTAATATTGGAAAACATGAAACAACTGCATACAAAAGAGGAAAAACTCCGGGCATTCGGAGATTTCCTTGATGTTCTGGACACTCTACGTGTCAAATGTCCCTGGGATGCAAAACAAACCAATGAATCACTTCGGCCGAACACCATAGAAGAGGTTTTCGAGCTTGCTGACGCAATTATAAACTGCGATATTCCGAATATACGGAAGGAACTCGGCGATGTTTTGCTTCATATCGCATTCTATTCACGCATTGCGGAAGAAAATGGCAATTTCGATATAGCGGACGTATGTGATTCACTTGTTGAAAAGCTAAAATTCCGTCATCCGCATATTTATGGAGATATCAATGTCAATAATGCAGATGAAGTTGCTCAAAACTGGGAAGAGATTAAACTTAAAGAAAGGAAAGGAAACAAAACTGTTCTCGGGGGAGTTCCAAGTGCTTTGCCAGCCATGATCAAGGCTAATCGGATCCAGGAGAAAGCCAGAAACGTCGGCTTTGACTGGGAAGACCGTCGTCAGGTTTGGGATAAGGTAAAGGAAGAAATATCGGAAGTTGAAGAAGAAATTGAAAATAACGATAGCCAAAACAGACTGGAAGAAGAATTTGGAGATCTTCTCTTTTCTGTCATCAATGCAGCCAGGCTTTATGGTGTTGATCCGGAAAACGCTCTTGAAAAAACCAATAAAAAATTCATAAAGAGATTCAATCACATCGAAGAAAAAGCAAAGGCGATGGGAAAACCAATAAAAGAATTGACTCTCGCTGAAATGGATAAAATCTGGAACGAAGCTAAAAATTTGTAATAAATTGATACTCTGCATCACTGAGAAACCGAGTGTTGGTCGAGACATAGCCCGGATACTGGGAGCCAGCACACAAAAACCGGGATATTACGAAGGCAATGGATATTGTGTCACATGGACCTTCGGACATTTATGTACCCTAAAAGAACCGGCAGACTATACTCTTGACTGGAAAAGATGGTCATTATCCTCTCTTCCAATGATTCCACCTAAATTCGGGATAAAGCTGATCCCACAACAAAGCATTGAAACACAATTCAACACGATTAAGACACTTATCGAACAATGTGACGAAGTGATAAATTGCGGTGATGCCGGACAAGAGGGTGAACTGATTCAAAGATGGGTGATGCAGAAAGCGGGATGTAAAAAGCCGATAAAACGCTTGTGGATAAGTTCTCTTACAGATGAATCAATTAAAGAAGGTTTTGCACATTTGAGAAGTCATCAGGAGCTCGAGCCATTGTATACTGCTGGACTTTGTCGAGCAATTGGTGACTGGATTCTTGGCATTAATGCCACGCGATTATATTCCATCAAATATAGTAAAGACCGCCAGATCCTGTCAGTAGGTAGGGTTCAGACTCCTACGCTGGCACTCGTTGTTAACAGACAATTGGAAATAGAGAATTTCGTGCCCAAAGATACGTGGGAACTGAAAACCGTTTACCGCGACACTCTGTTTTCTTCTGCGTTAAAACCATTTGACACGATGCAGGATGGTGAGCAGATTGTGGCTGAGGTGGCAAAATATCCCTTGGTAATCACCGACATAGAAAAGAAGAAGGGGAAGGAAGCTCCTCCTCGCCTTTTCGATCTGACATCGCTTCAGGTGGAATGCAACAAAAAATTCGGAATGGGAGCAGACGCAACATTGAAAGCCATTCAGTCATTATATGAAAAGAAACTTGCCACCTATCCACGCGTAGATACTACCTATCTTACAGATGACATGTATCCTAAATGTAAGGGTATCTTGAATGGCATCAGTCAAAGTTATGCAGACGTGCTCCAACCATTGAGAGGAGAAAAACTCAAAAAGAGCAAAAAGGTATTTGATAATTCAAAAGTCACTGACCATCATGCAATAATCCCTACAGGACAGCCAATCCCATCTACCCTCACCATGGACGAAAGAAATGTATTCGACACTATTGCACTAAGGTTCATATGCGTGTTTTATCCAGATTGTGTTTTCGAACAAACATCGGTAAAGGCGGAAGCGGACAAATACAAATTTAAAGCCACAGGAAGAGTTATAATAGACCAGGGCTGGAAATTTGTGTATCAAACGAGAAAAGGAATCTCATCAACCGCAGAGGAAGATAAAAATGACGACGATAAAAAGGATGACGACACCGCAGTTCTCCCTGCCTTCACCAAAGGTGAATCCGGACCACATCAACCTAAACTGGTAAAAAAAACAAGCCAACCACCCAAATATTATACAGAAGGAACATTGCTTAAGGCAATGGAGACAGCAGGAGCGTCTGTTGAGGATGAAGAGTTGCGGGATGCCCTTAAAGCCAACGGCATCGGACGTCCGTCAACCAGGGCAGCCATCATTGAAATTCTATATAAAAGAGGATACATCCGTAAAGAACGGAAATCACTAAGGGCAACCCCAGCCGGCATCGACCTCATATCAATAATTCAGGAGGAACTTTTAAAGAGTGCTAAACTAACCGGCATATGGGAAGGAAGATTACGGCAGATTGAGAAAGGAGAATATAGCGCAGCTGAGTTCATTTCTCAACTGAAAGAAATGATATCCGAGATTGTGTTGTCAGTGCTTAAAGACAATTCCAATCGTCGTATCATCGCCGAACAACAAGACCATACCGGTGTTAATAAAGTAGATAACGGAGAAAACCACAAAGAAGTATCCGGTAAAAGCAAAAAATCTTCCGACAAAAGCAAAAGTCAACAGTGATGGATAGGAATCTCGCAATTCAATATACGGCGGTAGGTGTGATTATTATTGCAGCCTTGATCTGGCTTGTGATAAAATTTATCAAAAGAAAAAAAAAGAAGGGTGCATGTTGCGGATGCACGCTATCTGATAAATGCGCATCATATAATAAGGACAGTATCTCCAAAAAGAATTGCGATAACACACACAATTAATTTATCACAGCATATGCAACCTGAGTGTTGTCACCCTACATATGTTCCGAAGATGTTTTTCTAACCAGCTGCCAGGAATTAACAATATTCTGCCACGCGATATATGCTGCAGGTGCAATAGACGCTATAGGTGACATATAGGTAAGAGCAAGCCACACGGCAAGAACCGTGTTTTTCTGTCCCAGACTTTGACCGCCTGACACCTTGTCTTTAAAATGCCTCCCTATTCTACGACCGATTGCAAACTGTAAAAGGCACACTGCCAACGCTCCTATCACAAGCATCGAGACAGTCGGAATCTGTTTGTCATCCCATGTATTTATCGTGAAGCTTACACAACTGCCAACAATAATGAACAATGATACTGCCCAAAGATAGAAAGACAGACTCTGATGATTCACAATTTTAGAATGAATATTGGGCATCAGATACCTCAACATCATGGCAACAGCCAGCGGACCGATAATCAAAGGAAACACCTTGGAACATATCAATAATGAAGACTCTACAAATGACATGTCAGGATTATCTCCAATTGCAGCAAGCACAACCGGACCAACTACCGCCACAAACGCATTACACAAAAGTGAATAAGTAGCCACAAAAGAAATACTGCCTCCGAGCATCGAAGTGATGACAGGAGCTGCAGTAGCTGTCGGGATAAATATGCAAATAAAAACTCCCTCCCCCACAATATGATTTAAAGGAGAAAGAATAAAATAAAATCCCGCCGCCAATCCCATCTGCACACACAGCAATACCAAGTGTTCCTTCTTCGGACGAAAGTCTTTCAACTGCAATTTACAATAAGTGATAAACAACATAAGAAAGATGAGATATGGCGACAGAAAAGTCAGATATCCCATCCATTTATAAAAAACGGCACCTCCTACCATTGCAATAGGAAGCATGGAATTTTTAAGCTGTTGTCTGGCTATATGCATAACAATTATTTCAGTTCTCCTTTACCTTCCCTGGTAATTTCAGGAATGTCTCCGGTACAATCTATAATAGTGGAAGGAATAAGTCCCCCTTCCCCTCCATCAATCAATAAATCGACTTGCGTATCATATTTTTCCGCAATCAATTCCGGATTAACAGCATAATCATCTTCATCATATTGTATGGATGTTGTGAGTAATGGATGCCCAAGGTACCGAACAACTTCCCTCGCTATGTAACAATCAGGAATCCTTATGCCAACAGTCTTACGCCCTTTGAACACCTTGGGCAAAGTTGATGACGACCGCAAAAGGAAAGTAAAAGGACCTGGCGTGTTGGCTTTTATCAGTCTGAATTCAGCATCATTAATTTTAGAATAGTCCGCTGCCATAGAAATGTCAGAACAGATTATTGACAGGTTCACCTTATCAGGATTTATTCCTTTTAGCCTACATATCTTTTCTATGGCTTTTATATTTAAAGCATCACAACATATTCCGTAAAGAGTATCAGTCGGTAATATAGCGATATTACCTGCCTCAATATCTTTACAGATATCAGACAACTGTTTCTCAGAGGGATTGTCATTCCAAACTTTAATAATCTTCATATCAATGCAATTACGACCCCTATCACACAAAAATGTTAAAGACAAAGGTCAAAGATTATAAAATAACGGACAAAATTAACTAATTTTGCGAAATAAATGAAATTTGACAGCATATGAAAGTTGCAATATTAGTGGCAATGGACAAGGAACTGAACCTGATCCTTAATCAAATGCCCGAGAGAACAGAGATTCATGTTGATGAATCGGTTTATTATTCTGGAAAAATTGGTTCACAATTAGTAATAGTAGGAAAATGCGGCATTGGGAAAGTCAACTCAGCTCTAAATACATATAGATTGATATGTGAACATAAGCCAGATCTTGTCATCAATTCCGGTGTTGCCGGAGGTGTGGATGGCACATTGAACGTTGGTTCAATCTTGATTGCAAACAACGTGGCGTACCATGATGTATGGTGTGGTCCCGGCACAGAATATGGAGCGGCAGACGGTTTTACACAAAAATTCATACCCTCCGCCGAGGTGCTTGAAATCGGGGAAAAAATATTCAATGATAATCCAGACATTAAATTTGGACTTATATGTAGTGGTGACAAATTTATTCATACTGCAGATGAAGTTGCTGAAATTAAAAGCAATTTTCCAGATGCACTCGCTGTCGACATGGAATCAGCATCAATCGCACAGACATGCACTAAGTGTGGAGTGCCATTTGCCATTGTAAGAGTAATGAGCGACACACCTGGCGCCACGGAGAACATATCACAATATGTAGATTTTTGGGATAAGGCTCCCGAAAAGACATTTGAATGTGTTGAACACATAATCTCACAATTAAACTGATTCCTCATAATTATTAGTAATCTCGACCTGAAATCGAGATTATATTTTATACGCTTGAAAACTAAAAATTAAATTTTAGTTTTCCAACCAACTCATTATTGGTCAAATTTTCGCATTTTTAGACTTTTTAATATTTTTTCATAACATTAATTGTTAATTTTGTAGTGAAATTTATTAAAAAAGATTCAGACCCGGTTACTTCATATCAGTAATTTGCGTCAAAGCACTATAACAGGTAAACAATTAAACAAATCATATCAATATGAAAGTCAGAAAATTGTATGCTTTGTCACTGTCTGCTTTAACAGTGGCAATGATTCTTCCCTCATGCAAAGGAAACAACCAACAGCAACAGGGTGCAGCTCCGGAACTCGCCGTGATGACGATCGGAGAAGAAGATGCAAAACTTGAAACAGGCTATCCAACATCTCTTCGTGGAGAAAACGATGTTGAAATCCGACCGCAGATCTCCGGCTTCCTGACAAAAGTAAATGTTGAGGAAGGACAACGAGTTAATAAAGGTCAAGTGCTCTTTACAATTGATCAGGTTAGCCTTCAGGCAGCTGTTGATGCAGCCAATGCAGCAGTTGCAGTAGCCCAGGCTAATGTCAATACAGCACAAACCAATGCAAATAATAATAAAATTCTTTACGATAAGAACATCATCAGTGCTCCTGCGTATCAGACATCGCAAGATGCTTTAAATGCAGCAAAAGCCCAACTGCATCAGGCTCAGGCAAATCTTGTAAACGCTCGTAAAAATCTTTCGTATTCTGTTGTAACCGCTCCGGCGGCCGGCATAGTCGGAACAATAGATTTCCGTGAAGGATCATTGGTTTCACCTTCTACACTTCTGACTGTTCTTTCCAACAGCAGCGATATGAGAGCGACTTTCTCTCTTAACGAAAAAGATATTCTTAACATGACCGACAATGGCAGCCGCTCAATACAGGAAGCTATCGCACAGATGCCGGCAGTTACACTTCTCCTTGCAAACGGAGAGCGTTATGAATATCCAGGTAAAATTATCTCAATATCAGGAGTCATTGATCCCTCAACCGGAGCTGCCTCGGCAACGGCTTTATTCCCAAATCCCAAAGGAATGTTACGTAGCGGAAACAGCGGACAGGTCCTCATTCCGTCAACACGCAGCAGTGCCATTTTGATTCCGCAGAATGCGACATACGAAATACAGGATATGAAATTCTGCTATGTTGTGGGTGATTCAAGTAAAGTACATTCCACTCCCATTCAGATTGCAGCTGAAAATGACGGCAAAAATTATATCGTAACCGGCGGTTTAAAACCTGGGGATGTGATCGTAACCGAAGGAGTTGGTATTACAGTCAAGGATGATATGGTTATCAAACCAAAGAAATAATTTTTTGAGCAATGAATTTATCAACATTTATAAATAGGCCGGTACTCTCTACCGTTATTTCGATTTTTATCGTCATATTCGGTATCCTCGGTCTCGCCTCTCTCCCAATTGAACAATATCCGGATATCGCGCCTCCAACCATACAGGTCTCAACGACATATACGGGTGCCAATGCACAGAGTGTGTTGAATTCAGTTATCGCACCTCTTGAAGAGCAGATAAATGGTGCGGAGAACATGGACTATATGTATTCTTCTGCCGCAAACAATGGTTCTGCGTCGATAACTGTTTACTTCAAACCTGGCATGGATCCGGATATGGCTGCCGTAGACGTTCAAAACCGTGTGGCAAAAGCGGCAAGTTTCCTTCCTGCAGAGGTTAACCAGGTTGGTGTAATCACCCAGAAACGCCAAAGCTCCATGCTTATGGTATTCAACGTTTACGATGCAGACGGTAAGTATTCTGAAGAATTCATCGAAAACTATATGGCAATCAATATCATCCCGGTTATAAAACGTGTATCGGGTGTAGGTGATGCCATGGTGATGGGTGCTGACTATAGTATGCGCATCTGGCTCAAACCGGATGTTATGGCACAATATGGTCTTATGCCTACAGATATATCAGCTGCACTTGCAGAGCAGAATATTGAAGCGGCTCCAGGTCAGTTTGGTGAGAACGGAAATCAGAGTTTTCAGTATGTAATGCGTTATAAAGGACGTTTACAGGATGAAACCGAATTTGGTGATATAATCATCCGTGCCTCCCAAGATGGCGAGATCCTTAGGCTTAAAGATGTGGCAGATATAGAACTCGGTCGTCTTTCATATGGTTTCCACTCAACGACAAACGGACATATCGGATGTTCGGCAATAGTATTCCAGTCGGCTGGCTCTAATGCTACACAGGTTGTTGAAGATATACAGAAAGAGCTCGATAAATTCCAGAAAGAGGCACCCGAAGGAGTGAAGATAATTACAACTATGAGTGTCAACGACTTCCTTTTCGCTTCTATTCATGAGGTTGTCAAGACTCTTATCGAAGCATTCGTGCTGGTGTTCCTTGTAGTGTTCATATTCCTACAGGATTTTCGTTCGACTCTGATTCCTATCATTGCGATTCCTGTGGCTTTGATCGGTACGTTCTTCCTGATGAACATCTTCGGATTCTCAGTCAACCTGCTTACTCTATCAGCCCTCGTTCTCGCAATCGCCATTGTGGTCGACGACGCCATAGTCGTCGTCGAGGCGGTCCACGCAAAACTTGATGAAGGATACACATCTTCCAAGCGTGCCGCAATTGACGCGATGAGCGAGATCGCAGGAGCACTTGTATCTATCACCCTCGTAATGATGCTCGTGTTTATACCGGTGTCATTTATGGGTGGTGTATCCGGTGTGTTCTATCGCCAGTTCGGTCTGACTATGGCAATGTCGATCGGTCTGTCCGCTGTCAACGCGCTCACATTATCTCCAGCACTCTGTGCTCTATTCCTTAAGCCTCATAAAAAAGAGGACGAGGAACCGCTCAAAGAGCGCATGAAAGATGCTTACTCTGCGGCAGGCGAGGTTGTAAAAGAGACATATAAGAAACGTTTCCGTCTTAAATTCCCGCCCATAATAACACTTCTCCTGATAATCGCAGCAATAGCATTCCTTATGATGGGATGGTTTGACTTCGAAAACATAATGAAAGGCGTCATTGCCGTGGTTGTAGCCATCTTCGCGGTTGCTGGTCTGTTCTCCAAGGAATTTATAGATTTCTTCAATAAAGGATTCAATAAATTGCTTAAAGTCTATAACGTTGCATCTGGATGGTTCATACGCCATAAAATTACAGGATTTACAATAGTTGCTGCTTCAATTGCTGTTCTTGTATGGCTTATGAGCACCACAGCAACCTCTATGGTGCCTCAGGAAGACACGGGCACAATCATGGGCGTAGTCGATATGCCACCTGCAACCGCTATGGAAAAAACCAAATCCATTATGGATCAGGTCGACAGTATCTGCGGAACAATCAATGCAATCCAGACCCGTAACGCAATCACCGGTTACAGTTTTGTCGGTGGTCAAGGCAACACATATGGATCGTTTATTATCAAACTCCGTCCTTGGGAAGAGAGAGATGAAAAGACTGAAAATGCAAATGCCGTGCTCGGTCAACTATATCAGAAATGTTCTCAGATAAAAGACGGGCGTATCATGTTCTTCACGCCTCCTATGATTCCCGGATATTCTGCAACGAGTGGTTTTGAAATCAAACTTCAGGATAAGACAGGTGGCGACCTTAATAACTTCTTTGCAGTTTATCAGAGATTCATAGCCGCCCTGAACGCACGTCCTGAGATTCAGATGGCATATTCTACATTCAATCCGACCTTCCCACAATATCTGGTTGAACTTGATGTTGCAAAAATCAAACAGGCAGGACTCACTCAGAATCAGATTCTTTCCGCGCTGCAGGGATATTACGGTGGTATGTACGTATCAAACTTCAATAAATTCGGTAAGCTTTACCGCGTCATGATGCAAGCTAACCCGGAAGCCCGTGTATCGCCAGAGACCTTGAAGAGAATAAAAGTAAGAAACGGTGCCACAATGGCTCCTATTGATAACTTTGTTTCTCTAAAACGTGTTTACGGTCCTGACATCATCAACCGATTCAACATGTTTACCTCAATTGCCGTAACCGGTCAACCGGCTCCTGGATTCTCTTCCGGAGATGCGGTAAGAGCAATTGAAGAAGTGGGGGCGGAAATGCTTCCAACCGGATTCGGCTATGAATACTCGGGTATGACCCGCGAGGAAGCAAAAGGTGGCAGCAGTCAGACTGCCTACATATTCGCACTCGTGCTTCTCTTTGTCTATCTCCTCTTGTCAGCTCAATATGAGAGCTACATTATTCCGTGGGCAGTTATCCTTTCAGTTCCTTTCGGTTTGATGGGCACATTCCTTTTCGCAAGATTCATGGGTATTGACAACAACATATATCTGCAGATTGCGCTCATCATGCTTATTGGTCTTTTGGCAAAGAATGCCATCCTTATTGTTGAGTTCGCTCTTGAAAGAAGAAGGACAGGTCTTAGCGTTGTTCAATCAGCCATACAGGGAGCAACTGCCCGTTTGCGTCCTATCCTCATGACTTCACTCGCGATGATCATCGGTCTTCTCCCGCTGATGTTCGCTACTGGAGCCGGTGCAAACGGATACAACGCGCTCGGTTCAGGAGCTATCGGAGGTATGTTGATAGGTATGATCCTTCAGGTTCTGATAGTGCCTGCGATGTTTGTGGCATTCCAGCTTATCCAGGAGAAGATCACTCCTCCGAAGTGGAAAGATAAAGACAACACGGGTATTACTTCCGAGATTGAGCAATACAGTATAACAAGAGAATAATAGAGAAATGAACAAAATAATTAATTATATAATGTTGGTAGTGTTGACAGTTGCGATGAGCAGCTGTCACATCTACCAGAAATACGAACTTCCTTCAGAGGAAAACGCTATCGTCGAGGATTTCCGTAAAGCAACCGAACAGCCGGTTGATTCTGCATCACTCGAATACCTTGGATGGGAAAAAGTATTTACCGACCCTCTTCTCCAGAGCTATATACGCCAGGCACTCGAAAACAATCATGATCTTGATGATGCTCGTCATAATGTCGAGATAGCTCAGGCTCAGCTTAAAGGTGCTAAATTAAGCTATTTCCCTTCGCTTGCACTTAATCCGAACGGTGGATCAGCAAGTTATGGCGGAAGTCATATGAACTGGAGTTACAGCATACCATTGGCTGCAAACTGGGAGATTGATGTATTCGGTAAAATCCTTAACCGCAAACGTGGCGCAAAGGTTAGTGTAGAGCAGATGGAAGATTATGAACAGGCTGTTCGTTCACAGATTATTTGCGGTGTCGCCAATACATATTATGCTCTCGTGCTTCTTAAACAGCAACTTGATCTTACGGAACGCACCTCTGTAATCTGGAAAGATCAGGTCGAATCAATGAAAGCGATGAAAGAGGCAGCATATGTAAATGAAGCTGCCGTGGTTCAAAGCGCTGCTAACTATTGGAGCATTATGGCATCAATACCGGATATCAAACAGAATATTGTTACAACCTCCAATACGCTTTCAACACTTCTGGGCACATATCCTCGCGAATGGGAGGTAACATCCGATTTGAGTTTTTCTCTTCCCGTTGATGTCAGGAATGGAATTCCGATGTCATATCTGGCAGTCCGTCCGGATGTCCGTGCTGCAGAAAGAGGACTCGCAGCCGCATACTATACCACCAATAGCGCACGCGCGGCATTCTACCCCACTCTTTCAATTTCAGCACAGGGCGGTTTCACAAATCTTCTTGGAAGCATGATCACCAATCCCGGAAAGTGGTTTATACAGCTTGCCGGTCAGCTCGCCGCTCCGCTTTTCTCACGAGGTCAGAACATCGCTACTCTTGAGGCTGCCAAGGCTCGCCAGAAACAGGCTATGAACGCATTTGAAAAAGCCGTGCTCACTGCAAGTTCTGATGTCAGCAACGCACTCGCTCAAATAGCAAATGTGAATGACAAAAAAATATCTTTGGAGCAGCAGATAGATAATTTGGAAAAAAGTGTGGAATATACCCAAGAATTATTAACTTTGGACCAGAAAACAACCTACCTTGAAGTTCTTACAGCACGTTCGAGCCTTCTTAGCGCCCAGCTTTCGAGCCTTGCATGCTGGCACACTCAGGTAGCTTCACTCATTAGCCTCTATCAGGCAGTTGGTGGAGGAAGATAAGGTTAACCTCAAAAACTTAATACTATGTTTCAAATCAGCCCTCTTGCGTTTGTACATCCAAACGCAAAAATTGGAGATAATGTCACAATTAATGCATTCGCATATATTGATGACAACGTGGAAATCGGTGAGGGATGTGTGATCGGACCTCATGTCAGCATCCGTTCTGGTGCAAGAATCGGGAAAAACAACCGCTTTTTCGATGGATGTGTGATTGCAGCCGATCCCCAGGATTTCCGATGGAAAGGAGATGAATCATTTGTTGAAATAGGAGACAACAACTGCATCCGAGAGCATGTGATCATCAACCGCAGCATACATGCAGGAAAATCCACAAAAATCGGCAACAACTCTTTCATAATGGCGCAAAGCCATATAGGACATGATTCGGAAGTTGGCAATTACGTGGTGATCGGTAATGCGGCAAAGATTGCAGGAGCATGCAAAATAGGCAACTTTACCATCTTGTCATCAAACGCACTTGTACATGAGAATTGTGATGTCGCCGAGTGGGTTCTTATAAAAGGTGGATGCAGGGTAAACAATAACGTGCCACCATTCGCAATCATGGCTCATAACCCTATTGAATATTTTGGAGTCAATGCATATATACTCCGAAAGGGTAAGAAGTCAGAAGCTATAATAGATGCCATAGCGCAATGTTATAGGCATATCTACCAAAGCCAGACTTCTCCTTTCAATGCGATAAAACGCATTGAATCGGATATTGAGCCAAGTGCTGAAAGAGATGAAATTCTGAAATTCGTAAAGAAACATGAATATCGTCTCGCAGCCCTTCCGCCGGAAGTGAGTGAAGAGTAAAGTTCGTTTATATCCAATCGGGGAAAAACCTTTTTAGGTTTTTCCCCGATTCTTTTATCAATAAATTAAAGTGCGCTTGCAATTATCCCTTATAATAACTAACTTTGCCTTATCATAGAAACCTAATTAATATAGAAATGGATCTGAAGAAATTAACGGTGCGGACATTATCGGGCATAATATACTGTGGAATCATTATAGGATGCATACTGGCAGGTCATGAAGCGGTTGCTATAATGGCATCTATATTTGGTGTGCTTGCCATTATCGAATTTTCCAAGATTTGTTCAGATCTAAACGTCCGCAGAATCCCCACTCTTCTTCTTGATATTGCGGGATGTGTATCCTTGTGTTTTGGGGTATATATTTTCCCGATATTACTATGGATAGCGATAATGATTGGAAGGTTTATTGAGGAGTTGTATATCAATGATGAGCACCCACTTCGCAACCTCGCGCATTCTATGATGAGCCAGATATATATTGGCGTTCCTTTAGGCTGCGCTGTGGGAATATCATACATGTTCAACAAACCGGAAACCCTTCTTGCCGTTTTCCTATTCTTATGGATAAACGACACAGGGGCATTTCTTGTAGGAAGCACCATCGGACGCCATAGATTATTCGAAAGGATATCACCTAAAAAATCTTGGGAAGGGTTCTTTGGTGGTCTTATATTCAATCTGGCTGCAGCATTTATATTCTGTAAGTATTGTTCAGATTTCTTCGGTCTGGAATCTAATTTACCTTTATGGCTCGGTCTTTCCGCGGTTGTCAGCATTTTCGGCACATGGGGTGATCTGGTGGAATCATTAATAAAACGCACACTTCACATTAAAGATTCCGGAAAAATACTTCCGGGACATGGCGGAATACTCGACAGAATTGATTCGTTACTTCTTGCCGCACCAGCAGTGCTCGTATACCTTACTATTTGGTATATTCTATTGTAGCGATTTAAATTTTTATTTGACTCGGAACCAATAGCCGACACTCGCCATAATTGACATAGAGTTGGAGCCCCTAAAATTCTCTGTCCTTCCTGATTTTAGAACATTTCCAAGACCATAATAGAATCGGCCTTCAATATATATCGAATTTCTACGGCTGATACTAAATTCACCGCCAATACCTGCAGAAATTCCGAAATCAACTTTGTTTTCAGCAGCCATCTGATATTGATAAGTAGTTCTTAGGGCTGCCGGAAAATCCGGTATTGACGCAATATTATTATAATCAAAATTTGCCCTGGTAGACTCCCCAATCATGAATCCGATTTCCGGTCCGGCATTGAAAAAGAATCTTCCTCTTCTGCCAAAATAGATATGAGCAAGAAAGGGAATCTGAACATAATTCAGCGTTCTGGTATACTCATACGGATATTCCTCAAAATTCTCTTTCCATCCCCTCTGCTCAAAATTCACTTCTGCGATGAGACCGAAATGATTCTCCTCAATATATCTGAAAGTGACGCCTGCGTTGCCACCAAGAGCGAAACCTTGTTTAACACTTGGTGTAAAACTAACTCTTGACAAATCAACACCACCTTTAACACCAACCGACACATTCGATGAATAATGCGTTTGTCCCGACATCTGTGCCGACACTATCAGCAAGAACAATACAACGAGCGATATATAGGATCTTACTGTTTTCATTTCACTGTAATCTTTTCAATCGTATTGTACGGAGTGAATCTTACAAGATATACTATAGGATTCAACATTCCCGTCCAGTTACCAGGGCGGTAAAGTTCAAAATCACTCTGTACACCATTCTTGGAAGAAGTCAAAGCATTGATATCGAATTCAGCATTTGCAAGCCCCCCTATAAAATATAACGAGGCGTCATAACCCACACACGCATAAACCGGGAAAGATTTGGCTGGAGAGCGATCAAACAATGATTTGTAAACATTCTCAAATTTTCTTGCCTCTGTCGAATTCTTGTCATAATAGAACCTTGAAGGTATAAGGACATTCGCAGAATGGAATCTTTCTTCCATTGCATTTTCATCATATACGATCCAGCTCGGACGTCCTATAACAGCAATCTCGGTTAAGGGCGAAAGGCTCTTTGCCTCCTTTACTGCATCCAATAATGCCGCAACGTCATCTTTTTTTGTCGGGTATCCGTATATCAGATATTTTCCATCATCACGGAACGGATATTGCGACAATGACTCAACTGAAACTGACTTGATTTTTGATGCTGGCAATGCATCCTTTATAGCTGAAGCCAACTGGTCTCCTTCGTCGGCTGTACCGGCATAAAGCAATGTATAGTCATCGTAATCTGTTTTGATTTTTGCTGCAATCTCGTCATTAAAATAGTTGGAAGGAGTGAGAAGTTGGATTATATAAGGATTCCTGGTGTAAAGCTCATTCTTTACATCAAATGTATTGACCATCGGTGTCTGACTAACTTCTGCATATTCCGAAAGATATGCCGGAATTCCTTTCTCCGTAGTGAGGAATAACAAATCAGGATCAACATCCGACAATTCGTTTAATACCTCAGTTGAATTACGATTTCCATCTATAACTACCACATTTAATTTTGTAGAAAGACGTTTCAATCTGTCAACACCGGTAAGGAATCCTCGTGTAAATTCAAGATCTTTTCGAGAGGCTGGTTCAGAAAGCAATAAAGCAACCTTGAACTCGCGTGCATTGTTTGTATCAGCTATGCCGTGTACGCTGTCATAAATCTCTGCAATACCCTCATTCGTCAACTCGCGAGGATCCTCTTCCACAACAGTTTTCTCCACAGTTGTTGTTTCGATTTTAGGGATTGTTATCAATGACTTGTTCTTGGGTTTATCAACACGCCCACCATTTGCCTCAATAAGATCTGATTTATCAACTCCTGTTTTCTCTGCTATAGTGTCCCATGTATCTTTTTTCTCTACCTTATAAGTGGAAAAAGATGTCAGTTTTTCCTCCTCTACCTTTCGGGTAACGCTTTTTACACCCGTTCCTTTTTTAGGGAGCTTTATGACTTCATCCGCTTTAAAATTCTTTTCAGAAACTCCGGGGTTCATTTTCATAATGGCTGCCACTGTGGTATAATGGTCTTTTGCCACGCCATATAACGTATCACCTTTCTTGATGGTATAATACTCCGCATTATCCTGCGAATCCTTACGGCTCTCCTCAGCAAGCAAAAGAGTCGCCCCCTCCTTGATACCATTCTTACTGCCGGGATTCAATTCATAAATTCTATCTACCGGAATACCATACATGCGAGAAATTGCACATACTGTCTCACCTCGTTTTACAATATGGCTTAATGGTTGGGCAACCTCATCAACTGAATTCGCTACCACTGCCTCCGGTTGAGGTGTATCATTAGCAGGATAATAGATTTTCATCCCTTTCTCCAAAGGAGACACCGCTTTAGGATTCAATTGCTGCAACTGATCATAGTTCCATCCATATTCACGAGATATTCCGAAGAGCGAATCACCTTTCTTAATCACATAAACATAATAATTCTTGCCGAGAATTTCTACTACCGGCAACTTCGGAGATGCCAATGCGCTAACTGACAATGAAATCAGAACAACGCTTGCCACTATAATTTTAGATATAACCTTCATAACTGGAAATTTTGAGTTCGGGTCACGAAGACCCGATATGCAAAATTACAAAAAAATCCATAACACCTGCATGAATCGTCTCTTTAAAATGAAAAATGCAATGAAATTCTCAATCCGCTTTTATCAATCCCCGGTCTGTCACGATAAGTAAGGCGCCATATATAATCAACACGCAGAATCGTGAAGATATTATCTATTCCGACTCCAATCTCCATATATGGCTTCTTACCCATTGGTGCCGTGGAGGCATCAATGGGAAACTGATATAAGTCTTTCTCAAACTCGGGATTGTTTTTCCGACTCAGACCTCCCATAAAACCCTTGAACGTAAATATTTCACGCAATTTAAGTTTTTTCACATATGGGATACGATTGAATATCAATCCATTCATATAATATGAAAGATCAATAGATGCGAATTTATCCATTGCAAACTCCATGGGATTGAGGAGTGTATATGACTCTGGTTGGATAGTGTATGATATATTCGCATTTTGCCATAACAATGCAGGGAATTGCACTTTGCTCCATATCATGCCTCCTTTTAGTATCACATCGGTATATCCGAACGCTGAAAACCAGAATCGCTTCTGAATCGACAGTTCTGTTTTATTAAGCGTGAAATCGGCTCCCAAGAAACCTTTGGGACCATATTCATGCGTAAGCAGAAATATTGGAGCATCCATGTTTATCGGTTTCCTGCTCGTTGTTGCCTGCACAAATTTTTCTCCGGGCGCGTATCTGAGGGCGATTCGAAATGCGGCTTGCGTGAAATTCTTGTCGTAATTGCCATCAGAAAGTCTGAACGGAATCCATCGGGTCGCCTCCTGTATTTCATGTCGCAGTTCAACTCCGAAAGATAAATTATTTCTTAATTCCAGATTATATTCCAGTTTTGCAAGGCGGCGATAGGTGATAAGATCACTCTTCATTCTTTTCAACGATAAAAACACATTATCGGCATTAGTGAAAAGATAATGCTGACCAAGTTGATCCTTATCATATTGATACGTTGCCCGTATTGAATTGACCGGAAACTCTCTTGACGTATATTTCTTCGGAATAAAAGAATATTCAAGCTCTCCACTGTATTTAATCTTTCGGTCTCTGAGTCCGTAAGCAACATATCCTCGTGCGAAGACATGAGGGGAAAGTGCCGGAGTGGTTACGCCACCTACCCGGAAACGCCAGCCTTCCGCCGTGTTATGACTTATAAAAGTAT
Source organism: uncultured Porphyromonadaceae bacterium (assembly GCA_902495075.1). GTDB lineage: Bacteria > Bacteroidota > Bacteroidia > Bacteroidales > Muribaculaceae > Lepagella. Next base: position 41,816 of record CABUVO010000025.1, read on the forward strand.
TCACCGGACCGATATCGACCCTACTTGGATTCCAAGTGGTTATATATCCATTCACAAATACTTTGAGAATTTTTTCTGACCAATAAAGAAACCATTGTTTTCGCATCAAGGTAGTCATATCCCCCATCTTTGATTCTGCATTCGACAATGGAATCGATCTGACATCGCTCCAGAACTCATTAGATACTGTCTCTGCATCCGGCAATACTACCTCTCGTGCTCCCTCTTTTGCCAACGATTCGAGTTCAGGAAACTGTTTGTCAGAGAAACCGGAATACCGCACCTGTCTTGAGCCATACAATTTGGGCGTGCCGGGAATAAACTGCATTTCCAGACAAAGATCATCAAGAGTCTTGTGTGTGTTGCCCAAAGAATCCTTAATGAAATTCTGACTGATGAAAATATTGTCTACATAATTGAGATTTATGGCACGGGGCACGCGCATGGAAACCCTTTTCACATACTTCACGGAATCATTAACAGGAATAAACAATTTACCATTGAAACTGAATGATTCCGGATTATGTGGAGAAAAAGTCAGCTCCACGCATTTTTCATCTCCAATAAGCACCGTGTCGCTGATCTCATATTTATAATAATCGGCAGCAATATTTGAAAGAGGACTTACAAAACGATTCTGCATCAAAGTAATGTCATTCTGATAAAGATCCACTTCCTTCAAAAGATCCTCAAACACTTGCCTTACGTTCTGCTCATTAAAACTTTCATCGAGTCCGTTGCTTTTAAGTCCTTTTACAATCTCGATTGTTTTATTCCGGTTCTTACCTGACAACACAGTAGAAGCCTTCTCTTTTAGAGACACATCAAGAATCTGTTTACCTGTCCATGCAGCCGTATCAACAAAATTTGCAAGGAAATTGAATTGCTTGCCGATTTTCCCTTTACTCTGTGTGAAGGCAATATTGAATTCATTGAGAGCAAGCACCATCTTCTCATATTTATCGTAATTATAAAACGGTAAATTATGAGGATCATGTTCGCTCTTATCTTTTCTCACACGCTCCATCAGGGCAACAGCTGGATTGTTTTTCTTGGAGTATTTATTCTTCTTGGGCTTGACCACAACCTCCTTTAAATCCCGTCCTTTTGCATTCTCGAAACTTATCGTGTCAACCACAACTGGTCGCTTCATCTGGGCATAACACTCCCCATGAAGAATCATTAAAAGACACGGCAGGATCAATAAAATATGTTTTATTAGCTTATTTTGCAAGATAATTTATTTATCAATTGGAGATTAGCTGGGAATTATAATAACGAGGATCTCCCGTCACTTCCTTACCTATAAAAGGTGGCAATGAAAATGAAGTTTCGCACGATGGCAATTCTATTTCAGCGACCACAAGGGGAGCGAGCTCTCCTTTAAACTCATCTACTTCCCATACGAATCCATCATGTTTCACATAATACCTTACCTTTTCAAGAATCTTGCCGCAACAAAGGCTCAGCATCGCTTCAGCATCAGCCAACGGAATCTCATATTCAAATTCCAGGCGCTCGATGCCACGATTCTTTCCTTTCACCGTAAGAAATCCTTTATCATCTTTTATCCTTACGCGCACAGTACGCTCCGGATCTCTATTTAGATAACCCTGCGCGATTCTACTGGATTTATATGCCAACCCACGATAAGAATCATTCTGGACAAGGTATTTCTTCTCAATTTCAACACCCATATCGAGGATTTATCTGAACTGATTAATGGATGGATTATATTCAAATCCTGCATTCCGAAGGGTGTCTATAAGAGAAGAGAGCTCCACACCTTCCGATTCACACAGGTCTTCAAGAGAAGAATAGGAATCGCGCAATTTCATATTCACTGTGCTATAGAGCATTATTGGATCTTTGGGTAATGACATGATTATTTAAATGAATTTATTTTTGAAACAACATATGAGACTTCTTGTTCGGTCATGACCGGAGAAATCGGTAATGACAGCTCCCGCTTATGAATCGTCTCGGATATTAATAACGGAGCTGGTATACTCAATATTCCCTTTTTTGCATAACATTTTTGCTGATGTGGAGGAATCGGATAATGTATCAAGGTCTGAACGCCTTCTTGTTTAAGATATTCCTGCAGTCTGTCGCGTTGCTCGCATAAAACGGGATACAGATGATATACATTATCTTTACCAACCCTCTTTATTCCATCCGGAATCCGGATAAGGGGATTGCAAATTTCATTACCGTATCTCATTGCGATCGCACGTCGCCTGTCACTGTCGGAATCAAGTCTTGCTAATTTTAACGACAACACAGCTGCCTGGATTTCATCCAGCCGTGAATTCCTGCCCAAGGAGTCAAATACATATTTACGATCAGAACCGTAATTAGCAAGTCGTCTCACGGTTTTTGCAAGAATATCATCATTCGTGGTCACAGCCCCGCCGTCGCCAAGAGCTCCGAGATTCTTACCTGGATAGAAACTATGTCCTGCCGCATCGCCAAGAGATCCAGTCTTTCTGTTTTCAAAAATGCATCCATGAGCCTGCGCATTATCCTCAATAAGTTTCAAGTCATATCGCTTACATATCTTCCCGATCTCATCAGTATATGCGCATTTTCCATAGAGATGCACTATCATCAAGGCTTTAGTTTTGTTTGTGATGCATTTCTCAATCTTTTCAGGATCGATCTGGAGTGTTTCAATATCCGGTTCAACAAGGACAGGCACCAATCCATTTTCAGAAACAGCCAATATTGATGCAATATACGTATTTGCGGGAACAATGATTTCGTCTCCATCACGCATTATGCCCAATTCTTTATAAGCTCTCAATATCAATGTCAAGGCATCCAAACCGTTGGCGCATCCCACCGTGTGCGACACGCCAATATAATCTGAATACATCCGTTCAAACTCCTCATTCTCTCTCCCTTGTAGATACCATCCGGAAGCTACCACACGATTGACAACCTCAGATATCTCGGGTTCAAAAGAATTTGTGACGCGTTCAAGATCAAGAAACTTAACCATCACTTTCTTTTTAATCTTAGAAACTCATCGTAATCGCGGATATAATCTCCCTCATCATAAAAGTCGGAAGCGAGCACCAACGCCACAGCCCCGGAAGAAAAATCCACAAGATGCGACCATGTTCCGGGCGCAACCAGCAAACCTTCATAAGGTTTATTCAACATTATTGACTCCCGCGTATAGCCATCGTCAAGATGAACCGTGAAGCTTCCGCCAACAGCGATTATAAATTGATATAACGTATGATGTGCATGCCCGGCGCGGCTCTCGCCGCCCGGCACATCATATATGAAAAACACTCGCTTCATATCAAACGGAATATTAATTCCGTTTTCTACCACAGAAAGATTCCCTCTTCTGTCGAGATGACGCGGGAGTTCTATTATCTTGTAATCCATTGTTCCGTATTCTATCGGGAGTGTATTCTAACCACATTAAAAGAATATGGTTCAGCTTTAAAATCAAGCTTTCCTCCTTTTATAGAAACGGATGTATTACTCGGTTTAGTGCATTCCTCCTCAGGATTACCGCAAAGGGTTGTTATTTCACCCATCGCATCTCCCGATACGTGTTGCTGCAAATCGTCAGAAACCATTACGCCAACCGGCAAAAGATTCGCGATCTTCACTATCAGGTCTCCCGTTTTATCATCTATCACATGCGAAACCCCAAAGCGTTTCTTCACATCTTCGGAAGAATCAGAAAGGGATATAGAGCTTGAGATGTAATGACTGCCGGAATTATTGCCATACATTCTCTGAACGTAATAATCAGGCGTAAGTCGAATGGAATCATTATTAAAGAATATAAGATCCGGACACCAGTTGTAATGTCCGTCCTTGGCAAAAAGAGGGGCATATGAAGTCATTTCAACAACATCCGCATTCCTTTCTACATCCGTAAGATATAACGCAATGGTAAGAGCTGCCTCAAGTGTGTTCTTTCTGTCGGGCATGTGCGATGCATATTCCCCAAGATAAACTTTTGGTCCCTTTCTGTCATAATTATCGTAATAGTCCCTATTATTGAGATACCAGCCCGGCGCAACATAATAGTGTTCATCAACCATAGCCACACCTTCCTTTTTGGCAAATTTCCATCCTTCGGTATAATCCGATCCCTCGAAGAATGGACCAACCGTGCCTACTACCGTAATCTCCGGATGTTTCTGTTTGATAATGTCATGAATATATTTGAAGCGTTCTTCAAACACTTCCGTTATCATATCTTCATTCCCTATTCCCAGATATTTAAGATTAAAAGGCTTGGGATGACCCGCCGCAGCGCGTTTCGCCCCCCATTCCGTATCCTCGCTTCCATTTGCATATTCAATCAGATCCAATATATCCTGAACGTACTTATCCATTTCAGACATCGGGATACCACACTGCTGTCCGAGAGTTGTAATCTCATTGACAGAATGAGAATGCGCTCTTCCTGAATTCTGACATGGCACTCCGGCAGCCAATACCGGAAGCGGTTCCGCACCCAAATCCTCACAAAACAAGAAATACTCATGATAACCCAGACCGCGAGTCTGATGATAGTTCCAAAGATTTCTCAACGGTTTCCGGCTTTCAAGAGGTCCGATAGATCCCTTCCAATCATATATGTTGTCTAATCCATCGCCATGAGCCACACATCCGCCCGGAAAACGCACAAAACGAGGTTTTAGGTCAGCAAGTGTTTCGGCAAGATCTTTCCTCAAACCATTGCTCCTGTTTTTATATGTGTTTACAGGGAATAATGAAACCATATCAAGATCGCACTCGGTTTTAGCTGGGATTTCGATTGAAAGATGTGCTCCGGATTGAGTGGATTTTGCCTTTATCTTTCCCTCTACCTTCTGCCATCCGATTCCGCGTGCGGTTATTTTCTCAGAACCAATCACAGCCCCGTCCTTTGAAATAAGACTTACATTGAAAACTCTCTTACCCTGATTCCCAGACAATCTTACAAACATTGAGAAAACATAATTTTCTCCTTTCTTTACTGAGATTCCGTCGAAGCCATCATTCTTCAGACTCAGAGATTGCTTAAAATTATTGATGCTGAGATAATGTGGATTATTCGGATGTATCGGGTCCTTATCCATAAATGTCATCTTTACGGGATTTCCGGCAAAATCGCAAAGACTCCAGGAATAAGATGGTCCCCACCCTTTCTTATGGTTCTCGCTATAATCATATTCAAAATCGCGATTCTGAACCATTTCCGCGTACAGCCCCCCATCAGCTGCATAACTGATATCCTCAAAGAATATGCCGATAAGCTTATCGCTGATTTTTAACGGAGATTCGTTTTTATCATGTGAGATATTTGCTGTTAAGTTTTTAAGATTGGCAAACCTTGCTGCATCATCATTCATCAGCTCCCCTTCCAGACGTGTCTTGATTCCTCGCTCTTTTACATAAGAATGCAATGAATTCACAACCGAAGTCGGAATTTTTATTATACCACCTTTTACATTCTTGCCATTCAAAACAATTTCTCCCGATTCGCTTCCGACAAGACCGCAATATCCCAGTTTACAAGAATTATCTTTTGTTGCATATCTTTGTGGCTCCCAATTTATAAGATCCTTAGAAACGGCAGATGCTATTGTCTCCCTTTTATCGGAAACATACCATATTGCCATCCATCCGTCTGTCGTTTTATACAGACGGGGGTCGAACATTGTCTTGTGACTTCCCCAGGGACCGAAATCCGACGACACGAAATCATATCCTGATTTTGAGTTTCCGGCAGGATCGCATATTGATTCCCAATTCTTTCCATCTTCACTCCATGCCATTCGCAATCCGCTTTTTCCATTAGGCTTTGAATATGAGAAAAGACAGACAGAATCCATTTGAGAAACCGCTACATTCTCGGCATTTGCGGAAAAAGCAGCCGCAAGTGCATAGACACCCGCAGCCGCTTTCATTATAGATCTAAACATAATTGTCAATATAGAATAGATTGTTATTTCACTATTACGAATCCCTGTTCGGAAGGAAGCGTGACTGAATACCTCACCCCTTTCTTCTTATCTTTTTTTAAAGATACATTCTCTTTGAGCAAGGTTTCATTATCGCCATCGGAATACATCACCGCATCTCCGGAACCTAAAAAATCCAGATCAAGATCAAGCGAAACGGGCTCTTTCTCTGCATTTATACCAGCCACATACCATTTCCCAGCGCTCTTACGGGCAATCACAGCATATTTACCGGGATAACCTGCAACATATTTCGTGTCTTTCCATTTGGTCGGAACCGCACGCATGTAATCAAGAGCTATTGGAGATGCATCTTCAAGATTGTTGGGTGCCAGAGCGAAATTCTGTGCCGGACTCTGATAGATAGTAGCCAGGGCAAGCTGGAATGCATCTGAGGTGCGACGTATATTTCCCTTCTCATTGCTTTTATGCAGACGTTTGTTAAGGAATGTTCCACCATATTCCATCGCTCCGACAGTGTTTCTGATAAACGGATGAAGAGTTGCATTCTCCGCCTCTTTGTCGCAGAAATGCTGGTTGAAAATCATGTTTTCAGAAGCGAGCACTGCCTCACTGCCGACATAATTGGGATACATGCGCTCCCAGCCCCTTGGCAAAGTGCAGCCATGGAATATCACCATCAGTCCGTGATCATCAGCATCACTCAATATATCCTCATACAGACGCATGGTTTCCTGTTTATCACCGCCAAAGAAGTCCACCTTTATTCCCTTCACTCCAATACTTTTGAGCCAAGCCATCTCCTTCTTTCGTGTGATGGGATTGTCCATAATATTTATCGGACTCTGCTCAATATCATTCCAATAGCCGCTTGAACTATACCACAAGAGTGGGGTCACTCCCTTGGCTTTACCATATTCTATGAGTTCGACTATCCCGTCACGTCCGATGTTCTTATCCCAATAATTGTCGATAAGAGTATAAGGATAGCCCATTGCAGCTGCGAGATCAATATATTTCTTTATATCCTTTTTATTGATGCTGTTATCCTGCCAAACAATCCAGCTCCATGTCCCTTTGGCTGGCTCATATGTATTGGCGGATTCATAACGAGGTGACACTGTATTCCAGGGAGCCGTAGTCTCTACAATAGGCGCAAGATCTTTTGCAACTGTTATAGTTCTCCAGGGTGTTGAACCGGGCAATGCAAATGCGGGTTCTACTGTGCCGTTACCATTATTTTCCTCAGGCATCGGAAACGCTATTGAGAAAACGCCATCGGTCTGATCTGTCAGTCTCGAACCGCAATATGTGCGATCAACACCTGTTTCGCTCAACAGTATCCAGCCGTTATTTCCTACACGGAATAATCCGGGGAACGTGAAACCGTGTCCATATTGTGATTTTGTGTCGAGAGGTGCATCAATTATATACTCTTCCTCATAGCTCGGTTTCGTCCTTTTCCATGCAATCATTGCATCGCTCTGTGGAGTCAGGAAAACAGTGGAATAAGAAGGAAGATGAAAACCTGTTTTTTCTGACATTATTCTTGCAGCCCCGGTTTCTTTAGGTTTTGCAAGATTATATCTGAAAGCGATATCGTTATCCGAAACCACAAACTCTACGCTCATCTTGTCACCTTTAGGATTCTTAAACTCACATGTAAGAGAATTTGCATCAAATTTCACATTCGATTTCTTAATTCTTTCATTCGAATAAGATGTGTGCCATTCATTGTCATGACGGGCAATCATTCTCAGATTTTTTGAGAAATCGCCATAGTCAGCCACGATTCCGAGAGGCGAATTCTCAAGCATCTCTATTCCATCATAGAATACGTTATAGACCGGCTCGCCATTGCTTATGCTTACATCCACACGCAGTTTGCCATCCGGGCTGCTCATAGAGGCTGAGTCGATTCCCTTGTCAGGATCTCCCCACTTATCCTTGAGGCGTTTGATTTCTTCTGCTGTTACAGGAATAACCGTACCGTGACGCGGATGAAAATTCATGCTTACCGGACGTTCTACATTCTTGAAATGCTGTAGGTCGGTTGATTCAGTGAAATCATAACCTTTTTTCATATATACGTCATACATCAGAATATATTTATCCTGACCGATAAGCTTAAATGTGCCTGCGCCTTCAACAGCCTCTTTTGTCTGTTGTTTATAATCTGGATACTCTGTCCAGTTTCCTGAAGTAAGATTCTTTGTTGTCGCAACTTTAATTCCGTTGCCATGACCTTCCGTCTTATAGAAGAGGTAATATACTCCATCCTTATAGACAATGTCTCCGTCAATACACGACTTCCCGTCTTTAGGCAGGAAAAACGGCTTGGGAGTTCCTTCGATATCTGTGAAATCTTTATTGGCATAAGCATAATAAATGATATCAGGTCCGTCGCCATGTTGCATTGACCAATATATCAACATCTTTTTCGCTTTTGGATCATATATTGTCTGAGGCGCCCACACTCTCTTAAGATTCTCTTGCCCGCTATATTTTTTCTGAATATTAATCGCCGAATGCGTCCAGTTGATAAGGTCACAGGATTTCAATAAAACCATTCCTCTATTGGAATCCCATCCTCTTGCGCTTACCATATCCGTCACAACCATATAAAAGCAGTTGTCGGGACCACGTAGGATATGAGGATCCCTCACGCCGCCGGTTTCGCTGATTAGAGAAGATTTAATAACAGGTCGATTCCCATTCAACGCCTTATAATCGAACCCATTATCACTCAGAGCAAAACGAATGGCTTCCTCCTCTTTTTCATTATTATTACCGGTGAAATACGTGAAAAGATAACCTACAAAATCTTTTTCTGTAGGAATCTTTGACTTTGCCGATACAGTAAGAGTTGTCAGAACAATCAAAAGTGACAATAAACATCGTGTCATGGTCAGTTGTTATAATTTAAATGAATTTTAAGGTTGTTTAACTTTATTATTCTTTTGAATAAATGTTAATTCAACTTTCGCAAGCGGGAAGTTGAAGTTTAAAAGTTCAATCGCGCAGTGCGCAGTTTATGAGTTTATTTGTTTGATGCGAGTAAATAAAAACTCTGTCATATTCGCATCGGATAAACTTATAAACCCTTAAACTTTAAGTTGAAGCTTGCGAAACTTAAATACATTAAGTGTATTTTTTACACTTATTTCGCAAAGTTACACATTTTTATTCCATTCCACAAATCTTAATAGATTTTTTATTAGTGTTTTAAAACATCTAAATAATTTATCCGATATGCTCACTAATTTAATTTATAATAAATACAGGATGACGGCAAGCGTAATAATCTACATCTCAATACTTTGTATATTATTAACGCCATCAGCCAACGCTCAATCTACCAAACATTTTGAAGATATAAGGATGGATTCGACATTAGCCGATCATAAATTAATATATTTTGGCAAAGGGGAAGAACCTCTCAAAGATTCGACTTCAACATTGATTCAAAGGTTTTATGAGGACCAATTCCGTCATTTCCAAGATCCTCTTGCACCATATTTCCTTTTTTTATCAAAAGATTCAAAACTTGCTATGGGCATAGGAGGATGTGTAAGAATGAGAGGATATTTTGATTGGGGCGGAGCTTTACCTTCTCCGGGATTTGCCCCATATCTCATCCCTATGGAAAAAGATCCCCTCAAAAAAAGAAATCTTGGAACAACACCTGCCGGCACCGCATTGTTTTTCAGAGTGATTGGAAGAAATAAACTGTTAGGAGAATATCAGGTTTATATCGAAGCAAATTTTAACGGATATCAAGCGCGCGATTTCCATCTAAAAAAGGCTTATGCATCAATCAACGACTGGACTTTCGGTTATACAAACTCTACCTTCAGCGATCCGACAGCATTACCGCCAACGGTAGATGCTTCAGGACCAAATGCAAAAATGAGTGCAACATCTGTCTTGATAAGATGGTTACATAAATTGCCAAAAGGCTTTTCCATTGCAGCGTCCGTAGAAACGCCCTCCGACCAGATTGAAGTGATTCCTGAACTTACAGCGAAAGTAAACCAATATATTCCTGATGTTGCTGCATTCTTACAATATGATTGGCAAAATTCCAGTCATATAAGATTGGCTGCAATATACAGGTCTTTGCCTTATCGGAATCTACTGTCAGGAAAAAATCATAACAAAAGCGGATATGGAGTGCAGCTCAGCACATTGTTCCGACCTTTCTATGCCATGACAATATATGGATGCATGAATGGTGGACACGGATATGGCAGTCTGGGCGGTGACTGGCTTATGGGAGCATATGATCTTGTTGCTGATCCGGCAAAACCGGGGCAATTATATGCGCCATTATGCTATGGTGGATATATCGGACTCCAATATAATTTCACCCCTATGATATTCGCCAGTGCTACTTTCGGAGGTACCCGCTATGCACCGCGTCATGAAATCGCTTCTGATCAATATAAACAGGGACTATATATGGCAGCAAATGTTTTCTGGTATCTTACACCGCGTATTTCTTGTGCAGTGGAGTTTGATCTCGGCCGTCGCATGAATTTCAGTGGCGAAACAGCATGGGCACGTAGGCTTGGGGCATTTGTTTCGTTTTCCTTCTAAGTAAGAAAATTTAATCGATAAGTAAGTGTTGGAAATTAGCTTATATTAAATTTTAGGAGATTTTGAGATGATTTCCTGATTTCGAAGAAGGAGCATAGCGGGCTATGTGACTGATGAGAAAACTGGAAAGCATCCAAAAGATTCAAAATTTAAATAAGCATCTCACTTACTTATTATAAACTAATTTTCAATACTTACTTATGTAAGTAAAAAAATATTTGCCATTTTGATTTGAATTAAGGAATTATTTCTTTAATTTTGCGAACAAAAGGATTCCACAAAAAGACACTTGTAATCCAACGATAGAACTAACCAATATTAATATCATAAATCACAGGCAATTATGTCAAAAGTAACCGTAGTAGGCGCCGGTAATGTAGGCGCTACAGCAGCCAATGTAATGGCTCTCCGTGAAATTGCAGACGAGGTTGTTATGATCGACATCAAAGAGGGCGTTTCTGAAGGAAAAGCCATGGATATGATGCAGACTGCAAATCTTCTCGACATGAACACCCGTATTAACGGCGTGACAAACAATTACGAAGCAACAAAAGACAGCGATGTTGTTGTCATTACTTCCGGTATTCCACGTAAACCCGGCATGACTCGTGAAGAGCTTATCGGCGTTAATGCAGGCATTGTTAAACAGGTGACTGAGAGCGTACTTGCACATAGCCCCAATGCTGTGATTGTTTGCGTATCCAACCCGATGGATACAATGACATATCTTATCCACAAAGTGTCAGGTCTTCCCAAGAATCGTATCATCGGTATGGGTGGCGCACTCGACAGCAGCCGTTTCAAATATTTCCTCAGCAAAGCACTCAACGCAAATCCCAATGAAATCGAAGGCTTTGTAATCGGTGGTCACGGCGACACAACCATGATTCCTATGAAACGTTTCGCTACTCTTCGCGGCATTCCTGTAACCAACTTCCTTTCAGCAGAAGAACTTGACAAAGTTGCTGCAGATACAATGGTAGGTGGCGCAACTCTCACAAAACTTCTCGGCACCTCTGCATGGTATGCTCCCGGTGCTGCTACAGCTGAAGTTGTTGAAGCAGTTCTCCACGATCAGGATGCAATCATCCCCTGCTCCGCTCTTCTGGAAGGTGAATATGGCGAAAGCGATCTCTGCATCGGTGTTCCCTGCGTTCTCGGCAAAGGTGGTATCAAGAAAATCCTTGAGCTCGACCTCAATGAAGAAGAGAAAGCTCTCTTCAAGAAAAGCGCAGAGGCAGTTCACAAAACAAACGCTGCCCTTCCCGCCTAATCTCAGCGTCATCATTCCGCTCAGCAAGTTAGACTACAGCAAAGCTAACAACCCTTGCTCAGCTTCTATAAATAAAATCCCGAGGAAAATTCCTCGGGATTTTATTCTATATTGCGAATTTAATTTTATGCGAAAACAGCCTCGACAATTATTGCGACAATGAAAAGCATTCCCATTATAAGCGCGATAAGATCAAGCTTCCTGCTGGCAGCATTGCTTGTATTATTTAAATACAGAGCTGCCAAATGACAGAAAACCATCATAAAAGCAAAGAATACACTTATAAAGCTCCACCATGGCATCTGCACGAAAGCCATATACACCAACCAAACAAGAATCAGCACCAATCCACCCCACGCTGCTGCTTTTGTCTTCAATAAATTCCTCATCTTCAATTTCTCTAAAGAATTAATTTTTCTCAATTCTTTCTATCTATATAATTTAAAACCATAGACTTTCCCGCTGTCAGCAAGCGCAAGAGCGACATAATAGCCGGAAGCAAGAACCGACAAATCAAGATTCATAAGAGAGGTCTCTTTATAATATTTCTCCATCATCTGCATCCCACCGATTGCATAAACTCGCATCATCCTGACACTTTCAGGAAAAGCAATCTCAAAATGTCCTCCACCAAGAGCCTTAACTATAGGCTTAGTCGGAGAAATCAATTCATCAAGACTGATTTGCCGTTCAAGATTCTCTTTATTCACCTCTCTGATAAAATCCTCATAAAATTTAAATGGAATCTCCTCTTCTATAACATCATCCAGAGTGATCTCCCTGAAGTTATCCGGATTATACAAATCGAATTCGGTAGCCTGGGGCATAAGAATCTGATTTCCTACCCTATCAAGAGATTCAAGTTTCTCACGCTGCTCATCAGAGAGAGCATTATATTCGTCACTCCTATATGGCTCCTTAAGAATTGCTGCCACATATTGAGGCAGATTCTGCCACGCTTTCAATGCGTTCGCCGGAATTCTGGAATCATATCTGACAATCTCAATTTCCCTGGCGTATTTTGTGAGCATAGCCTTCTCCTCTTCGGAAAGCTTTTCTCTGTCAAATTTTCGTCGGGTGCTATAGGCAAGTATAGGATATGCTTTATTATCAGCCGCAATTATTACATACCCTCCCTTGGGAGAATTATAGACATAAAGGGGCGAAAAGAGCCTGTCGGTAGTGAGCTGACGCCCATTCCACACCATCTGCGGAGGAGCCGTAACTTCTCCGTACGCCGCGTTGAAGAATGTTTGAGCAAGAGAATTGGCTTCCTTACGGGTAACAGTTTCGGCTTGTATGACGAAACAACTCGCCATACAAGCCATCACCAATATTATTATTCTTGATTTCAAGTTCAATGAAGGAGTTTAAACAACTTCAATATAATTTAAGCCTCTGCTGACTCAACTTCGGATTCTTCTACCTCTACAACATTCTGAACATTCGGAAGTTCAAGACCGAGATGTTTTTTGGCATCAAGAGCCTTAAGAACAAGCCCGAGAACGAGGGCGGCAACACCAAGACATGCAAGCATTACCAACGGAGCAGTGTAGTTATAACTAACAGATGCAACCTCTTCCGTCATGGTTCCGTTTGCGAGGGCTTCCGTGATCTGAGGATTTGTTGAATCGAGCACCTTACCGATAAGCATTGGGAAGAGCCAGAGTCCGATATTCTGAATCCAGAAGATAAGAGCATATGCCGAACCGATGATTTTTGCGTCAACAAGCTTAGGCACGCTGGGCCAAAGTGAAGCTGGCACAAGGGAGAACGATGCGCCAAGCACAAGAATGGTCAGATACGCAACCACAACGCCTCCTACAGGACTATCCTTGAACATCGGGAGAATAAACGCGAATGTGAGATGACATGCTATAAGAAGCAATGCGCCCAAAACGAGCATCGATGCTGCTTTACCTTTGTAATCCACATACTTACCAAGTATCGGTGTGATTCCTACAGCAAGAAGAGGGAACACGGCAAAAATCGCGGCAGCGCTCTGACGCATGTAACCCATCCAGCAATAGAGCACAAGGCAACCGATTGCGACCACAAGCATTACCGAACGCATCAACTTGCTTTTGCCGAAATTGCTTGCAAACGATGCAAATGCCACTATAAGCATCACGACATACTGCCATACGCTCACAGCATCGCTTCCCCAGAAAGAATCCGGAGCCACATCCGTAAAGGCGAGATTACACTGAAGCATGTTGACCGCATATTTCTGGAAGGGGAAAATAGCGGAATAATAAAGAACACAAAGTAGCGCAACAAGCCAGAATGCCCAGCTTGACAAGATTTTCCCAAGATCGCTGATCTTGAAAGGATCATCCTTCTCTTCTGCCTCTCCGGTCTGAGCATCAAGCTTCTTGTCCATAAAGAAATAGACAATGAACATTATGAGTGCAATCATGAGAAGCACCACACCGAAAGCAACCGAACGCGATACGCTTATTGTTCCTCCAAGTTCAGCAAACACCGGTGAGAAGATCATACATGTTGCCACACCAAGACGCGCAAGCGCCATCTCAGAACCCATTGCAAGTGCCATCTCACGACCTTTGAACCATTTTACGATACCACGGCTCACCGTGATTCCTGCCATCTCTACGCCGCAACCGAAGATCATAAATCCGACAGCAGAGAATTTGGCAGATGCCGGCATACCTTTATAGAAGGGTGAGATTCCTAATTCGTCAAAACCCGGGATATAATTCAGATGATTGGTAAACCAGACGTCAAGGCTGCTTCCGAGAAATGAATCCGTAAGTGCGTACCAGTTTATCACTGCACCCACAAGCATGACCGCACCAGACAAAACAGCTGTGAAACGGACGCCCATCTTGTCGAGAATAATACCCGCAAAGATAAGGAAGAAAATAAACACATTGAGGAAAGTCTCCGATCCCTGCATAGTTCCGAATGCAGTAGAATCCCATCCTCTGGTAGACTGCAACAGGTCTTTTATCGGCGAAAGGATGTCCATGAATATATAAGAACAGAACATCGCAAACGCCAGAAGACCGAGAGCCGTCCAGCGAGCCCACGCATAATCTCTCAAAGATCCTGCCGCAGGCGAAACATTTGTAGTTGTTGCCATATTGTTGTTTAATTAAATTTTAATATTTACCCATTCAGCCCTATTAAGCCACATCTTACCCCATTAAGACCTGAAGCAGAAGGCACAACCCTAATACCTAAAGCCTAAAACCTAAAGCCTACCTTTAGTACCACGCCGGGCTGAGCAATTCATTTCTGAATTCCTTTTCGCTGATCATTCCGGTTATCCTATTGCCTTCATTTCCATCCTCATCCAAGAAAACGAAAGTGGGAACAGCCTGCACCTGATATTTATGAGCGAGTTCAGGATTCTCATCAATATCTATGGTGATGAAATTATAATCATCTCTAAAATCTTTTGCAAGCGCATGGAAGATTGGCTTCATTTTCTGACACGGACCGCACCAAGAAGCAGTAAAATCGACAATACTCGGTTTCTCATTAGAAACCATATGTGTAAGCACAATTCCATCATCATCGATATTTCCACCGGCTTCTGCATTTCCGGCATTGTTGGAATTCTCACTCGCTTGATTCTCCAGCCCGGATGCATCCTTAGCATCTGCGGCGGTAATTGCAGCCGCAGTCTTCTCCTTTCCCAGTTCCTCTGGATTCTTATAATTGCTTTTGCCGCCACAGCTAACAAGCCCCAAAGCAAAAAGCGCAACGCATAAAAAATAACTTCTTTTCATAAATTTCAAATTACCTAATTCTCTCCCATCCCCATCTCGCCCTGTTCCGCCCCATCTCGCCCTATTCCGCCCCATCAATCCGAGGCGGAAAGAAAGCACATCGGAGACCTTACAATAATAACTGCAAGATCTCCGACATTATTTTATGCTTTATATTATTTAAGTTTCGCAAGCTTCAACTTAAAGTTTAAGAGTTTATAAGTTTATAAGTTTATCAGATACGGATATGGCTGAGCCCACATTTATTCGCATCAAAAAAATAAACTTATAAACTGCGCATTGTGCAATAAACTTATAAACTTCAACTTTACGCTTGCGAAAGTTGAATATATTATTATATTTCCTTGTTGTGTTCAAGAAGCAGCGTCATCGACGGACGGTCGCAGATCTCAGACGGGCCGAAATACTGAATCGGACCGGGATACTGATAGAGAGTATTGAGTGCGAGAGTCTCACGCATAGAAGCAAACTTCAGATACGGACGGCCATTGAGATTTACGAGAGCCTTCTGTATCACAGGCTTCATCTCACCGTTACGACGCTCCATATTCATCATCATGGTGATTGGAATACCACCACAGATCCAGTTCTCTGTTTTGTCGGTAAGGTTGCGCACGCTCGACATATAGCCGGTGAGACCGGAATTGATAAGCATTGCAGCGTTATAACCGAGAGCGTATGTATAGTCAGCATCGAAGTTTGTTGGATCAGCACAGCGACCTTCATAGCCGAAGAAATGATGCTGAGCAGCAAACTTACCGCTATATTCTCCGTTTTCAGCCATTTCGTCAAGACGTTTAGCAACCATCTGGCTCAGGAGGCTTTCAGTTTCGATGAGGGAAACCTGCACATTACCATGGCTATCACGATCGAGACTGAGCTGGAGAGCAATAGTCTTGGGAAGCATCTTATAAAGATCTGCATTTGCAGGCGACAGATGACGGTGGATAGCCTCAAGCTTCGCATTCTCTTCAAGAGATTCAAGTTCATCAGCGTATTCAACGAGAACATCGTTAAGCTCAGCGATGAGAGTCTTCATTGAAGGTATGAATTCAATAAGACCTTCGGGAATGAGGACAGTACCGAAGTTCCATCCCAATTTTGCGCGCTCGGCGATAACATAGCAGATATAGCTTACGATATTGTCAAGAGTCATGCGCTTTGCAAGAACTTCCTCTGAGATAAGGCAAATGTTCGGCTGAGTCTCAAGTGCACACTCAAGAGCGATATGAGAAGCTGACCGACCCATCAGCTTTATGAAGTGATAATATTTCTTTGCAGAATTGCAGTCACGCTGGATATTACCGATAACCTCGCTGTATACTTTGCAAGCTGTGTCGAAACCGAAAGATGTTTCGATCCATTCGTTCTTAAGGTCGCCGTCGATAGTCTTGGGCACACCGATAACCTGAACGCCTGCACCGATGTTCTTGTAATATTCGGCAAGCACGGCTGCATTGGTGTTTGAATCGTCACCTCCAATAATAACAAGAGCCTTGATGTTAAGTTCTTTCAGAATCTTAAGACCGGCTTCAAACTGCTCGGGAGTCTCAAGTTTTGTACGACCGGAACCAATGATGTCAAAACCACCGGTGTTGCGATATTCAGCAATATAGCCGGCAGTCAGCTCCATGTATTGATGATTGATGAATCCTGCAGGACCCATAAGGAATCCGTAAAGGCGGTTTTCCTTGTTAAGTTTCTTAAGACCATCGAAAATACCACTGACCACGTTGTGTCCACCGGGAGCCTGACCTCCGGAGAGGATGATACCTACGTTAAAGGGTTCCTCTACGCGTTCCGGCTTGTCATTGTGTTCGAACTGCACGATAGGCATTCCGTAAGTGTGAGGGAATCTTTCCTTGATTTCTTCCTGATTAGCTACAGATTCGGTTGCCTCTCCAAATTTAACTTTCACATCGCCCTGAAGATCTTTGGGCAATTTGGGCTGGTACTCAGCTCTTACTCGCTGAAGTGCACTCTTTTTCATGTCGTTTCTTGATATCTTGTTTTTACCTTGTCAAAATTGTTTACAATCCAGACGCAAAGTTAACAAATTTAATGAATTTATGCAAGAGAATCGAGCATTTCCTCTGCTGCCCGCAGGTCTGCCTCCGTGTCAATGCCGATGGTTGAAAACTCTGTCAGCCCGACTTTTATTCCATAACCGTTTTGCAACCATCTGAGCTGTTCCAGACTCTCAGCCTTTTCAAGGCTCGATTCAGGCAGTCTTACAATTTCCGAAAGAGTCTTCGACTTGTAGCCATAAATGCCGATATGCGTATGAAACTCAGTCTCTTTGAGCCAGTTCTTCCAATCTGTTTTTCTCACATAAGGTATTATGCTTCGTGAAAAATAAAGAGCATTCATCTCATTGGAGAAAACCACCTTCACAAGATTCGGATCAAACAAGGCATCAAATCCTCTCGTGGCATCAAATCTCATCGCCAATGTGCCGATTTGCGCTTCAGGGTTATTCTCAAAAATCGCCACAAGTTTCTGAATCTGCTCCGGTCTGATAAATGGCTCGTCTCCTTGCACATTGATCACGACATCCGCATCACTT
Organism: uncultured Porphyromonadaceae bacterium; assembly: GCA_902495075.1. Taxonomy (GTDB): domain Bacteria; phylum Bacteroidota; class Bacteroidia; order Bacteroidales; family Muribaculaceae; genus Lepagella. The sequence continues at coordinate 59,957 of CABUVO010000025.1, forward strand.
CCAAGCAAGCGGTATGCCTCTTCCACCCTTTCCGTGCCGCTTCTATGCTCCCGGGAAGTCATCACCGCCTTAAAACCGGCAGCCTCAACACAATCAAATATTCTCTGATCGTCAGTTGCAACAGCAGCTTCAACACCCGCTTTTATAACCTGACGACATACTCTTACAATCATCTCCTCCCCACCGATCTTTGCCAGCGGTTTACCCGGAAATCGACTCGATTCATACCGGGCAGGTATAATAACTATGTATTTCATATTGCTTAAAAAACTCCTAATGCCTAAAACCTAAAGTCTAAAACCTAACTCTTCCTCATTTTCCCAATGGTTTTGTTCAGCCATGACGGAACCAGCACAGCTCCAATAAAGAGATATAGATAATACGTGATTATCCGCCAGAATATTGCCAAGATAAGCGCCATTCCAGCCGTGCCTATTATATCACCGTAATATTCTGAAAAGAGCCATTCGCTTAGACCAGCCCCTCCCGGTGTCGGACTTATCATGAGCACAACCCAGATCACAAACTGACGGGCAAGTATCACCCACTGATATTTGTCATCGGCTGGCACGAATCCGAAGAAAAGTGCGTTTACCACGAGGTAACGGGATGTCCATGAAAGAGCAGTGCCGCAAAATACTTCCAGCCAAAACCGAAAAGGCTTCGTCTGAAGTTCTTTTGAAGTTGCAACCATATTGGCACCCAAGCCGCTTATCTGAGACGACCATTTGCGCAACCACAGCCATGTCGCCAACTTATCAAGCACTTTCTGAATCCATAATGGTTTCCAGATTATACCTACAAAAAGAATGAATGTCCAAGCGGTAATCAACAGATATACAGTCCAGAAAGTATATTTGATGCCGTGGGCAAATGTTGTGCCGTCGGAAGTAAAAATTTCTGATGCAGGAGTAAACAAAACAACAAAAGGACAAGCCAGAACAAAAAACAACTCATCCATAAAGAGTGTGGTCAACATCAGGGTTGTTGCCCGTCCGATCTCTATTCCTTGTGAGTTTAGAAATACCATCCCCAGAGAACTACCTCCCACTGCCGAAGGGGTGATGCAATTGGTAAATTCACACAGCATATCCACCTTCCATGCCTGCGCCCAAGTCAGTTTCCTGTCGGTCAAAGCCCGAAATCTCCATGTCAATCCAAAATCCCTTCCGAACATACACATGAAACCGATTATGATGCATGCTATTACACGTCCGTCGAAATGAATACTTTTCCAGATATCTGCGAAATCCTCCTTTTTCGCATCATGCACAAACATAAGCACTACTACCGCCAAACCAATTGCCACGGGCAGCATTACTTTCCAGAACGAGAATCCGGATCCTGTATGTTTCGCATCAGTGCTCATCTCTTGAATCTTCTGATAATCGCATCATAACGGTCGCAGACTTCATCCACCACATCCTCCCAGCTTCTTACAAGTGTTTCCCGCGCACCGGCTGACACCGTTTTGAGTTCGTCCGGATTATCGTGAAGGTGCCTCACAAGTTCTGCAAATTTCACGGGTGACTTATCGGTAAGAAAACCGTTTCTTCCGTCATTGATAACTTCCGAAGCTGTTGATCCTTTCAGAAGAATCGCAGGCGTACCCATTGCCGCAGCCTCTCTGACCACGAGCGGAGCGTTGTCATAAAAAGAGGGGAAAAGGAAAAGATCCGAAGCGGCATAATAATCGCTGAGAATCTCACGCTCCCTTATCACCCCATGCAATTTCACCTTATCTGAAAGTCCATAGTCGGCAATGCGTTTTTTAATATCATCGAAAGCATATCCGTTACCTATGAAATTCATTTTAAAAGGCACTAAACCATTAATTTCTTTCAGCGTATCAATGACCACATCAAGCCCTTTCTCCCAAATGTGCTGCCCCACAAACAACAGGGCTATTTCATCATCCTTGATGCCTAACTTGCGTTTGGCGCTTCTCTTATATTCACCAACATCTCCCTTGATGATCGAAGCGAAATCATTACCATTCTCCACTACCGTAAGTTTACCCTTAAAGCCATATTCCCTCACAGTATCCTCTACCTGCGCCTGTGGAATCCACACTTCGTCACAGGCATTAAAGAAATTCAGTATGCGCTTCATTATAATCGGCACACACCACGGGGTCTTACGGAAAGAATGCTCCAGATCCGAACGATACTTGGAATGGAAAGTACCTACAAGAGGCACATTCTGGTGTTTCTTCACATACACTGCAAGCCTGCCCGAAGAGAAAGGACAATGAGAATGCAGCAACTTGAAATTTGTGTCGCGAAGACGCTTCCATATGAAAGGATCGCACTTCGGATACCCGTAGCGATACGGATGACGCGAAGCAATGGGGAGAGAAAAATACCTCACAACATCGAAAGAATACGAATTCTTCTCCGGATTCCATGGTGTTACCACACATGGTGTCCTACCCTTCTGCTGAAGCCAATAGACATAGTTTTCCACGGTCAGTGTAACGCCATCAAGAATTGGCGGGAAACTGTCGTTAAAGATTCCGTAGAGATCTTTTGCCTCAGGGTGTGAAAAGGGTCCTTTCATAATTGATACAAAATTAACTTAATTTAATAACAATTAAACTATGTATTTGTAATTATTTTAATAAAAACTTTTTTTATCGCAATATTTGCATGATTCAAAAAAAAGTTTTAACTTTGCACTCGCAAAAGCGAAACAGGGTGCCATGTCCGAGTGGTTAGGTACCGGTCTGCAAAACCGTTTACAGCAGTTCGAATCTGCTTGGCACCTCCAAAAAAAAGCTGGATAACTTAGTTATCCAGCTTTTTTATTCCTCAATATTAATTTTTAACAATCAAGACAGACAGGATTCTCGAAGAATCATTAATTACACATTTCACATTGAAAATTAAACATTACTTTATTGCCTCGTACACATAAACTTCGTGCACTTCTCCGGTGTATCCTTCCTCTAAAATCGGACCCTGACTCATCCCGAGCACAATCCGTGTGCCTCTGTTGTTAAGCACAAGAAGATCATTATTGACGGGATCAATGGCTACACCCTCAATCTCGCCTGCACGTTTAAAATCCGCCATCTCTCGGAAATGTTCCACTCTCCCCTTCTGTGCACCGGCACCAATCAAACCTTTGCGCATAACCGGCTTTCCATCCTTATCGAGTTTAACGCTGAAAGGTGTATCCTTCACTACCTCTTCCCCATCTTTCAATCCCGTATAAGGCACTTCGCCCAACTCAGCCACATAAAGATTGTCTGGAATACCGTATGCTGCCTCACCGTCATCAGCAGAAAATACAATCTTGCCATCGGCTATTGTAATGCCCTGACACCAATAAGGCGTCGGCATACATTGCATCTTCGTGTGATACTTACCCGTTTTTAGATCATAGCAATAGACATAACGGGAATCCACCCAGTCGCTCATCCACACCATATTGCGGTCGCGATCCACGGCAATACCCGATACCTCCACCTGTCCCGACTCTGGACTCCAGGGAAGATCCCGTTTCCATTCAAGAGTATTCGCATCATATATAGACACGGCTATATTATAGCCACGCCCATACTCAAACCTCTCGATTCCGCAATAAATCTCCCCGTTCCACACATCAATATCGCCAAAATGATTGGCAATTTCAGGATGCCGGAACGGCTGTTTATTGACAGCCACAAGATTCCAGTCCTTATCATACTTATATAGCGCCTTGGTATCAGACACATAATAGAAACTACTGTCGACAGCAATTCCCTGCCGTCCCTCCACCGGCACTACTTTCTTGAGTCGATACTCCTTAGCAAGTCGTTGCGCATCCGCCTCCGCGAAGCCCACGCACAAGGCAACCGCCACCCCAGCCAATATTCCCAATTTATATAAATTCTTCATCTCGAATTTCTTTAACTTCCCTCAAAGTTAATAAAAAATCCGCAAGCCCCAACCTTTCTCAGCTTCTATCTTTCAATCGCCGGCACCCGTTGCTGCTTTCAGGCGCAGCCGGTTCCCTTCAGCATCAGCGGTTCCGTTTAGCGAGCACTGCTCGCGGCTCTGCGTCCGCTCGTCCCGCGAGCGCCGTTCTGCCCCCTCTGCTCGCGGCTCTCTCAGAGCCGGAAGGAGCGCACTGCGCTCCAGTCGATGGCGGTGTCAGCCGCGTGGAGATCTGAGAAGCGGAAATCTGTCAGGAAGCGTCGCAGCTTCCCCTCGGCTCCCTTCAGTCCTACATAGCTCTTGAACTTCCGCGACAGCGGTAGCTCCCGTATCATCGGCTGCCCGGCGTCAAGATCACGCGGATGGATGTAGCTCAGCAGGTAATCATTGTCTTCCCTCGCCCATCTCCTTATCAGCCAGTATGGGAAAAGACGGAAATA
>CABUVO010000026.1 GCA_902495075.1 uncultured Porphyromonadaceae bacterium
CAATACTTGAAATTTTTGGTGCTTTCCGCCAAGTTTCATCAGTCACAATGCCCGCATTGCTCCTTCTTCAACTTGCGGAAATCCCTCAAAAATTTCTGCGTATATGATATGTGTTTAATTTGATTCATTACTTAAAAATATTTACAACTATGACATTCGGACAATCAATCAGCAGGTGCTTTTCGAAGTATTGCACGTTTACGGGGCGCGCTTCGCGCAGTGAGTATTGGTGGTGGATTCTTTTCACCGCAATAATCGGTCTTCTGTTCGGTATTCCTTCAGGACTGCAGAGCATTCATGAATCTTCACCTTCGGGTTTGCCTGTCATATCATATATTGTGTCTGCAGTGCTGTTTCTGCCGTCATTGGGTGTGCTTTTCCGTCGGCTTCATGACACTGGTAAGAGCGGGTGGTGGTGGCTTATCGGTTTTATACCTGTCATAGGCACCATAATCCTAATCGTATTCTGTTGTCAGCCTTCTCAGACATTTCCCAACCAATATGGTGGTGTTCCGGAATAGTATTTTTATACAAGAATCGTTTTTTTGAGGAAAATATTTGTCGTCTGAATCGATTATCAACATTTGTTGATAATCGATTCAGATTTTTTGTTTATTTTTGTCAAAATGTTTGGCAAATTATGAATCGATTGGTTCTGAGAGATATCGAACATAATAAAATGTTTATAAAATGTTTAATTAGATAAACAAAAATGACAACAATTCGATTAACCACTATATTCTTGCTTTTTTGTTTTGCACTTGGAGTTAATGCGAAGAAGAAAAAGGAATATCCCCGCTCTGAAATTAAAGTGAGCTATAATTATCACAAAAAGTTTTACAGAGGTTCTGACGGTGTGATAGAGCGGGATATCCCGTTCGTATTGCTTGCAAATACGCAGGAATCTAAATTCTATTGCCCATTAAGTGAATATAAAGATTCTTTGAATTCGACAGCCTCCGGCAGAGCTCTTGCTGATCAAATGCTTCATGAGGCAATTAAGAAATACACAGAGACGAAAGATCGATCTGTTATGGACGGTGTGACATATAGAACCCAGTTGTATGTGTTCAAGTCAAATGTTGCCAATGAATACCGGGTATATGATTACGTAGGAATGACCGGGAGGTACTGGTATAGCGAACCTTTGGATGCAATTGCATGGAATGTGACTGACTCAACTAAAGAAGTGCTCGGCTATGAGTGCGTAATGGCAACCGCAGATTATCATGGACGCCGGTGGACAGTCTGGTTTGCCCCCGAAATTCCTATTCAGGACGGTCCGTGGAAACTTCATGGTCTGCCGGGCTTGATCCTTGAAGCTTCGGAACCAAGCGGTCAGCATCATTTTATTGCCGACGGTTTGGAATCATGCAATAAAGAGATGGTGCCGATTTATAATCCAAATGACTATGACAAATGCTCGCGTCTTGAAATGCTCAGAATGGAGCGCTATGGGCGAGACAACGGTAATGCGATGATCAAGGCTCAGATTGATCTTGATCTCGGACCCGATATGCCGGTAACCGATGAGAGCCGCAAATATGATTTTCTTGAAACAGATTACCAATGAACAGACAGATAATATATCTCCTATGTTTTGGCGTTTCCGGATATGTTGCTGCAGAGGTGACAGCGAACAATAGACCCAACGCAACTCTCAAGGCAGAATATGAGGCAATCCACATATTGGCAGATAAAGAGGGCAATCCAAAAGAGGAAACAAGTAAATGGATTTTGCAGCTCGCTGCGGGCAGCTCTTATTATTACAACCCCCAGACTTTCTTTGTGGATTCACTTATGAACGATCCCAATGGAAAGGCAATCCATCGGGCTGTGTGGGATGAGGCTCTTGAAGAGTTTACGCGTACCGGTGCTGATGCAATGCAGATAGTAAAGGAAAAGGGGATGATGAGGGAAAGTCAGTACAAGTGTCTTAAAGATTACGGAGAAGAGAAAATGACAGTATGGGATGTCAACTTCGGAGACGCTTTCAGATATTCGGTACCGATGGATGACTTGGTATGGGAGATAGCCGATTCAACAAAAAATGTTATGGGTTACGAGTGTCAGAAGGCAGAGGCGGAATATCACGGACGCAAATGGTCGGCATGGTTTGCATCTGAAATTTCTGTACCCGATGGTCCCTGGCAACTTTATGGACTTCCCGGTTTAATCATGGAGGCGGCTTCAGTTGATGGAGATTATAAATTTATTATCAAAGGGCTGCAGAAATGTAACGAACCTTTGAAGGATCCGTATGAAAAAGAGAACATATACACCTCCAAGCGGAAGAATTTTCTCAAACAGAAGGATTATACGCGCCGAAACAGAAGCGCGCGTTTAGCTGCGATGACCAACGGTGAGGTAAATGTCAAAAATGCTGATTATACCGGCACTGATGATTTCCTTGAAACGGATTATCACGAATGAAACAATTTATAACATACATATTATGTTTACTTGCAGCTCCTACAGCCATTGCTCAGGTCAATGTATCCGGTAAGGTTTTAGACAAGGAGAAGAATGAGCCTCTAACGGGAGCATCGGTTATTGTCAAGGGGGCAGACGGAAAGATAAAGAAATTTGCAACGTCGAAAAAGGATGGAGGCTTTGCAATGACGGTTCCGTCTGTTTCGGGATGCCGTCTGGAAGTGTCAATGATGAGTTTTGCTAAGAAATCCATATCTCTCGATAGTGTCACATTTCCTCTGACAGTTCTTCTTGAGCCTGGCACGACTTTGCTGAAAGAAGTCACTGTTAAGGCGGATCGTATTCGGGAGCAGGGAGATACTATCACCTATGGAGTCAGTGCCTTTGCGCAGGCGCAGGACCGTTCCATCGGTGATGTGCTCAAACGCATGCCCGGTATTGATGTGGCGAGTTCAGGCAAGATAAAATATCAGGGTGAGGATATCAATAAGTTTTATATAGAAGGCTCCGACCTATTGGGAGGGAAGTATGGCATTGCCACCAATGGAATAAGTCATGAAGATGTGGGAGCTGTGGAGGTGATGGAAAATCATCAGCCTTTGCAGGTGTTGTCGGGAATATCTTTCTCCGACAAAGCCGCGATTAACCTGAAACTCAAAAATAAGGCGAAAGCTACCTGGACTTTCCATGGTGATGCAGGAGGAGGGTATTGTTGGCAACCCGATGGCGGGATATGGGATGGTGAAGTGTTCGCGATGGCTGTGATGCCGAATTTTCAGAACATAACAACGTTAAAAACCAACAATATCGGAGAAGATCTTTCGGCACAGGCAACCGATTTCTTTGCTTCGAGACGTGGAACGGATCTTACTCAATATGTAAGTGTCTCATTGCCCGGGGTGCCTAACCTAAGCCGAAAACGAACTCTTTTCAACCGTTCGGCGCTCGCTTCGACCAATAGCCTCTGGAAGTTCGGGCGCGGTGAATTCAAAACACAGATAGATTATTCCTTCAACCGTGTGCAGGCTGTTGCGCAGAATATAACCACTTATTTCCTTAACGATGGCAACCGCGTTGTTACTGAAAACCGTAGCGGGGTTGACCGCTCACATTCCCTCTCCGGTAAGTTTATTTATGAACTGAACCAGAAGACCGCGTTTATCAACAATACGCTTAAGACCAATATTGACTGGGATGATGTGCGCCTGGGAGTCACCGGTTCCTTGCCCAACGACCAGACCGCTTCTTTTCCTGATTATTATGTCGGCAACGATTTTAAATTGATCAAGCGTTTCAAAGGGAAACACTTAGTTACTTTCCTGAGTCAAAATGAATGGGAATCGCTTCCTCAGGATCTGGAATTGAAAATGGGGAATGGGGAATTGATGAATCAATATGTAAGAGACCATGCTTTTCATACTCATGAAAGCGCTGCGTATGCATTTTCTGTCAAAGGCATCACTGTGAGTTTAGAGGGTGGTGTAAAGGGATATTTCCGCACACTCAACACCGAACTACCCGATATGCCTGATGCCATACCCGGTGAAACAACCAATGTATTGAACACGAATTATCTTACATTATATGTAACGCCGAAGCTCGAATACTGGATAAAGCGTGTTAATATTTCGCTTGATGCGCCGGTAAGTTTTGCTCACTACACATTCGATAATGCTCTTGCAAACCGGAGTGAAGTTTATTTCTCTCCTTCGCTCAGTATCAGCTGGAAACCCAACAACAGATTTTCTATGTATGTTCATGGCGGATCAAGGCGATCTCCGATGGATCTTAGCCTTATCCAGCCCGGATACGTGATGACAAATTATCGATCGTTCAGACGGGGTGTCGATGATTTCTATAGTTCCAATTCGCAGAATGTGTCTGCACGTTTGTCATACAAGCATACCCGTTATGGTTTGTTTGCGAATGCTTTCGCCATGCAATCTTGGTCGCACAACCCTTATACGATGGTTCAACAGCTTTATGGAGATTATGTTGTGTATTCATATTCTCAGGCTAAGAGCTCGGGACAGATGTTCATGGCAAATGGAAATATTGGGAAAACTCTTGATTTCATACGGGGCAGTGCGAATGTAAGAGGTTCTTTCAGTCGTCAGGAATCTCATCTTATCTCTGAAAACACATCGGTCAATTCAGTGGGAACCTCATGGTCGGTTGGTGCAAAGATAAATGGGTCACCATTACGGTGGCTAAGTTTCGATTACCGTTTCGACTGGACATCGACTCGGCTTGCAATGAACGGCACAAAGGCTTCTTGGCTTGGAAGCATGGAGAACGAGATATTGCTCAATATTATGCCGCATAAAAAATGGGAATGGCATATAAGCGCGGAGCATTACCGTAACGAACTTACCTCCGACAATTTCAAGAATGTGGTGCTGTTTGATACGAAAGTCATCTACAAACTTAACAAGCGGCTGGAACTCTCGGCGGCTTTAACCAACATCTTGAATCAACGCACTTATAACTATAAGACGTATAATCAGCTCACGTCTTTCGAAAGTCAGCGATGGCTCCGTGGCAGAGAACTCCTTATCTCAATATCACTCAGAAAATAACCGATTAATTATTGAAGTTGTTTTATGCGAAGTCTGCTTTATATAATTATACTGCTCGTTATTACCGGCTGCAGTGTGTCGAGTCTGGAACCTAAGGCTCTTGATGAAGCTCAGCGTCTGATGCAAAGCGATCCTTCGGCAGCGTTGTCTAAACTTAATGAAGTGGATGTGTCGGAGTTTCAGGATTCTGCAACCATGGCTCGGTGGGCATTATTGTATAGCGAGGCTATGGTTGTTAATAGAGTTAAGGCTCCAACAGATACAATAGTCAATATCGCTATTGATTATTATAAGCAACATGATTCGGCAGATGAATTAAAAAAGGCATCTCATCTAAAGGCATTGCTTCATTCTTCAGATAAAACTGACCCTCTTGCCACAGCTCTTTATCTGCAGAAAGAAAAAGAATTCTTTCTATATAAGGAACGTGCTCAAAGGGAATTATATACGCTTGTGGCATTACTTGCTTTGCTTATGGCTGGCGGAATTATTGTGTGGATGCGTCAGAGAATGAAGATACAGTCATTGCAAAATGAAACCTTGATGGCTGAAGCATCCGGATTCAGGAATCAGATGGAGGCGAGTCGTGGTGATGTAAGTCGCCTGGAAATGAAGCTTCACGAAGTGCTTGAGAAACGTTTTTCACTTATTGACTCACTTTGCCAGACATATTATGAATCGCAGGGCACAAAGACCGAGCGCAAGGCAATTATCGACAAAGTGAAAAGTGAAATTGAATCGGTCCGTACCGATTCTTTCCCGGAAATGGAGCAAGCAGTTAATGATTGCCGAGACAACATTCTTGTAAAAGTAAAGAATAATTATCCGGAGATCAAGAATGAAGATTATATGCTTTTAGTGTTTCTTGCAAGCCGACTTTCAACACGTACTATTAGTCTGCTGCTCGGGGAGTCGGTTGATGTGGTGTATAAACGTAAATCAAGGCTTAAATCACGTTTTAAGGAGTCAATGAGCGTCTCAAATACTGATATAATGGCTATTTTCTGATCAGTTTCTTACCTGGTCAGATTATTTTGAGATGTGTATTTATATGTAGCTGATTATAAGTGTATTGTAAAATTTAATGTCAGATTTTTATTTTGGTGTTTAGCGGGCTGGGTGAGTAATTTTGTAGCAAAAATTTTACTCACATGAACGCTAAAGTATTTATAACATTTCTTCTCTCTGTACTAACAATCGAAGCTGCGAAGGCAAGGGATGAGCAAGTCGCAGACAGTCTTACTCGTCAGTTGCAAGAGGTTATAGTCACCGCAAAGCAGCCTGCCACGAAACTTGTAGGTTCAACATTTGTGTCAACAATCCCCGGCACCAATCTCGCTAACCTTGGCAATGCTCTTGATGTGCTTGCACAGCTCCCGATGATAAAAGTGCAGGATAATGAAGTCCGTGTCATTGGCAAGAACAATATCGAAATATACATAGACGGGCGACAGATGCGCGATGAACAAGAATTGCAGCAGATACTTTCTTCGAATCTTAAGAAAGTGGAATTGCTTATGGCTCCCGGTGCTGCTTACGACAGCACGACAGGAGCGGTGTTGAAAATCACGACACGTCGTAATTTTGTGCAGGGTCTTTCTTTCACTGATCAGTTTCTGCTTGAACGTCGTCGCAGATGGTCTGTGGTGGATAACCTCTCACTCGCTTATAGGATAGGAGAATGGGAGATTTTTGCAAATGGAATGATAAACCATAACAATTCGGTAGCCGAAGGCACAACAACCAATACCCTCATATTTGATGGAAAGGAAACGGCAGTAGGAGGGAGTCAGCGCAACTCCTATCCAACCACAACCGGCATTATAAAATGTGGATTTAATTATGGCAAAGGTTCTCGATCGTTAGGTGCATATTATCGTTATAATCCCGAGCGCGGCGATTTTAATAATTCCGGGACGGAATGGCTTGACAAAAATCCGGAAGTCAACAGGGAGATTTATAAACATACAAGAGCTCACAGTCATCTTGCATCGCTCTATTATGAGGATACTTTTGCTGAAAAGTATATTCTTCATTTTGATGGTGACTTTCGTAGATCTGTAACCAATAACAGTGTTGTCACAACCTATCCAGAATCAATCAGTCCAGATGTCAATTCAACAGACGAGCGTAAATCTACCTTATGGGCAGGTAAGCTCTATCTGAGGTTTCCCTTCGGGCAGGGGGATTTTACGGTTGGAACCCAGGATAGCTATACATATACCACTCTTGATTATCGTATGCTGAACGCAACAGTGGGTGAGTACATACCCTCTGCCTTAACAGATGCAAGGCAGACATCCGCCGCATTGTTTGCATCATGGGCTCGCATGTTAGGCAAGCTCTCTATTGCGGTAGGCGCAAGATACGAATATGTTGACTATGATTTCAAAGTTGACGACAAGCGCGATGAGAACGTCAGTCGGCGTGACCATCTCCTCACGCCGGATGTATCTGTCGGTTACACCATCAACGATGAATCACAAATCAGTCTAAGTTATAAAATGGCGACGGTCAAGCCTCCATATTCCCAGCTAACAGGTTCGCTAAGTTATGTAGGCATGCATGAAATTGAAGGTGGTAATCCTATGTTGCGAGATGAGCGGATGCATGACGTTCAGTTGTTCGGGATGTGGAAAGGTTTCATGCTTCAAGCTGATTTCACTCGTTCTTTCGATAGCTATGCCTATGTAAAGCAGTTATATCCGGCAGATAACCTCCAGTTGCTCATGCATCCTGTAAATATTAATGTTTCAGCATTAAATCTTTATCTCGTTTGGAGCCGTCCGATACGTTGGTGGACACCTAATGTTACAATAGGAATGTATCGACAGTGGCTCAAACTCGACAATAACAGATACGACAAGCCAATATTCTCTTATTATTTCGATAATACATTCTCTTTGCCTCGAGGGTGGATGATCACGGCAAACATGAATGGAAGTTCCAAAGGCGATATGCATACAAACCGATTCTGCGCAAGTTGGTTTACAATGAATGCCTCGGTAGGAAAGATGTTTCTCAACAAGACACTGACGGTAAAGTTATCTGTAACCGATATATTCAATACTGCAAAATACAACTGGACCATGAATACCAATGGCATTTTTGTTGATAAGCGGCAGAGTTACGACCGCCGGGGTGTCTTGCTAAACATCATCTATAATTTCCAGCCTCAAAAGAGCAGATATAAAGGCACGTCTGCATCCGAAGCGGAAATGAAGAGACTTTAAGGAACACACTCTAAAAGAAGACAATTTTTATCATATTGGATGCGTTATTTATTTGTAGACTTACTTATAAACCACTTGATTATGAAATATCTGTCTTTATTGCTTTTGTCATCATCCCTCATTCTTTTCTCAAATTCTACTCATGCTCAAATCATAGAGAATGGGGAGCGGAATCCGACATGGGGTGTGCGTGCTGCATTTGATGTGAATTTACCGGGTAAGGTTCATAGCAATGTAATAAACGACAAGATGTTTCGCACCGGCACTGGAGGCACTATTGGCGCAGTATGCAATATTTATCTGGGACATAAATTCTATCTTGAGCCTGCCGTTTCATTGTTCTATGATACGTATTCCTATAAAGATTTAGTAGTTGCGGGCAATGATTATGAAGAAAGTGATCCCTCCATTTATAAGATAGGTGTCAGAATCCCCATCGTCGCCGGTTATAGCATTGGGGTGTCAGACCGTCTTTCGATAGCTCCCTTTACCGGTCCGGAACTTAGTTACGCATTTGCGGGAGATATAAAGTTTCATAATAAAGAGAAATTAGAGGCTGAAGAAATTTCATTATTTGGAAAATTTGGGAATCAGCGTAGGGTAGAATGTGGTTGGAAAATAGGAGTTGCCTTTTTCTCCGGCATGTGGAGTTTCAATATTGATGGCACCATCGGCATGACCAACCTTATGACTAATGGTTTGAAGTTCCGCGAAAGTCGAGGGAGCGTAAGCATCACCCGTTATTTCTAAAAGTATCAACTTTTTAGGCGTGCCAATTTTTCCTTCTTACCTGTTCCTTTTTACTTTTTACTTTATCGGACTCAGTCCGATAAAGTAAATTTTTTTTGCATAACTGAAGTATTATGTATAAATTTGCACTAACAAAATTGTTAATCATTGTTGATAAATATATTTGTTATGATAAAACTAAATGATAATCAGGGCTCAACGGATACAGAGACATTGATATTGAAGGCTGCGGAACGCGAATTCATGACTAAGGGGTTTGCCGGAGCACGAACTACCTCGATTGCTGAAGCGGCAGGGGTGACGCATGCAATGTTTCATTATTATTTCCGTACCAAAGAAAAGCTTTTCGATAGAATCATCACAGAAAAAATCAATTTGCTTCGTGAAGCATTGGTCAGCTCGGTGGGGGATGAAAACATGACTCTTGATGAGATGATCCGTAATGTAATAGAGAAACATCTTGAGTTTCTCGCCGCAAATCCGGATTTGCCTCGTTTCCTGGTAGGAGAAATTTTCTCGAATCCTGAAAGATCTTCAATTTTCTTAGATAAACTGCGTGCTTATGCTCCTGCAATTATTAAGTTTATCCAGTTGAAAATTGATAACGAAGCATCTACCGGTCTGTGTCGTAAAGTAGATGCAAAGATGCTGCTTCTTGATATGGTATCGCTGAATATATTTGCATATATGGCATCACCGGCTGTGAATGCTGCTCTTGGTGACTGCACCGTAGATTCAGAAAAATTTCTGGAGTTACGTAAAAAAGAGAATTATGAAACGATAATGCGTAAACTGAAACCATAATTTATTATGAAGAAGAGTTGTAGAATCATCGCCTTTTTTTTGTCGTGTCTCTCTTCGATTGGCTGTTATGCCGGTGTTACTATTGAAGAGTGTGTGGAAAAGGCTATGTCTAACTATCCGCTGGTCAGAAAATACGGACTGATGGAGGCGACAAAAGATATAGAACTTTCGGATATAAACAAAGGGTGGTTGCCTCGAGTGGGGATATATGCGCAAGCAACGGCGCAGAACGTTGTACCTTCATTTCCTGAAACTCTTACAGGAGTTCTTAACCAAATGGGACAAGATGTGAGAGGGCTTGGAAAGATGCAATACAAACTGGGCGTGGATGTATCCCAGACAATATGGGATGGAGGGGTGTCTAAAGCTAAACGAGAGTTGATTCGTTCGCAAGATGCAATTTCACGCGCCTCTCTTGATGTGGAGTTGTATTCTTTGAGGGAACGCGTAGAAAACATATATTTCGCAGTATTGTTGACAGAGGAACAGATTGCACAATGTCGCGTAACTCAAAAAGTGCTTGAAAACAATCTTGACAAATTGAGATCAATGTTGCGTAATGGTGTCGCCATGCAGTCGGATATTGATATGGTTGAGGCGCAAAGTCTGGAACTTAATCAGAAAATTGTGCAAGCACAGAGTGCTCTGAAAGGATATAAACGTGTGCTTGAGCTTTTCATGGGTGAGAGTCTCGGTGGAAAAGAATTTGTGAGACCTGCCGGGGAAATACCTTCGGATCTTAAGTCGAATCGCGCGGAGTTGAAGCTGTTTGACATCCGTGTAGCTGCAAATCAGGCTGCCGAACGGTTGTCGAAAACATCAATGTTGCCGAAGATCGGGCTGTTTGCACAGGCTTATTACGGATATCCGGGATTTGATTATTTTCAGAGCATGATGAATAGAAATCTTTCTTTCAATATACTTGCGGGGGTAAAGATATCTTGGGACCTGCATTCCTTATACACTAAGAAGAACATTTCAAAACGGACTTCAGTCAATATTGAAGATGTTATTGCGGATAAGGATTTATTCTTATTCAACTCAAATATTCAGACCAACTCACAGCTTGAAACTATAGAAGGGTTGAAAGACATGATGCGAGAAGACGGACGTATTATTAATTTACGGTCAAACGTGAGGAAGGCTGCCGAGTCACAGCTCAATAACGGAGTGATTGATGCAACGACTCTACTGACCAAAATATCAGACGAGAATCTCGCCGAGCTGACGGCTAAATTTCATGAAATACAGTTAATACAGGAAATCTATAAACTTAAATATATCCTTGACCGATGAAAAAGATATTATATTTATATGGAGTTGCTTTTGTTTTAGCCTCTTGCGATAATACCGAAAATTATGATGCTACCGGTATATTCGAAGCGACATCTGTTACCATCTCTGCTGAAACCTCCGGCAAAATATTATCCATGAATATTTCAGAAGGAGATAGTGTCTTCAATGGTGATGACATAGCAGTGATCGACACTACAATGTTGGTTCTGCAAGGGAGGCAGCTTAAAAGCCAGCAACGGTCGGCGGAGAGTTCTTCTCCGGATATCGCCGCTCAGGCTGCGGCTTTACGCACACAGATTGCCCATCAGCAACATGAATGCGATAGGTTGAAACGTCTTTTTACAGATGGAGCGACAACGCAAAAACAACTTGATGATGCCAATGCTCAACTAAAGATGCTTAATGATCAATTGACAGCGTTGCTTTCAACATTGGGAAAAAACCGCACATCAATCTCCGACAATGCCGTGGCAATACAGTATCAGACGGAACAGATCGAAGAGCAAATAGCCAAAAGCAAAATCAAATCTCCGCTTAACGGAACAGTGTTGCTGAAATATGCTGAACCCGGAGAATTCGCCACTCCCGGACGACCATTATGTAAAATCGCCGATCTTGACAATATCTATTTACGAGCCTACTTCACCGCATCACAACTTGCAGATTTAAAAATCGGACAGAATGTGACAGTGATTGCAGATTATGGCGCTGAACAGCAATATGAATATCCCGGTAAAATCACATGGATTGCAGAGGAGAGCGAATTTACTCCTAAATCGATCCAGACAAAAGACAGTCGAGCCAATCTTGTATATGCAGTAAAGATTGCGGTAAAGAATGATGGGAAACTCAAGCTCGGACAATACGGAGAAGTAAGATTATGAATGATGCTGTAAAGATATCGGATCTGACGAAACGCTATGGCAATCTTAAAGCTCTCGATGGAATAAACTTTAATGTGGCAAAAGGGGAGTTGTTTGGATTGATTGGACCTGATGGTGCGGGCAAAAGTTCTCTTTATAAAATTCTTGCCACCCTTTCCCATCCTGATTCGGGAAGTGCGGTTGTGTGTGGTTTTGATACGGTTCGGGAGTTCAAGCAGATTCGAGACAGGATCGGATACATGCCGGAACGCTTCTCTCTCTATCCGGATCTCACAGTTTCGGAAAATCTAAAGTTTTTTGCATCATTGTTTGGCGTGTCGATAAAGAAAAACTTTGATCTCATTGCTCCTGTCTTCGGACAGCTTGAAAAATTCCCGAACCGAAAGGCGGGTGCCTTATCCGGCGGTATGAAGCAGAAACTCGCTTTGAGTTGCGCATTGATACATCGTCCAGAGCTTCTGCTTCTGGATGAGCCAACAACAGGCGTAGATGCTATTTCAAGAAATGAATTCTGGGATATGCTATCCGGTTTAAAAGAGAAAGGAATCACAATCCTTGTGTCAACGTCATATATGGAAGAAGCTACAAGATGTGAAAGAATCGCCATGATAAACGATGGAAGGATTCTTGATATTGACATTCCCGAACGTCTCGTTTCGCGACTTGGCGAGAATTTATATGATGCTGTAGCCACGGATATGTTCGGGCTTTTGAATAAATTGCGTAGTATGTCAGGTGTGATTAACTGCTATACGTTCGGAGCGACATTGCATGTGGTGGCAGGTAATGGTTTCGATGCTGAGAAAACAATGAGAGAATTGTCTGATGCCGGATTGTATGACGTTCATATTTATCCTGCAAAACCAACCATAGAAGATCTGTTTATTAAAGAGACATGTGATGAATAATAGTGAGATAGCTATTTCTGTGAGAGATCTGACAAAAAAATTCGGATCGTTCACTGCTGTCGATCACATCACTTTTGATGTGAAGCGTGGAGAGATATTCGGATTCCTGGGAGCTAACGGTGCTGGAAAAACAACTGCGATGCGGATGCTATGCGGATTGAGTTATCCTACATCGGGTAGTGGTTTTGTAGCAGGATGCGATATCAATACCCAGGCTGAGGAGATAAAGCGAAGAATAGGTTATATGAGTCAGAAGTTTTCTTTATATGGAGATCTGACGGTAATTGAGAATCTGCGACTCTTCGCTACCATCTACGGTATGGATCCGGCGCAGATAAAAGCTGTGCTATCCGGTTTGTTTCAGGAGTTGGGAATGGAGGATATGAAGAATACACTTGTAAAAGACATTCCCGTGGGGTGGAAGCAGAAGCTTGCTTTCACAGCCGCAACTATGCATAATCCGGATATCGTGTTTCTTGATGAACCGACAGGGGGTGTTGACCCGGTGACTCGTAGAAAATTCTGGGAACTCATATACAAGGCATCATCGAAAGGGATTACGATATTTGTAACGACACATTATCTTGATGAGGCGGAGTATTGCAATCGGGTGTCAATAATGGTTGACGGGAGGATAAATGCATTGGATTCCCCAAAGGTATTGAAGAAGAAATATAATGTTGCAACAATGGATGAAGTTTTCAGAATTGTTGCCAAAGACGCTATAAGAGGAGAATAATATGGCTATATTTCCATCATTGATCAAGAAGGAGGCGTTGCATATCATACGAGACCGACGCACGATGCTCATAACGCTGTTGATGCCTCTTGTTTTGTTATTATTGTTCGGTTTTGCAATCTCGACTGAGGTTAATGATGTCAGGATTGTGGTTGTGCCTGACAGGTATGACGATGAAACTCTGAAGCTTTGCGAGCGTTTTCGAGTAAATGAGTATTTCACTTTTCAGGGAACTGTAGCTGCAAAAGATGTGGAAGGACTATTGAGAACAGGCAAGACTGATGCTGCAGTATTTTTGAAAACAGAGAATGATAAGGTATGTTCACAAATTGTGGTTGATGCATCAAACACGACATCAGCGCAGGCAATCTCAGGATATATAGAAGGAGTAATAAATGGGGGGAGAAGTGCGTCGCCATTGCTTACCTACACTCTATACAATCCGCAGATGAAAAGTTCGTATAATTTTGTGCCGGGCATCATGGGAATGATCTTCATCCTCATATGCGCTATCATGACTTCTGTGTCGATTGTAAGGGAGAAAGAGACCGGCACCATGAATCTGCTTCTTGTCTCTCCAACGAAACCGGTGATGATTATTTTAGGAAAACTTGTGCCGTATTTTATTTTGTCGTGCATTATTTTATCGACCATGCTGCTCATGGCTTATACCGTGCTTGAATTGCCGGCATCCAGTAGCATTATCTACGTGATTGTTGTTTCGCTCATCTATATCATACTTTCATTGTCGATAGGACTTCTTGTTTCTACCATAGTGGATTCACAACTTACGGCACTGATCGTTTCCGCAGTGGTATTCATGTTGCCGGTGATTATGCTTTCGGGGATGATTTTCCCTGTATACAACATGCCTGAAGTGTTGCAATGGATTTCGAGCGTGATACCTGCGAGATGGTATATAGAGGCTATGCGAAAACTCATGATACAGCAACTTGACATCAGTTATGTTGTAAAGGAGATAATCATATTATCAACAATGACGATTGCATTGCTTGCTTTGTCTGTAAGAAAATTCAGTTTAGGAAAATGATGAAGATTGCGATACTTAAAGCCCTTCTGAAAAAGGAGGTCGCTATGATGAGGAGAAATCCTATTATCCCTAAGGTTATTCTAATCATGCCCCTGATGGTAATGCTTGTTATTCCTCTCGTGGCGAATCTTGATGTGAAAAACGTGAATGTGACTGTTGTAGACAATGATCACAGTTTGTTGTCACGACGAATCATTTCAGATATGGAGGCAGCTGAATCTCTTTCCGTAGTTGCCGTGTGTGATACGCATAATGAAGCCATGCTGACTATAGAAAGAGGGGAAGCGGACGTGGTGTTAACCATTCCGGTTGATTTTTCCGTTGACATCATATTGGAAAATCCTAAAATAGATATTGAAGCTAATGGGGTCAATGCAAGTAAAGGAATGTTAGGAGCGAGGTATGTTTCTCAATCTGTGATGCAGACACTGAATCAGTGGCAACTCGATCAAGGTGTGAAGTTACAGAAATCGACAATAAGCGTGCTGAACCGGTATAATCCGACATTGAATTTCAGAAACTATATGATTCCTGCGCTTATGGTGGTGCTGCTGATAATAATCTGCGGTTTCCTGCCGGCACTTAATCTTGTGGGAGAGAAGGAGAGTGGAACAATTGAGGCTATGAATGTGACACCTGTTAGCCGTATGACATTTGTTTTGTCGAAGCTTATTCCATTCTGGATTATAGGTCTGGTGGTTATTACAATTGGAGTATTGGTAGGCTGGCTGGTGTATGGGCTTCTGCCGGAAGGCAATTTGGGAGCTATTTATTTGGCTGCGATATTATTCAGTCTTGTGATGTCGGGATTGGGCGTGTCAATAGCCAATCAATCTTCAACAATGCTGCAAAGTATTTTTGTAATGTTTGCATTCATAATGATTTTCCAACTCATGAGTGGATTATTCACTCCAATAAGTTCGATGCCACAATGGGCACAATATTTCACTTATGCTGTTCCGCCACGCTATTTTATCGAGATAATGCGAGGTGTGTATCTTAAAGGGGCTTCTGTCGCCGAACTGTGGCAACAGTATGTAGCTTTGTCAGGGTTTGCCATGCTTCTGCTGGCGTTTGCCGCTCAAACCTACCGCAAGCAATCCTGAAGTTTCCTTTCTTGGAAATTGGGGAAAGTTGAAGCAGGATTGATAAGGAGAGACGAGAGGAGAGAAGGGGAATGAATTATTTGACAAGGTTTTGAATTTCGTTGAGCGACAGGTCGCAAACGAGATAGATGACGGTTAAGGTGTTATTATAGTTTTCCCGTTTGATTATCAATAGCCTTTGAATCCTGTCGTCTGAATTATCCACGGGATCGATGTATAGTTCAATGCTTTTATTATCGCCTTGCTTTATTGACAATGGAACCATCGTTTTGTTCGGTTTGGATGTATCAATTGCTTTTGATATTTCTATTTCTTTATTCCCGGCAAGTGGAATAATATCCACGACTTGTCTTTTTGTCAGACGGTCAATTAGGTTATTTATTTTTTTTGTATCCCCCTCAAATTGGGTTTTAACCATTTCAACCATTTTCAATCTGGATATTGGAAATCCCTGGAATGTACCATTATTTTCGGAGCTATTAAGCATATTCAACATATAGGGTGACATATAGGTATAATCAAACCCTTCCCACTCTTGGGTTTTGGCAAACATCGGTTTGGTAATGTGATTTACATTTGCTGTTTTATCTGTTTTTGTATCGGTTTTCGCAAATGCAGGAATGGCGAAAGCGAGGAGGAGGGTGAGGAATATGGATTTTAAAGTTTTCATAATTATTTCTTGTTTTTGTTGTCTAATATTGTTTCCTGAAGGTTGATTGCGTCTGTAAGAAGAAGTCTCAATTCAAGCATTGAATTGTCGTATCCCTGCGAAATATCTCGCAGCGTTCCTTCATAATCCCGAGAAGTGTTGTCCATCATGTCGTCGAAATTACCAAGGTTTAGATTTTTCATCTCTTTCTTGATTTTCTGCATTGTTATCAATGCTTCATGATAGTCTTCGCTGTTGGAGGTATGTCGTGGCAGAGGGGGGGTAGCCGGTAGGCTGCTTTCGGCAATTAGATTTCGCTCAGAGATATTGGGGCGGTCAATCGTTTTGTCGGTAACCACCGGTAACTGTTCTTCTATTGTGTCGGGCATCGTCAGTGTAAATTCCGCGACTGAATGGGTGTTGCCTGTATGATCGATTCGGTCTACATAAATAGATGCTAAAAACACAATGAGCACAGCTGCTGCAACAGATATACCGGTGAAACGGATATTTCTCCATCGGGTTTTTATTGCCAGCCTATGAATGGTGGAGGAGAAAAACTCTTCCAGTTCGGCATCGGATATTAACTGCTCCGGTGGGCTGTTGTGCCGCTTGGTTTTATTGTCATTATCCTGTTTATTCATAATTCTTTTTAAAATACTCTTTAAGGGTTTTTCTTCCACGCGACAGAATGGTGCGAATGTTCGTCTGTGACATTCCTGTAGCTTTGGCTATCTCTTCGCCGGTCATGTCAGAGAGAGAATTCATCATGATTACCTTTCTCTGTTTTTCGGGAAGTGTCTTTAAACCTTCTGCAACGATACGTAGCTTTTCTTTATTTTCCAACGTATCTGATTCGTCCTTAAGGTTTAAACTTCCGATATCTTCATCAGAAAAACGTGCTCTTCTGCGCATCACTGAAATTGCGGCGTGTCGCACAGTCGTGATGCAATATGCCGGAATATTATATTCGTCGCTTAATGAGCTGCGGTTTTTCCAAAGAGATGCCAGGGCTTCCTGCAGGCAGTCAAGGATGTCGTCACGATCGCGCAGCAGGCGCGATGCGTTTTCGAGCATCAGTTGCCTGCACGGCATGACCTTTGTCTTGAATTCCTCTTCTGTCATCAGATAGCTTTTTAGTGGACAATCTATATTATATATGAAGTTGCAGCAGAATTGTCACACTTAAAATCCAAAAAAATCAATTATTCGTAACGCATTGTTTCAGCAGGAGATATTTTTGCAACAAACCATGATGGAAGAATGAGACAGAAATATATGACTACAACTGTTGCGACATTAAGGATGATAATCGATTGCCAGTTGATTTCAACGGGGACGAAATCAATGTAATAGGAATCGGCATCGAGAGGAAGAAAATGCCATTTGTCTTGCGCCCAAAGAATGGCGAGCATAAGGATATTGCCTATGAGTAATCCGGTCAATGCCACACGCACAGCCATATAGATGAACACTCTGCGCACGTTTTTTATGGTGGCTCCCATCGAACGAATGAGACCTATGAAATTCTTTTTGTCGAGTATTATGATAAGCATTCCCGAAATCAGCGTGGCGCATGCCACTATCGTCATGAGTACCAATACCACAATAACATTGGTATCAAGCAGTGACAGCCATCTGAAATATCCCGCTCCCTGATTGAGGGCATTGTCTACGCGATAATATTTATATAAAAGTCCTGAGGCAAGAGCTTCATTTAGTGTAGCCGTCAGATGATTCGCGTTTTCCTCAAGATTATTGAAATTGTCGGTGGTTATCGTAAGAGATGTTCCTTGGGTGGGTGATACTTCTCCCAGATTTTGGATTAGTGGGAGGTCGCCATAGATGAATACATTATCGTAGGTGTCGAAATGAGAATTGAATATGGCGGCAATCTCAAGACGGCGAACACGAATGGAGCCCGACATGAAATATGTATCTATCTTATCACCAGCCTTGAGATTGAGCTGATCTGCCGCTTTGCGGGAGATGACAATCTTCATTTCCGACCCATTCTTTGAATAATCTGGAAGTTTTCCTTCCTCTATATTTGAGGCAAGGAATTTCTTCAGAGATTCGCCACGCATGCTTTTGAGATACACTCCCTTGAAATTATCCGGAGTCTTGAGTATTGCCGGGATTGAAGCCTCAAGTGAATAATCGGTGATGTAATCCTGCGAGTCGAGTATTGTTTTCAGGGTTGGAGTGAGCGTGATCAGGTTGGTGTCTTCCGGTCCGGCAGGGATGGCATACAGGGTGATATGTGAGTTGAATCCTATCACTTTATCGCGGATCTCGCGTTTGAAACCGAGCACAATAGCAATGGCAGCAAGCATTATGGCTACCGACAAAGCCACCGCTGTGACGGCTACTTTGATAGCGGGGGAGCTGTGTCTGCTGTCGGAGGAGAGTGACAATCGTTTGGCGAGATATAAAGGATAATTCATTTTTACATTTTTATATGCTATGCAGGATTTTCATTAATTTTCCGGAGTTCCCAGAATGCAACAGCCGAAGCTGCTGCCACATTTAAGGAGTCGACTCCATTTGCCATCGGTATTTTTACAACATAATCTGCAGTATCGATTATTGAAGTAGGCAATCCTTCTCCCTCTGTGCCCATGACGATGGCAAGGTGTGGCTCTGATTTGAGTATAGGCGAGTCGAGATCAATTGAATTGTTTCGCAATGCCATCGCCACTGTCTTGAATCCTAATTCTTTCAATCTGGCTGTGGGATTTGTAGAGATTGTCCACGGCACAAGAAAGACCGCTCCCATCGATACGCGGACAGCGCGTCGATTAAGTGGATCGCAACAATCATCTGAAATGATCACGGCATCGATTCCCAATGCCGCAGCCGAACGGAAGATTGCTCCGATATTTGTGGTGTCGCACACACTTTGTAGAATGACGACACGTCGGGCACTGCTGCATATCTCTTCTAAATTTCTCGGCTCCGGGCGTCGAAACGCGCATAACACGCCTCGCGTTAGGGTATAACCTGTGAGTTTTGCCAATGTCTCCCGTTCTCCTGTATATACCGGCATGTCGGGAAAACCGGCTATTATGTCGGCAGCATCTCCTTCAATATGTTTCTTTTCGCACAATAAAGAAAGAGGTTGATGCCCAGCACCGAGAGCAACCCTTATCACCTTCGGACTCTCGGCAATAAACATGCCTGCTTCGGGATGACGGTCATTCCGAAGTTGAGCTTCGGTGAGGGATGCAAAAACTCTCAGCTCAGGCGCGGATATATCGGAAACGGGGAAAAGCAAGGGTGGTTAATAATTAATAATTTAGAAGACAAACTGGAGGCGAGCCTGGATTATGTTGACACCACGAGGTTCGCATACAGATGAATTGCGCACGTCGGTGTATGAATAACGCAGACGAGCTATCATATATTTATTTATATAATAGTTCAAGGTTACATTCCAGTCGCTGGAAATCCCACCATCGATGCCGGCGGCGTTTGTATCGGCATTTGTATAATCATAACCGGCAACAAGTTCAAGCGACTTGGGAGAGGGGAGAGCCAGAGCTCCCTCTGCTTCTGAATAGCGATATTGTTTGTCGCCCAAAAGTAGGCAGCGCACCATTCCGTATGTTCCGACAGCATGATATGAGGGTATTCCGTTATGTCTGGGTACTTTCATATAATAAAACTGCGATTCAAGAGCAAAACGATCTTTTGCAAGTGTGATTTCAGGTGAAAGTTTCCAATCTCCCACTGCGTTTGTGACTTCCGCTTTCAACATCGGAACCTTGCTGACTGTTGTCGGGAATGATGCGGAAAATGTCCGGAAACCTTCTGATGCTTCCTCATCCCCCATGTCATTGATCAGTCGGGTATGTGATGCGGTTTCGTAAGAAACTGATCCACCTATATGGACTATTGCTCCGGGTTTTGATATTGGATGCCATACGCCGCGCACTGCACCACCTGCACTGACTTTGCCTTGCTCCGTAGAACTTAGTGTCAAGGATCTTCCGCCCACAAACGCTGTGGCGCTGAGAAAATACGATGGATTATATCGTGTGTATCCGATTCCTATTTTACGGCTGGTTGTGCGGAAAAATGTTTCTGACACCTGAGATATCATGCCGGGCTTATAGGATGCGGAACCACCGCCACGTATACCGAACTGCGGAATAAAATATCCGAGACGCAGGAAATCTTTTTCTCCAAGATTCCTCTGAATGTATACATCCTTCATTCCGATTTTGCCATAGGAATATCCGATTTCCACGCGCGCCATCCATTTGTCATATACTGCTCTCACACCGGCTCGGATTTCAGGGAGAGAAGCGCCGTTGCTGAAGCCGTCTTTTGATGGAAAATACAATGCCCCATCAACGTGCACGCGTCCGATAGGTGTAACGTTAATCTTATTTTGTGCGGATGCAGAAAACAGTGAGGAGAAGAGTGTGATAAATAATATGAATGTTAATGTGTGTCTAATTTTCATGCTAACAGAAAATATATTTTTAAACAGCTTTTTAATTCATCACAAAGTTAACAAAAAATTTGGAGGAATATTTAACAAATAGTAAATTTGCAGATGAACTTGTCGAAACTTAATTTTTTCTTAACAAAGAAAAAATGCAGGGTCAAGATTCAAAAATGTATTCATCTTAAACCTAATATATTCATGGAACAAGAATGCCAGAAGACGTGTCTGCACGACCGTCATGTTGCCTTAGGGGCATTAATGTCGCCTTTCGCAGGATTCGACATGCCTATACAGTATGCCGGTATCACGGAAGAGCACAACGCTGTTCGTCAGCATGTAGGTGTGTTTGACGTAAGCCACATGGGAGAAGTCCGCGTAAGTGGTCCAGATGCCTACAGATTCGTGAGTCATATTTTCGTCAATGACGTTACGGGAGCTCCCGACGGTCAGATTTTTTATGGCATGATGTGCTATGAGAATGGCGGCACGGTGGATGACCTTCTCGTATATAAAGTTAACGATCAAGAATATTTTCTTGTTATCAATGCTTCCAATATTGATAAGGATGTGGCGTGGATTCGTCAGAATGCAGAGGGTTTCGATGTGAAGATTGAAGATCAGAGTCCTTATTACGGAGAAGTTGCTGTGCAGGGTCCGGAGGCGGAAGCCGCCATGGAAAATATTCTTGGAATCGAGGTCAAAGATATTCCTTTCTATAATTTCAAGACATTTAATCTTGACGGGGAGGAAGTGATAGTTAGCCGCACGGGTTACACCGGTGAGGATGGTTTCGAAGTTTACGGAAGTCATGATTTCACCCGCAAGGTCTGGGACAAACTGATGGACGGTGGCGTGCAACCTTGCGGTCTCGGTTGCCGCGATACACTCCGTTTCGAAGTCGGTCTTCCTCTTTATGGCGACGAATTGAGTGCTGACATCACACCGATTGAGGCAAGTCTGAGCATGTTTGTTAAACTTGACAAACCTGAATTTATCGGCAAGGAAGCTCTTGCTGCTCAGAAGGCGGATGGCGTTAAGCGTCGCATTGTCGGTCTTGAACTTGAAGGAAATGCAATCCCACGCCATGGTTATCCTGTAGAGGTGAATGGAGAGCAGGTAGGTGAGGTCACAACCGGATATCGCTCGATTTCCACCGGCAAGAGCGTGGCAATGGCAATGATCAATAAACCTTACGACAAGTTGGGAACGGAAGTGGAGGTGCGCATACGCAAGAAGACCTTCCCGGCTAAGGTGGTGAAGAAACGTTTTTACGATAAAAATTATAAAAAATAAAAAGATATGAGTAAAGTTATTGAAGGTCTGCGTTACGCAGAATCACACGAGTGGGTAAAAGTTGAAGGCGACATCGCCGTAATCGGTATCAGCGACTATGCGCAGCATGCGCTTGGCAATATCGTATATGTTGATATGCCCGAAGTTGGTGACGAGGTAACAGCAGGGGAGGATTTCGGTGCTGTGGAATCAGTGAAGGCAGCCAGTGATCTCATTTCTCCGGTATCTGGAGAGGTTGTGGAGATCAACGAAGAGCTCGAAGACGCTCCGGAGGCTGTCAACGCCGATGCATATGAAAACTGGATCATCAAGGTGAAGATGTCTGATCCTTCAGAGGTGGATGCACTTCTTGATGCTGCCGCTTACGAAAAACTTTGCGAAAATGAGTAACAGATTCATCCCTCATACCGAGGAAGACATCCGCGCAATGCTCGACCGTATAGGCGTGCAGAGCGTGGATGACCTCTATAACGATGTTCCCGCTGAGGTGATCTTCAAGGAGGATTACGCTATTCCGTCGGCAATGTCAGAAACGGAGCTTCGTCGCCATTTCCGTGAATTAGGCGCGAAGAACCGTCAGCTCAAGGTATTCGCGGGGGGAGGTGTCTATGACCATTACTCTCCTTCCGTAATCTCTCATCTTCTCTCTCGCAGCGAATTTTACACAGCCTACACTCCATATCAGCCAGAGATTTCGCAGGGTACGCTTCAGTATATTTTCGAATATCAGAGCATGATCAGCGAACTCACCGGAATGGAATCTACCAATGCATCGATGTATGACGGCGCTACAGCTGCCGCAGAGGTGATGTTCATGATGGTTGCATCTGTGCGCAAGAAGAACCGTGTGCTTCTTTCAGCTACACTTCCGGAAAACGTGCTTGAAGTTGTCAGGACTTATGCTAAATTCCATGGCGTAGACTTGACAATGATTCCGGAGAAAGATGGTGTGACCGATTTCGAGAAAATGGAGATGGAGTTGCGTGCAGGTGATGTGGCTGGTGTTTTGCTGCCATGTCCTAACCGCTATGGCATTGTAGAGGACTTCTCCGGTTTTGCGGATGCCATCCACGAAGTGAAAGCTATGATGGCTATATATGCTGATCCTTCTACATTGGCTGTGCTCAAATCGCCGGCTGAGTGGGGTGCGGATGTGGCATGTGGCGATGGTCAGACTCTTGGAATGCCGATGCAGTTTGGCGGTCCGTATCTCGGTTTTATTTCCTGCAAGAGCCATATGCTTCGCAAGATGCCCGGACGCGTGGTGGGAGCCACAAAGGATGCATCGGGAAAACGTTGCTATGTTCTTACGCTTCAGGCACGCGAACAGCACATACGTCGGGAGAAGGCGACCAGCAACATCTGTTCCAATCAGAGTCTGATGGCTCTTTATGCCACCATATATCTTTCTCTTATGGGTGAAAAGGGTCTGGTAGAGGTGAACAAGCTTTCTGCTGATGGCGCTCGTTATCTCTACGGTAAGCTTGTAGGAAGCGGGAAATTTGTTCCGGCATTCGATAAGCCATTCCTTAAAGAGTTTACCCTTAAGACTGATCTTGATGTCAAAGCCATGAATGCCCGTCTTCTTGAGAAAGGTTTCATGGGACCACTTGATCTTGGAAACGGAATGGTTGAATTCGCAGTGACTGAAAACCGCACCCGAGAGGAAATAGATGAATTTGTCAACGTAATTCTGGAGGCCTAAGAGGAAGTAAAGATGAAATATTACGATAAGTTGATATTTGAAGTGTCGCGTCCCGGACGCAAGGGTTATGAACTTCCTGCCAACGGATATGATACAGACGGACTTTCAGCAATTCCCCAAACTCTCCTTCGACAGGAAAAGCCGGAGCTTCCGGAAGTCAGTGAGCTGGATGTTGTGAGACATTACACAAACCTCTCCAATAAGAACTTCGGGGTTGACACAGGTTTCTATCCTCTTGGAAGCTGCACGATGAAATATAATCCCAAGATCAACGAGGAGGTTGCCGCGTTGCCTGAGTTTGCTACCCTTCATCCTCTTCAGAGCGAGGCATCGGCACAGGGAGCGTTGGAACTTTATTATAATTTGCAGCAGGCTCTCGCAAATATTGCAGGTCTGGCAGAGTTCACGCTCAATCCTTATGCAGGTGCGCATGGTGAGCTGACAGGACTTATGGTGATGCGTCAGTATCATATCACTCGTTGTGACAACAAACGCACCAAGGTGATTGTGCCGAATTCAGCACACGGAACCAATCCTGCGTCGGCAATGGTTGCCGGTCTTGAGGTCGTGGAAGTGAAATCCAAACCCAATGGCTCTATCGACGTTGAGGATCTCAAGCCTTTACTCGATGAGACAGTTGCCGGAATCATGATGACTAATCCCAATACTCTCGGCATGTTCGAGACGGAAATCTTAGAGATTGCCAAGCTCGTGCACGATGCCGGAGGTCTTCTATATTATGACGGAGCCAACCTGAATCCTATGCTCGGCAAGGTTCGCCCCGGCGATATGGGTTTTGATATCATGCATATTAATCTTCACAAGACCTTCTCCACTCCTCATGGGGGCGGTGGTCCCGGTTCGGGTCCGGTTGGAGTCGCAGCCCATCTTGTGGATCTTCTTCCTGCTCCGAGAGTAGTAAAAGATGCCGATGGTAAATTCCATATTGCAGGAAAAAACGACAAGAGTCTTGGCAGCGTCAGCTCTTTCCTCGGCAATTTCGGCGTTATGATGAAGGCGTATGCCTATATCCTCAGTCTTGGAAAGGAGAATCTCAAAAATGTCGGTCCTATGGCAACCCTTAATGCCAATTACATTAAGGAATCGCTTAAGGATGATTATCTGCTTCCTATCGAAGGCGCCTGCAAGCATGAGTTTGTGTTTGACGGTCTGAAAGATAAATCCACAGGTGTAACAACGCTCAATGTCGCAAAACGTCTGCTTGACTATGGTTTCCATGCACCCACGATTTATTTCCCGTTGCTTTTCCATGAGTCAATGATGATTGAGCCGACCGAGACCGAGAGTCTGGAAACTCTTGACGAGTTTATCGAGGTGATGCACAAGGTTGCGAAAGAGGCGCGTGAGAATCCCGACAATGTGAAGAATGCACCTCTCACAACAGCTATCTCTCATCCTGATGAAACAACGGCTGCAAAGAAACCGATTCTTTCTTATCGTCAACTGAAAGCTGATCAAGATGCATAGCGATCTTATAATAATAGGAGCCGGACCCGGGGGGTATGAAACCGCCCTGGGTGCGACACACCGTGGCAAAACCGTGACTCTTTTCAATGGCGGTGCTCTTGGTGGCACATGTCTTAACGAAGGATGCATACCGACGAAATGCCTTTGTCGTGACTCTGAGATGGTGATGCAGTTCAAAGAGTCAGACAAATTCGGTATTGAGGATTTCTCTTTCTCTGTCGACTTTAATAAAATAATCTCTCGCAAGAGTGAAGTCACAACACAACTTCGCGACGGGATTGCCGCGATGCTGAAGCAGGCAAAGGTGAATGTGGTTGACGCGATGGCGAAATTCAAGGATGACCACACAGTGGTTGCCGGAGATGAGGAGTATACTGCCGACAATATCATAATCGCAACCGGAAGCGTATCGAAATCGTTGCCGATTCCCGGTCATGATCTCGAATGCGTGAAGGATTCGACCGATATGCTGAATATTGAGTATATTCCTGCATCGCTTACCATCATCGGTGGAGGGGTGATTGGTATGGAGTTTGCATCGATTTTTGCCGGACTTGGTTCGAAGGTCACTGTTATCGAGTTTATGAAACAGATCCTGCCACCTTTTGATTCCGATATAGCGAAGCGTTTGAAGCAGACCTTGTCGAAACGAGGCGTGGAGATCATAACCGGTGCCGCAGCCAAGAAAATCGAGCAGAATGAAGATTATGAGGTTGTGGTGACTTATGAGGTAAAAGGAAAGGAACAGACTGTGGTAAGTTCCGATCTGTTGATGGCAGTAGGTCGCGCGCCGCGGGTTGAAGGACTTGACCTCGAGGCGGCAGGTGTGGAATATTCTCCCAAAGGTATTCCTGTAGATGACAATATGCGCACAAATGTGAAGCATATATATGCCATCGGAGATGTGAATGCACGTATGATGCTTGCGCATGTGGCTTCTTTCCAGGGACAGCGAGCTTTGAATGCAATAGATGGCAAGATTGATAATATTAGATTTGATATTATACCTTCAGCTGTTTTCACCACGCCCGAATGTGGCATGGTAGGCTTAACGGAAGAGGAATGCAAGGCACGCGGCATAGAGATCGTGTGTGGTAAAAGTTTCTATCGCGCCAATGGGAAAGCGCTTGCAATGGGTGAGAGCGAAGGTCTTTGCAAATTGATTTTCGATAAGGGAACACACAGGTTGCTTGGCGCGCATATCATGGGTGCAGATGCAGCGCTGCTTGCGCAGGAGGCGGTGGATCTTATGAATGCCAATGCAACTGCTGAATCAATCCGTGAGATTGTGTTCGGTCATCCTACGCTCAGCGAAATCCTTCTCGCTGCAGCCCACATCTAAAATTGCACACTTTAAAAAGCAATGTGAATAAAACATTGCGCACTCTTTAACAGAGTGCGCAGTGTTTTATCTTTTTATTATCAATTGTTTGGATATTTGAAAAATATTTTAGAATTTTGTGAACCGCAAGAGCTAAACACCCGTTTGCTTAAATGAGATTTCACAAAAAACACTGTTGCTATAATGTTTTGTGATCTCAGAGTATGTTTACTTTTCTTACGATTAAATATACCCTCAAAAAAGAATAAAACAGCGTAAATTAAGGTTGGAATTATGGTTGAACGTTTTTTGAAAAAAAGCGATTTTGATTCGCTTGAGGATTTCAGGGCTAACTATCATGTTGAAGTGCCTGAGAATTTCAATTTCGCATATGATGTTGTTGATAAATGGGCTGAGGAGGATCCCGATAAACCGGCTTTACTTTGGACCAATGAAAGGGGTGAGGAACGTCAGTTTTCGTTTGCTGATATGAAAGAGGCATCAGATAAGACGGCTTCGTTTTTCCAGAGTCTTGGAATCGGCAAGGGCGACAAAGTGATGTTAATACTGAAGCGTCGTTATCAGTTCTGGTTCTCTATTCTTGCCTTGCATAAGTTGGGAGCAATCTGCATTCCTGCCACGCATCTACTCACCGAGAAGGATATTGTGTATCGTTGCAATGCTGCAAAAATTAAAGCCATAGTGGCGGTGGGCGATGAAATAGTAATAGAACATATTCAGAAAGCATTGTCTAAGTGTCCCACTGTAGAGAGCTGCATATCCACAGGTCCCCTTGTTCCAGAAGGTTGGTACGATTTCGATTCCGGCATGGAGAGTGCCAAACCGTTCCATCGTCCGTTACTTCCGAATCGGAATGAAGATCTTTCACTGCTATATTTCACCTCGGGCACAACCGGCGAACCGAAAATGGTTGCTCATGATTTCCTATATCCTCTTGGGCATATTGTGACTGGAAAATACTGGCATAATCTTGATGAGACATCTCTGCATCTCACGCTTGCCGACACCGGCTGGGGAAAAGCTGTGTGGGGAAAACTCTACGGGCAATGGTTTTCCGGCGCTAATGTATTTGTATATGATTTCGACAGGTTCCATCCTTCAGATTTGCTTGGAATATTCGAAAAATACAACATCACATCCTTTTGCGCACCTCCTACAGTTTATCGCTTCCTGATTCTTGAGGATGTCTCAAAATATGATCTTTCATCATTGCGCTACTGCACCACTGCCGGCGAGGCAATGAATCCGAGTGTATTTGAGAAATGGAAAGAACTTACAGGTCTTGATATCAAAGAGGCTTTCGGTCAGACGGAGACCACGCTGACTATAGGCACTTTCCCTTGGATGGTGGCGAAGCCTGGCTCAATGGGTGTGCCCAATCCGGAATACGACATAGATCTTATCAATGCCGATGGAGAAAGTTGTAAACCAGGCGAACAGGGTGAGATTGTAATATATACAAATCGCCGGCGTCCGTTGGGATTGTTCCGGGAATATCTTTATGATCCGGAGCTCACACGTCAGGCACATTCCAACGGAGTGTACCACACGGGCGATGTTGCAACTCGCGATGAAGATGGATATTTCTGGTTTGTAGGCAGAGCAGACGACGTGATAAAATCATCCGGATATCGTATTGGTCCGTTTGAGGTGGAAAGTTCGTTGATGACCCATCCCGCTGTTGTGGAATGCGCTATCACCGGTGTGCCGGATCCTATTCGCGGACAGATTGTGAAAGCGACCATCGTTCTTGCCGATGAATGGAAAGATAAAATAGGCGACGAGTTAGTGAAAGAATTGCAGGATCATGTGAAACATACCACTGCGCCTTATAAGTATCCGCGCCAGATAGAATTTGTTGACGAGCTTCCGAAAACCATCAGCGGCAAGATACGCCGCGTGGAGATCCGTTCGAGTCAGGCGAATCCGCGTGCTCATGCAAGTTGATGGAAGTTAGGTAGTTGACAATATTTTTATGTCTCGAGTGAGCAATACGAGACAAAGATTGTTATCAATATAGAAGGCGGCATTCATCGTCTTCTATATTGATAACAATCTTTTATGGCTATACTGAAAATAATACTTGTGGTTATGCTCATGCTTGCGATGGTCGTGATTCTTCTTGGAATCGGTCATCTGTCAAACGGAAGTTTTGACACGAATGCCTCCGACATCGACAAGTTGAGGGATGAGGTCGATAACCGCGAGGAGGTGATTTCCAAACGCAGCATATTTCATGAATTTCTTGAAGGAACACGAAAGGAGAAACTGAACAGAAGATAGCAGCAACTAAACTGTTTCCAAAATTATAAAAGAAAAGGCAAGATGGAGAAGGTGAAGAAAATATTGAAATTCTTGATTCCATTGGTCTTTTCTGTGCTTCTGATATGGTGGCTTTTCAGAAAAGTCAATTTCCAGCAGGTAATGACCATTATACGTGGAAATGTGGATTACCGATGGCTCCTTGTCGTGATGGTGATAGTTGTGTTGTCGCATTGCATCCGTGGAATCCGCTGGGGCTATCAGCTTAGAGCCGCAGGCATAGGCAATGTGCCGACAATGTCGCTTTGCTGTTCAATTTTCGGAGCGTATGCCTTGAATCTACTTGTTCCCTATATGGGAGAGGCATGGCGAATTGTGTATATTGCAAAGCGTCAGAATAAACCGATATCAACTGTTCTTGGCACCGATATAGGAGATCGCATTTCGGATGCTGTGGTAGTGGTCTTGCTCCTGATTCTTGCGCTTGTCGTAGGACATTCCTATATTATTGCGTTTTTGGATCATTATTCTGTAGGCAAGAAATTGCTGCATATGGTTTCAGATCCGTATTTTTGGATAAGCATATTCGCAGTGCTCGCTTCCGGGATAGCATTGTTTTATGTTTTCAGAAAAACAGCATGGGAGCAGAAGCTTATTGTTTCTCTTAAAAGAATATGGCTGGGCTTCAAAGTCCTTTTTACCATGGAGGGGCGCTGGGCATATCTATGGCTCACACTCGGAATCTGGGTGTGTTATTATCTTGAAACATATATAGGATTTCTTGCATTTCCTTTTACACGACATCTTATGGCTGAATCCGGCATGGCATTGGGATTGTTGCCCGGACTCATAGCTTTTGTATTCGGCTCAATGAGTATTGCGATTCCAAGTAATGGAGGACTTGGTCCGTGGAATCTTGCCGTGATGTTTGCTTTGTCGCTTTTCGGAATAGCGAATGCAGATGGA
Source organism: uncultured Porphyromonadaceae bacterium (assembly GCA_902495075.1). Lineage (GTDB taxonomy): Bacteria > Bacteroidota > Bacteroidia > Bacteroidales > Muribaculaceae > Lepagella. The sequence continues at coordinate 29,945 of CABUVO010000026.1, forward strand.
GCTGCTTTCTCGCTTGTGATCTGGAGCACGGTTTCGCTTACCCTTGTTTTGCTCGGACTCTATACGCTGTGTTATGTTGCTCTGTCGCGCAATCATAAGTTATAGTACAAATATTCTTAGAGCGTGTTCCTTAATATTTAGAAACCATAGGTGTAGCAGCCATGGTCATTAGAAATTTTGTTAAGTAAAGGGATGAATGCTTCATCAACATACATAGAAGGGCTTGTGCGGAGTTTATTAAGTTCAATGATAACGTCCTTATCTATTTGAGAAAGATATGATGTAGAACTTAGCATACTAAAATTTAATCAGGCCGATCAGTCTCATTAACAACATGTAGATCTGATATGATATTAACATAGTGAGGATGTGAAAGACGGTTTTTCATCTTCGGATGATTGGACTTCTGCCTTTAGCTCTATATAGTAATCGTCTTGGCATGATCTTGCAATTAATATGATGAGAACAATAGCCAAGACGAAAATAAGCATGACGTGAGTTAGTTTCAAGTCGTCCGATGTTTAGTGAGCAAACTTAGGATCAAGGTGAATATCTCCAATAACAGGCACAATATGGATAAGGAAGCGTTGGTTGCGAGAGTCATTTTTCGCACTGATACGAGGGGCACGAGGAACGCCTTGTTCACCACTACCGGCAATAACAAGTTCGCACTTATCCATTTTAGTGAAATCTATACCTGCCTGGTTTCTCCAAAACTCATGAAGTTTAAGAGCGCGCTGGTAGCTGAGAACATCATTATTGAAGTAATCGTCAACATGATAGCCGTCAGCCGAAGCCTGACCTTCTATAACGACAAGATACTTAATGTCAGTGCGTATAGAATCATTCTGCTGCAAATTAAGTATCGTGCGTTTGATTTCCTCTCCAGCCTCACGAATCTGTTGACGAAAGGCATTAGCCTCTGTCGGATTGTATTCGGGAGATTTAGGGTCATCTTGAAGCAAGTTATCGAGAGAAAATTTACCTTTCTGATAGTTAATTTGAATTTTGAAAATATGTTTGAGGTAATCTTGATTGAACTCGAAATATTCGGGGTCAATATTATCTACAGCCTTGTAGATAGACATAATTTCCTCATACTTATCTTTGAACTCCTCCAGCTCGCGCTGCTTGATCTTGAAGCGGCTATAAGATACCGCAAAAAGTACAAGCATGATAGCAAACAATGTGGTCATAATATCCACATAGCTCGGCCAAAAAGCACTTTTATTATTGCGACTATCCATAAGTAAAGTTATTTACGTCCGCCGAAGATCCCGCCAAGGAAACCACCACTCGAGGTAGTCGTTGTTTCCGATTTCTTCTTGGCATCTTCAATAGCCTTGTCAAGAAGTTTGCGTATAGATTCGACTTCACGACGAGTAGTTTCAATGGTTTTATCTACTTCCTCACGAGAACTTTTAGTGTTGATTGAGGTAAGCAATTCCTCAATCTTTTTAAGTTTGCTAAGCTGAGAGAACTCTTGCTGAATCTGGTCAAGAGAGAACTTCTCTTCGATAGCGGTCACAATCTCGCGTCGGCGTTCAAGCATTTCTTTTTCGAGACTATCTAGAATGTTTTGGAACTTCTCTGCATAGGAAGCGAAACTTTCCTCGTAGGTACGACCGAGTTTCACGATAGATTCTGACTGCATCTTAAAGATATTTTCAAGATGTCCGTCGGAAACCTCCATAGCCTCGACAGCGACTTTCTGCTTTTTCTTAATAGCACTAATCGCTTGTTTGAGGGCTTCAATTTCTGTGTTACCAAGAAGGTCAGTTTTTTCAATACTGCGACCAAGAGCGTTAATGCTTTTCTCAAAGTCAGTAATACGCGAGAGTATCTGATTGAGTTTATTGGCAACATTAAGCGGAATTTCGAGAGATTCGTTATAATGACGTTGTGTGTTGACAAGTTCAACGGTAACGTCCTTGATAGCGTTGCGAGTAACTTCAAAGCGATTAAGAGCTGTTGTAACGAGGTCAAAGTTTTGCGAAGCACGAACAAAAGCATCGAGGGATTCAACTACCCCGCGAGAGCGGAGAGTTTTGAGAAGTTGAGCTTGTAGGTCAACATTTTCATTGATTTTGTCCATATTCTCGCCCATGACGCGCACAGCTTCGGAAACGATGGTTACGTTCTGCTCGAAAGCAGAACCGAAGCGTTGAGTGCAAGAATCAAAAGTCGCTTGAAAGCGGTCAATCACATTATTGAATGACGGTTCAAAGAGGTTGATGGTGTGATGTAGTTTATTCAGAGCGGCAACCATGCTGACACCGAGGGTCGGCATAAGTTCATTCTGAATAAACTCGTAGAACTCGTTCTTGTCTTCACGAACCACCCTTTGAGTCTCGGCTGCAAGATGGTGAGTAATCGTCGTAAGGAGCAAACCGATGAAACTTGTTGACATCGAAACGAGAACACCGGAAATAAGATTGCCGATAGTTTCGTCAGTAATACCCTCACCATTTGGAGAAGAACCCAAGCCGATAGTGAAGAATAACAAGCCAAGGAATACACCAATGAAAGTACCCATAAGCCCTACATAAGTAGGGAATGCAATACGTGAGGTTGCATTATCATACAAGACATTGATTTTTCGGTCAGTCTTGTTTTGAATGACCGAAAAATCTGTGGTGCCGTGGTTCTTTTTGGTGTACTCATTCAACTCCTTGATAAGAGTGTGTAGGCTGGAGCCTTCTTCCGCTACATAAGGATTGAGCTGAGAGTCTTCTGCCTCACCATATACTTCATATTCCCGTTTCTTAACGAAGAAATTGCGGACTGTCTCTAACTTATTTCGGTTCCCGAAAAAGTAATAGAGTTGTACGCCAAACGCGATTATAAAAGTCGCGATAGATATAATCAGCGATGCGATAGAGATGCCTGACTGAAACATATTAAATCTTAGTTAGTTTTAACACGTTATCAATAATAGGCAAGAAGAATACCGAATCGTGGTAAACCTCGCTGTCATTGAGCCTCTGAATGACCTGCGTCTTGAAGTTCTTCTCCAGAGAATCCTGAGTGCCGGAAGAAATAAGGTTGATAATTTCGGTTGAGTCAACCTGTTTATCAAGCTCACCTTTAGAGATAAGGATACGAAGGAGATCTGCGTAGAGTTTATTGAACGAAGCGAAGGTATTGAGAAGGTCGCGACTAACCGCGGGGAAGTCGGCTTTAAGCTGCTCGACATTCTCATAGACTTTATCAGAGACACCTTGGAAGTTAAACTCATCAGGCACATCGACATCAGAGTTGCGATAGAGCCCACCATAGCAGGTACATTCTTTTCGGCTATCGGGAAGAATAACCTGAATATCCTTTATGTCGCCATAAACATTTTTGAAGATTATGGCGACAAGTTCCTTTATGGTCGCCTTATCCGAAGAAAGCAGGCTGTCGATGTAACGGCTACCGTTTCCGCAGAAAAGGACGGAACGCGGACACGCGAGGTTCTTGGCCTTATACATCTTCGCCATAAAGTACACGATAGAGGCGAAGTGATAAAGGAACAGAGGCTTGTATGCTTCTTTCAACTTCTTGGTGATTTCGCAACGGCTATCGTTGCTCAGCCAAAAGTTGATAATGTCCTTAGTGGAAACCTCACGGTCGGAGCGCATCTTGATATTGAGCTGTTCAAGTTCATCGGTGTGGTCTCCGAGATGAATGGTCTCAACGAATCGTTCGTAAATGCCGTTTACTCGGTCATTGTCGAATCCACTGAAACCATTACCCCAAAGAACATCGCAACCGAAGTGAACGGAGTTTGCGATTTGGGGTTTGCCGTCGGCAAAATAAATGAAGTCGCTTGAACCACCACCTATATCGACGATAGAGACAGCGTCAACGCTGTTGAAAGAGTTCTTTTTACTGAAATAGTAATAAGGAGCCTCGGATTCAGAGACACAATCGATTTGCGAAGTTCCTATATTAAGAATATTCTTCGCTTCCTCTTGCCAAATGGTCGTATAGATGTCCTTGATAGCACCCTTGAAGCTTAGAGGACTGAACCAAATCAGTTTAGTATTGGCAAGTAGACCGTTCTTTTGGAGAACGTCTGTCTTAATGATAAGGAGCAGCTCACGGATAAAGAGACGCAGTTCTTTTTCGTGGCTGTCCTCCCACTTAATATCTGTAAGGATTGACTGGTTACCAAGCCCAATAGATTTCTCGTAGAAGAAAGCGATGTTGCAGTTGTCAAACAGCGATGGCTTGCTTCTGTCGCCTTTTTTCACACAGAGAGCGGTGCGGATTGGGAAACGATAGATAGAACCATCGATGAGAGCCGGAACGAACTCGGTATTGAAATTCTTGCGACACTTCGGAGCAATAGCATTTTCAATCACCGAAACAAGCGAGTGTTGAGAAGAATGCTTGAAATCGTGGAGGAACGCCACCATTGGCTCGCCCATATTTAGCTGTTCAGGCTCGTTGTCCTGACCTAACTTGCAACATGAAATATAGGTGTTCGTGGTACCAAGGTCCACTGCATAAGTGTAGGAGTCTTGGGTACGCTGAGCTCGTTTCCAATTTGGGAGCAGCACACCCTCGCAGGTCCCGCTGTCGAGAGTAAAGCGCAAGCTTATAGCGTCAAATTGGGAATTAAATATCTCGTAGAATTTGGATCCGGCATCAATTTCTCTTTCATCATTTTGCTCGGAGCGAACAACGGCAGGACGAACGCCGAACTTGGCGTGAGCATTATCCATGTCAATTGTTTCAATTTCCTCGAAACGGTTATCGTCGTTTTTGAAGAAGAACGACATCTCCATATTGTTGATAGAAACCGGGCGGTATTCGGCAGTTGCGTCGTTGATAACCGCCATTACCTTGAAGTAGTTGTTTTCGTTTCTATTCGGAGAGAGGATGTTAGGGAAAACAGCAAGGTTGAAGCTGATGTTTTCACGTTGCAGGTTCACGATTCTACCACGAGTACCGAAGTTATCGGAATCGACATAATAGTCCTTGGTGTATTCCTGACCCTTATATTTAAGAGTAATGATAACTTTGGCATTGGTTCTTTTACAGACACATTGGAAATCGCCCTCGATAAGAGATAAGGCTTCGTGACTGATAGGCAACATGAAGTCGAAATCTCTGTCTTCATCTACACCGGCGTATGTCATCGGCTGATAAGAGTCCTTAGACAGACGGAAAGGCAGTTTGATAAGAGTGTCATTGAAAAAGTTTACAGTGCTTAGGCTGGAATCTTTGCCAATTGGTAGACCATTTACGACAAGCTCATTAGAGTTTTCTGAAATGATAGGTTTGAACTGCGGTTGCCAGTTTTTGTTGATTTCCGGGTCTGTAATCTGAATTTGCTTGATGTAGTCGCGGAGTTCTTTCATCTCATCGCCCAGAGGGGAATTATCAACGAGATGGAACATATAGTTTTTGAAATCCTTGTCGCGAGCACCGAACAAACGAATATCACGGAAGTAAGTACCACCGGACTTACGAACCAACGAAGGCATCTGTTGATAGCGTTTACCCATGAAGAAAGTAGTGCCGTTTCCACGGTGGTCTACCTTCTTATCGAGGTCAGGAGGAGTTACGAAGCCCGTAAACGGCGATGAAGTGGCGAGAAGATAATCGCGGCCACCATCGACGAGCACCACAAAGAACAGACGGTTGCCGGATGCTTTGAGGTCAGAGGCAAAGTAATTTTCCACGGCACTACCGAGAATAGGAACTTGTGTTTTCAAGTTCTTCAGGTCAGTGGCAAGTTCCCACTCACGGATAACGATTTTACGGGTATCATCCCAACGGGCTTCGTGGAAGGTATGGTTATAAAGAAGTTCAAAAACGTCGAGAGTGTCAGACACGAGATGGTTATAAGCGTCTCCGGCGTTTTTCTTAGGGTTCTTGACTTCTTCAAGGGCATGACGAAAAGCCTCCTTGACAACGAAGAAACGAGCAAAAGGAGTCGGAAGGGCATTTAACGCGCTACTATTGTTAGTGCGTTGCTCTGAGATTTTAGCGAGGTCTCCAGCAGTGATAGGGCCTTTTTCAGCCGTCCACTCTTGACCTTTAAGACCGCGCTCGATTATATTGAGGTCAACACTACTCATAGCGTTACATTATTTTAGAGGTATATTTATCAATAGCCTGGTAAGCATAATCAAGGAAACGACGGAACTTAATTGTGTGAGTATCGTCTTTATCCTTATTGCTTGCGCGTATCATATCCAACAGGTAATATGATTCATCTTTGGCATCAAGCGAGAAGTCCTGAATCCAATTGGAGAGTTTGGCACAACGATTGTCGGGGTCAGCGATGGTAAGCGGAGCGAATCCGCGCTTGTTCTCTGCAAGTTCCTGATACCACTGCGAGAAACGGGCAAGAAAATTGCGTAAGCTAACAAAAGATTTGTCAGCATAGAAATCAGAATCGAAGCCCCGGTTTTTCGATAGAGGGAATTGGCTCTCGTTAGGCAGGAAATAAACCAAACGAGAAAGCAACATCATATCTGCGACTGCCTTAACAACATCGTTGTAGGCATCGCCGAGAGAAGAAACCGAAAGAGATTCAACATCTTCCTTAATGGCACGTGATAGAGCTTGAGTTTTGTCGGGCTTGTCAGTCTTTGACAGGAAGTCAAAGAGAGCGGTCGCGGCGACAAGTTCGACGAAATGTGCCTTATCTTCCTGTTTCTTCTCGTCGTTAGCGTATGTGGTTTTCATGCCCTGCTCGCCGACGTAATAGAGATAGTCAGACAACACACTTTGCTCATAATAGGCAAGAGCGGACTTCGTCTTGGTAAGGAAGTTTGCCGAATCAATGTCGCTATCTGTTGTCGATGGGTCTTCGAGCGAGAAGTACGGAAGCACCGAGACGGCACCCATAATAGCATCCTTGACATTGGGATGGTTGATAGAGTTGCGTACCTTCTTTTCAAGTAGCGGATAGCCTGAGGCACCAGTGCCGCCGAAAATCGAGCTAATGATAAAGATGCGGTCGCCTTTCTGACAAGCGTTACAGAACGCTTGGAACCAATCTGCACCCTTTATCATCTCACCGAGGACAACCGTGCCGACATTAGGACTACCTTTGAAGCCTACAGACAGGTCATTGTCAAGATTGGCTTGCGAGAACATAGTCTGTACGAGATACTTGTTCCCGTCCTCGGAATTGAGATTGCCAACATTGAGGTATTGACCAAAAGAGCGTTTTTCAGCGATGGGCTCGGATATGTCGTTTTGCTGACCATTCAGTTTCGCCAGGTCTGCAATATCAGAGCCGAAGAATCCGCGTATCGGATTAAGGCGTTTACCGTCGCTGAGAATCACATTATTGTAAACAGTTTCATATTCGCCAATAAGGGTTTGTAAATTGCGCTTTTCTTCCAAGTCCATGTGTGGGTCGATAAGGACAGGGACAATCGTATAACCCTTAGCGTCCATACCTGCTGCGAGCAACAGAGTAATGGACTTCATAACTCGGAGGCCGGTGCCGCCGATACAGAATACAAATACCCTTTTCATAATCAGAATTTGAGGAATTTATAAGCGTTGGTACGGCCTACATTGCACCAAACCAATGAGGTTAAAAAATAAAGAATCAAGCAATAAAGGGCGTTATTCAGAGCGCACAGCCAATAGAGGGACGTGAGACCTGTACGAATGTTGGTCTTGATGCCGACATATTCAATGATGGCAGTACCAACAAGCGAGATAATAAAGGCCATAGCCGCCCAAATGCCCCAATGTTTAATCTTGTAATGACGACCCGGTATTTCGTTATACCCGGTATAGTAATAAATCGCGAGACCGATGCCGAGGACAGCGGTTAAAATAAGCAGAACAGGCGAAAGCCCATCGAGCTGTCTCCATACTTGCTCCGCCTGAGCCTTCAACTGGTCGTTTCCGGCAAATCCTTGTAAGAACTTGCCCCGTGACGGTAGGAGGAAGAATATTTTAATGATACCCATGATGAGTTGATTTTATTTTCATTGGTAGGAAGAAACAAGGATGCGAACCGGATTCTCGTCGAAAGTATTGAGACGAGCGTTGAAGCATCCCTCAATAAACTTATTGAAAGAGAATGAGCCTGACAGGTCATTCTCTTGGTCTGCATTGATGATTGTGTTAAAGTTCATCAAGTAACGACCGTCAAAAGGTTTATTGGTGAAGGTCCACTCGATTACCTCGTCATCGAGGGCGACGTTATAGAGTTTCACGAGATAGTCAGCGTAAGATACACGTTTGAAGTCGCCTTTATAGGCATGGTTATCGACGAGGTGTTCATCGTCGGCGAGAAGTTCAACATCGACAGACGAGCCATAGACCGCTTTTGCATTGAAGCAGTCTTTGAGGACATCGGCATCAACGGCTCCCCAGGGATAGCCGGTCATATCGACGCGAACGATGAAAGAGCAAGTATCAGAAACCCCTTGGTCAAAAACCGTAATGAGGTTTTTGGGATGTTCAGCACTGAGCTGACCGTTCTTGACGTTTTCAATGGAGTAAGAAGGTGTATGGTAATTCATAGCCATATCGCCTGACTCAACATAGGAGTTGGTTGCCTCGCACCAACGAGCAATATTATTCCTCATGGCAGCCACATTTTCAGAACTGCCAATGATAATGAAATAATAAGGTGAGTTGGCTTCGGCAACGGAACCGTTAGGATTAAGGAACTCCGAATTAGCGCAAACGAAAGAGAGCGAAACATTCGAGTGTACGCCGATGACGTTTCTGATCTGCTCCTGATATTGGAGAAGTTCAGGTGCGGCAGTCTTACCCATAGGGCTATATTTCATATCAGAAACAAGAATAGCGACTTCGTTCTTGGCGGTGTCGATATTCTTGATGATATTGTGAAGCATCGCAGGTACGTGTGTTGATGAGTTAGAAACGAAAGCACCTGCATTCATACTATTGCGGAAATTACCGAGAGTAACGGGGGTGTCAATATCGCCGCCGTTCGACATAGTGTAAACATTGCCATCGGTAATTGGAGCAACGCCGGAGAAAACAGACCATACTGTTTTCTTGAAATTGTTAGCTTGATTGGCACGAAAGAAACCATTCATGCTTCCAGAAGCCTCAACATAAAGTTTTGCAGACTGAGGAAGTTCTGGAGTGAATAACTCAACAATCGTGTCAAGCGGTGCTCCATCAGAATCGAAATGAGGGTCCGCGATTGAATTGACATCTCGCCCGCATGATGATAATGCTATTGCGCAAGTTATACCTGCAATAACAAAAATATGACGTATGATTGGAGTATCCATAGAGGGCTCTCCATTTATTTGTATAGTCCATGACCCTCTATGGACTTGTTAAACAAAAAAAGCGCAGGATCCGTACCGTTACTTGTCCTGCTAATCTGTGGCTGTGGCTGCCGTCACTTCGTAGAACTAGTAACGCAGAGCCTACGCCGTATGATATGATACACCAAAGGGGACATACCTATAAGGTATAATCCACCTAAGGGTATATTAACCATACCCGAGACATCTACCGTTACTTCATTCTTGACGAAGTTTTGAAACTGCCACATTCCAGATTAGCCAAGAATCAAGCGTCGATAAACGCTTTCATTATATAATGACCTCCCTCGCTCCGGCTTCTTAATTTGAAGTCTCACGGCGTTAGGTCAATGCAAAGTTACTAAATTATTCTGGAATAGCGGGTATAGTGACAGAAAAATTTATCGATGGTTTCAGAAACGCCGTTCATTGATAGCGAAAAAGTATCGTGGCAAGGGAATTTTTCGCAGCCGATGTAGAGAGTGTCGAAGTCATCGGCGCCTGCGGTGAGGAGTTCGAGAAGGTCTTCTTAGTCGCAGCCGCGAGTATAGAGGTACTGATTGTGGACGTTTATGAAGAAGTTCTTCGGCAAGGCATTCACTTCAAATGCACCAAGTCAAATACCGGCAGTTCCGGGTTCATTCCATTGGCCGGAAGTCGGATGGTGGGACAGATATTCTCATAGTTTAGCAACTGCCGCTGGTTTGACTGCAAGTATGCTAATTTCGGATAGATTCCGCAAGAGCCATCGTCTGAGGGATGGCACCGCATCGTCATGAACCTTCAACAACCCGATCGCTCCCAGACTATGATGTGGATAGACCTTGTAAAGAAATTTATCTCCGCCCTACGACACCGAAATTTTAAGTAACGCGCTTTTAGGTAGAGGTCTAATTTGGAAGTATTATAAATAAAAGATGTTGCATTAATTTAGGTAAACTTTCATGCGTAAAATGTTGTTTACTTAATAAATGTTAATGGTGGCGATTCCGGTATTTCCGGATCGTCAGAATGAATAGATTGAACCTTATCAAAATTTAGATTATTATGCATTTCACACCCAAAGAGCAAGACAAACTTACCCTTCTGATGGTTGGCATGATCGCTGAGCGACGTCTGCAGAAAGGTCTTAAGTTGAATTATCCCGAGGCTGTAGCCTATATCACAAGCTCGGCTCTTGAGGGAGCAAGAGAGGGAAAGACAGTTGAAGAAGTCATGCATGACGCCTCACAGGTGCTTACAAAAGATCAGGTTATGCCGGGAGTGGCGGATATGATCTCGCTGTTACAGGTTGAGGCAGTCTTCACCGACGGTTCGCGACTGATCTCAATCCACCATCCTATCAAATAAATAATTAAAAAGATAATACTATGGATCCAAATAAAAACACACCTCAGGAAACTTATTCACAGCCTGATGGAATATTCCCCGGAAAACCGGATATCGCTTATCCCAATACTCCTGGATTTACACCAAAGGATTATGTTCCCGTAGGCGGAGTGATTCTCGCCGACACCCCCATCGAGTATAATGCAAATCGCCGCACAGCCAAACTCGTTGTGCGCAACACTGGTGACCGCCCGATTCAGGTTGGTTCTCATTTCCATTTTTTTGAGACAAATCGTTATCTCGAATTTGACCGTCCGAAAGCTTACGGATGTCATCTCAACATTCCGGCTACTACTGCCATTCGTTTTGAACCAGGGGAGGAAAAGGAAGTGGAAGTTGTGGCGTATGCCGGCAAGCGCAGGGTGATCGGTTTTGATGATCTGGTTAACGGCTATACAGGTCTGGAAGATACACCGACATATTATCCAAAACGTACGGAAGCTATCCGTCGTCTTGGAGAGTATGGTTACAAGACTGTTTCCGAAGAGGAGGCAGAAGCAGAATATACAGATAATGAAATAAAAAAATAATCCGCCATGGCTACTATATCAAGACAAGAAAACAATATGCTCTTCGGTCCGACCGTGGGCGATAAAATCAGACTCGGCAACACCGATCTGTATGTAGAGATAGAAAAAGACCTCCGCACGTTTGGTGACGAGTCGGTCTATGGCGGTGGCAAGACGCTTCGCGATGGAATGGGGCTCGCTAACGAGTGTTCCTCAGGAGCGGGAAGTCTTGACCTTGTGATAACAAACGTTACCATCCTTGATCCTATCTTGGGAGTGGTGAAGGCTGACGTGGGTATTAAAGATGGTAAGATTGCCGGTATCGGAAAAGCCGGTAACCCGAATGTAATGAAAGGTGTTTCTCCCGATCTTGTTACCGGTCCTTCAACTGATGCCATATCGGGCGAGCACATGATATTGACGGCTGCCGGTATTGACGGTCACGTTCATATGTGTGCCCCTCAACAGGCATATGATGCCCTTTCAAATGGTATTACTACTTTGGTGGGTGGTGGTGTCGGTCCTACAGATGGAACAAACGGAACTACAATCACTTCCGGAGCATGGAATCTTAAGAGAATGCTTCAGTCGTTTGATGCTCTTCCAATCAATATAGGCCTTTTGGGAAAAGGGAATTGTGCGTGCCGTGAGAACCTTGAGGATCAGATGGTGGCAGGTGCCTGCGGATTCAAGATTCATGAAGACTGGGGCGCAACTCCGGCAGCGATACGAACCTGTATGTCGGTTGCCGACAATTACGACGTGCAGGTGGCTATTCACACCGATACCTTGAATGAATCAGGATACGTGGAGGATAGTATTGCAGCTATTGATGGCAGAACAATCCACACATATCACACCGAAGGTGCAGGCGGCGGTCACGCGCCCGACCTTTTGAAGGTGGCGTCACTGATGAATGTGCTTCCGTCATCCACCAATCCGACACTCCCGTTCGGTATCAACTCTCAGGCGGAGCTTTTCGATATGATTATGGTTTGTCATAATCTGAATCCGAATATTCCGTCGGATGTGGCGTTTGCCGAAAGTCGTGTGCGCCCCGAGACGCAGGCTGCCGAGAATGTGTTCCATGATCTGGGTATTCTTTCCATGGTCTCTTCTGATTCCCAGGCAATGGGTCGAGTGGGCGAGTCGTTCATGAGAACGTTCCAGATGGCATCGTATATGAAGCAGGTAAGAGGTAAACTTCCCGAAGATTCAGATTCAAACGATAACTTCCGTGTGCTTCGTTATCTCGCTAAGATCACAATCAACCCTGCTATCTGTTATGGTATTTCCGACGTTCTCGGTTCCATCGAGAAAGGTAAAATGGCGGATCTTGTGCTTTGGGAGCCGGCATTCTTCGGTACGAAACCTCAGCTGGTGATCAAGGGTGGTCTTATCAACTGGGCCAACATGGGTGATACGAATGCTTCGCTCACCACTCCGCAGCCTAAGATCATGCGTCCGATGTATGGTGCTTTCGGAGAGGCATTGTTCAACTCCCGTATCTCGTTTGTGAGTCGCGCATCCGCAGAAGCAGGAATCAAGGAGAAATATGGTTTGAAGAGTATTGTATACCCTGTTCATGATGTCAGACAGCTTACCAAAGAATCAATGCTTCGCAACACTGCTACTCCGAATATCGAGGTTAATCCCGAGACGTTTGAAGTTACTGTTGACGGTTATCCCGCAACTGTTCCCCCGGCAAAAGAACTCGCGCTTGCTCAGCTTTACTGGTTCAGCTAACGAAGAATTTGATTATATAATTTATGTCGGATTGTCTTATCGTGGCAATCCGACATTTTTTTAACATTTAATTAAGCAAAACACGACGGGAATTGTTATAAAGTCAGATAGGAGCTGATAAATATTGCCAGCTCTTGATTCCACAGAAATTACTATATCTAAGGTTACGAATTATGAAAGTATATACCGAAATTATCGGGAACATGAATAAAGATCCCGAATGGAAGGAAAAGCTCCATGATGCAGATATCGATTATATCTTCCTTGACCAGTGGACGGCACAGAAGAGCCGTTTTCTCGGGAAAGGTGTCAGCGGCACGGAGTATCCTATTGCTTTGAAAAGACACACTCAAGTTGTGGATGGTGATGTCATTGACTACGATTCTGAGACCAAAAAGGCATCGGTTCTTAAGATTGAGCTGAGTCCGGTACTCGTGATAGATCTGGGAGCGCTTGCTGACAAAGATCATGACACCATCATACGCCGTTCGGTTGAGTTGGGTCATGCCATAGGCAACCAGCATTGGCCAGCCGTTGTGAAAGGAACCAAGGTGTATGTCCCGCTTACAGTCGACAAGAAGGTTATGCTGAGTGTTATGGAGACTCATAATCTCGAGGGTATCACATACGAATTTCAGAAAGGACTTGAGATAATCCCATATCTTGCACCTCATGAGATCCGTCGTCTTTTCGGTGGTGCTGGTCATGACAGTCATGGTCTTGGCGAACATCACCATCATCCCACCTCACATATTCATTTTGATGAAAACGGAATAGCCCATGAGCATACACATTGATGCAGACATGTCAGCGATTTCGCGGCTGCTGCAATTCACTGATTCCACATTTCCTGTAGGCACGTTCTCATTCTCCAATGGGTTGGAGACAGCCTCGTTCGAACATCTTGTGCATGATGCCCCGACACTTCATGCCTTCACGGCTTCACAGGCTTTGCAGGCAGCATACAGCGATGGGGTAACGGCTATCCATGCTCACAGGGCTTTTCTGCAAGGTGATTATGATACCATTGCGGAGGCAGACAGAATGTTGATTCTATTTAAGATGAATGATGAGGCGCGCATGATGCTGAAACGTATGGGAAAGAAATTTGCCGAACTTATGGCGAAACTTTTCAGCAACGATATTGTGAGCCGATGGCTTCAGGATATAAAAGAGGAAAAGGTGCCGGGCACATTCCCAGTGGCTCAGGGAATAGCATATGCAGCCGCCGGTGTTGACGAAAAGGCGCTCTTTTGCGCACATCAGTATGGCGTTATAAACATGGTGCTTTCAGCAGCATTGCGCTGCGTGAGGGTATCTCATTACGAGACACAGAAGATACTTTTCGATCTTTCGGAGAATGTGGAAAAACTCTATGAAGAGGCTTCACAGATGGAACTGAAAGATATGAACGCATTCTTCCCCGAACTTGATATCCTCGCTTCGCTCCATGAGAAAGGGAATATGCGAATGTTCATGAATTAAAGATGAATTTTGTTGCACTTTCCATATTAAACATTACACATTGCACATTAAACATTAACCTAAGATGTCACAGACTTGTAGAATAGGAATAGGTGGACCGGTAGGTTCCGGCAAAACGGCTCTGATTGAGGCGATAACTCCGCGTCTTCTTGAACGCGGAAAGAAAGTGTTGATTATCACCAACGACATAGTAACCACAGAGGATGCAAAGCATGTTCGCAAAACGCTTAAGGGTATCCTTCATGAAGACAAGATTATTGGTGTGGAAACAGGGGCTTGTCCTCACACTGCGGTGCGGGAGGATCCGTCGATGAATATTGCGGCGGTCGAGGAGATGGAAGAGAAGTTTCCGGAAACAGATATCGTGCTGATAGAATCGGGAGGAGACAACCTCACTCTTACGTTCAGCCCGGCTCTGGTTGACTTCTTTATCTATGTCATTGACGTTGCTGCCGGCGATAAGATTCCGCGTAAGGATGGTCCCGGCATTTCACAGAGCGATATCCTTGTGATCAACAAGACTGACCTCGCTCCTTACGTGCATGCTTCGCTTGAAGTGATGGATCACGATTCGAAGCTCATGCGTCCCGGCAAACCGTTTGTGTTTACCAATTGCATGACTGGAGAGGGTATAGAGGAATTGGTTGACCTCATATTCAAGATGGCGCTGTTTGACAGCGATAAATGATAGACATATGATCAAGAACGATAGATTTAAGACTTCCTCCGTGCCTGAGGTGGATTTTTCATCAGCGCGAGAGATGCAGAGATATTTGCGAGAGCCCGAACAGATGTATGTAGGCGCTCCCGGCAAACACGGATATTTGCGTCTCGGTTTCGAGTTGGATTCTGACGGGAAAAGTATTTTGCGTGACCTTGACCGTCGTGTGCCATTAATTGCCCAGCAAGAGTTGTACTTTGATGAAGAGATGCCTCAGATGCCATGTCTTTATATTCTGTCGTCAGGTGGTCCGAATGTCGACGGAGACCGTTATCAGCAAGACATCACAGTTAGGAAAAATGCGTTTGCATGGATTTCAACCGGCGCTGCAACCAAGCTTGCTGAAATGAGATATAATTATTCGGGAATGATTCAGAATATTGTTCTGGAGGAAGGTGCGTATCTTGAATTCATGCCCGAACCTATTTATCCTTGTCGGCACACACGTTTTATTTCCGACACCCGCATTTGCGTCGATTCCACGGCAACGCTGTTTTATTCGGAAATTTACATGGGAGGGAGGAAATACTATAAAGAAGGTGAACTGTTTGAATACGACATACTTTCTGTCTGTAGCCATGGCGAGCGTCCAGACGGTGAACAGCTTTTCAGAGAGAAATTCGTGATTGATCCGAATGTAACCCCAGTGCGGCAATTAGGAATAATGGGCAGATTCGATGTCTTTGCCAACGTGATTGTCATGACTCCCAAGGAACATGCCGACAAGATATATGAATCCACAGAAGCCTTTATTGATCGCGACAAGATGATTGCCTGTGGCATCACGCATCTTCCAAATGAAGCAGGGCTGCTGTTCAAAGTATTGGGAATGGAACCTGGACCGGTAAAGAAGATTGTCCGCGACTTCTGCTCGCGCGTGCGCCAGCAAGTAAAGGGTCATCCAGTTCCTCCCGAATTCCCCTGGCGATAATGATCTTACTTATTAGCGTATTGCATCTGCTGGAAGAGGTCGGATTGTAAGTAGGGTGAAAGAATCGGGATCCTGAATCTGGAGAACATCTGTGTGAGATGGAAAATGTCGTTCAACAGTATCATTCCATCTTCTCCGCTCGATATCAGACACATCCACGAGCATCAGACGAATCGGGAGGTTAACGGTCATTGCATGGTGACGAGATGCCGGCTGCCCAAGATTTATCATTTTTCCGATCAAGTCATCAATTCTTTCTTTCTTTACATAAGGATAAGTTTGCTGTTCTGTGAAGAAATCAAACATCCTGAAATCCTTGAAAAGCAATCCGACAGTATTCTCAACGGCATTAAGGAGTCTTGTCCGTGCTTCCTGAATTGTTTCCGAATCAATGGAATAATTGCTGAATGCTGCATTAAGGTCTATATGTCTCAATAGTTTCGGAAGGTTATCGTTAAAATATTTTTCAAAAAGTTCCCGATCTCCTAAAGATATGAACATTGCGCCTTCAGGGATAGCGAAAGAAGCGACGGCACGTTTGTCTTCATCCATCCAGCAACGCAGGTTGGAGTTAAAGCTTTGTAACCTGTGGTATGTCTTTCCCATTTCAAGCTGAAGATCATGGAAGCTGTCTATCCACATTCCGGCAACGTGATATTGGAGCTGCTTTTCAAGCAACTCTTTACGCACTCTGTTTTCCATCACAGCCAGATGTTCGATATCCTTTTTGAGTTCTGACCGTTTTTTTCTTTGCCGGGATATTTTATCAATCCAGAAACAGATTGCAATGAATATGGAAAGGGCAGCGATTATTACTGCCGTCAATTTAGTGGTATTGTCAATGCTCTTGAATGCAAAGCAAAGCACACATGCCATTGCAGTTAAGAAAGCTGCTGCTCCCGAAGCTTTGAGTGCACGCTTGAGCAATTCAAATTTATAATTCTTGAGAATGTCAATAAATGAATTCTCCTTATGTGATTTATCGGTTGTTATTTCAACGAGTCTGTTCAGACATGCGGATTCCGCTTCCTGTCGAAGGAGATTGCGGGTCTGGGGAACACACAGTCGTTGCATCAGATTACTGTAATATCTGTAATAGTCGTTGTAGAGCTGCTGATTGTTTTTAAGAATCAGATGAGCCTCGTCAAGCACATTGCGGATTGCAGCCATCTCGATTTGTGCCTGAGTGCCGGCAAATGGTGCGATAAGTCCCGGTGTCTCTACGTTCTTACTATCGCCACTTTCTGTTGTTTCCGTGATGATGCAGCTGAACATATTGAAATCAGGATCATCTATATAGGTGGAGGAAATGTAGCAATATCCTTTATCTCCAAACCCTTCTCCCCATGAATTTCTGACGATATAACATTTGTTTTCCTCTGAATATCCTACTATTACCATAGCATGGTTCTCAGCTTCTCCCGCTGCTATTTCAGATTCAGAGGGGCGGTTGACATATGCTCCGTTCTTGCCGAAGGAATCATATAGTTTAATGGCGATGCCAACCGGATGACCTTCTGTAAGAGCAGAGGTGAGTAGACGATGATTAAGAGTTATACTCTCAAGCTTGTCGCCTGTGTCGTGCAACGGGATTTGCAATGCTTTCAGGACCCGGTGGTTTGCCGCTTCCTTAATTGCCTTTTCAGAAGGTTCTGTGCCAATATTGCCGGATGTGTAGCCGAAAAGCGCTTCTTCGCAAATACCTTTGGTCCCGAGCACCTCAAGTTGCTCATAGAAATTGCTGCCTCCCTCCGGTCTGCCTTTCACAACGTTTGAATAATGATAGATAAATTGTTCGCTGAGATTGGATTTATTGTCATCACTCCGGTCTTGAAGACGGTTCACAATCGATTCATACATGGATACCACAGCAAATGTTGTGCAGGAACCGAGATTGCCCTGGTTGCGCACTTCCGAGAAGAAACACCGCAGATCTACTGACTCCTTGGGCTTGATTCCTGCCGTAGGGGAATATCTCTCGTCAAGCGGCTGTTCCTTTATTTCTGCCGTTTTAGGATTGGTAGGAGGAAGGTATCTGTTATTTTGTCTCTCAACGTCTATACGCTGCCTGTCGAGTGTCTCAAGCTGATGAAGCTGGTCGGATTTTCTGCGGATAAAAGATGTGGTATCAAGAATCTCACGTTTAAGTTTCTTAATTGCGGGAAGCGGATTAAATGCATTTCCGTTTTCATCGGATTCTTCTCGTTTTCCTGTTTCCAAATCCAAAATATACTTTTTCAATCTGGCATAATTCCCCCGCACGGGAAGAAGAGAACGGGTTGATGATTCCGCTGGGATTTCGTTGAATGTGGAAACGTAAATGTCAATTGGATCACAACAGACATCATCAAGAAGCATCGTGTTCTGATCATATTGCACGCCTTGCAGCCTTACGTTGTCCTGTCCTAATATCAGCGCAAGAATACCCTCTTTTTCAGGCAGAGACAAATCTTCCCGGCAGATAAAGGCATTCAGATGTTGTTTTATTTCCGAAATCTCTTTTTTCAGTGGCTCTCCGACTTTGGCTGCAATATCCCCGTCGGAAAGGTTTCCTTTGCTATAAAGGGGTTCTACAATCTTTTTATAGAACTTTTCATACCGCAGGTTGATGCCGGCAAGAATGGATGTGGCTATTGACAGGCATTTCTGAGTATCAACAATCTCTTGATCTACACCGGCTTTTTCAAGTGCACGAATGAATGCTTTATGAAGGAGAAGGGAGCATGCGCCTTTTCGATTGAACCGATAGCTAGAGATGCCGATGGCGATATTCCTTTCATCTGTGCCGGATACTATTGCGGGAGGAAGTATACGGTGGTAATCCGCGCATAATGCCGAAAAAATAAACGCCAAATACTCAGAGAGAGTATTAAGGGTGAAATCAAGCGGAGCACCGCTTTCAACATAATCATCAAGTATCGTATATGAGAAATGTCCTGTCTGTGATTCTTCATCCAATATCTTGATATTGCCGATTTCGCATGTATCCTGTGCGTTGCCCGTTTCATTATTCAATATGCGTGCCAGATTTTTTCGCAGTGCTATCACATGCAGAGAGATTTTGTCGGGTGTGTTTTTTACGGCTTCCCTTACAGACCGAAGTGCAGAC
The DNA here is from genome assembly GCA_902495075.1 of uncultured Porphyromonadaceae bacterium. GTDB lineage: Bacteria > Bacteroidota > Bacteroidia > Bacteroidales > Muribaculaceae > Lepagella. Next base: position 49,092 of record CABUVO010000026.1, read on the forward strand.
TCGAATTTATTATCAAACAACGGAATGATTACAATGGAGTGGAGAGTTGTGTCCGTTGCTGTCAGGGTGATGAGTTCGCGATATTTCTTTGAAAGTATTGAAGTAAGTTCCGACGGTGTCTCGTTGGCAATATTTATGGAGTCATACAGCCTTCCGGCGGCGGCATCGCTTTGCAATGCCGCCGTTTTAGCTGCCAGAAGGTTGGTTTTCTCCGATGTCCATATAGTTAAGACAGGATTCATGTTTAAAAAGTCTAAGCGTTGTCAAGAATATGCATCATCTCTTTCTCAATAAGCTCCATTTCTTTCTCGTAGTGTTCGATATGTTCGGGAGAAATGGGACATTTGGAGATTGTTGACAGATATGTGTTGTTCTTTGCCGCTTCGAGGGCAAGAGCCGCCTTTTTGCGGATTATGTTGTCCGGTCCCGGAACGTCCATCTCTGTAAGGGAGTTTTTTATTTCCGGCTCAAGAATATCGAGATTGTCTTCAAGATATCGGAATGCTTTCTCACGGGTGTCGCCCATATCAACGAGCCACCCCTTGAGCGGTCTGCCTCCCATTCCCTTGCTCTTTATCTGATATTGTGATGTTGCGTTGTTGAAGGTCACGAGATCACATATTATTGCCTGCACCCAAATGTCCAATACTCTCGATTCCGACACGACATCACGGGGCATAAGACTGAAACGTTCCCTCAACATACGTTCATGGAGATTTTTGTCCCAATGTGAGCCGTGAGGCTTGTCGTTTTCCCATTTCTCATATTCGGTCGCATAATTATCGAGGGGTTTCAAGGTGAATGCCGGAATCACCCCGAGCTGGCGATATATTATGATCCTGTTGCTTAATCCTGTTTCAGAGAATTGCACATCTTTTGCTCCTGCCACAAGATTCTGGAATAGGTTGTCTTTATATAGACGGGATTTCGCTTTGTTGGCGACACCGACATAATAGCTTTCCACGGGACGTTCCTTCAGATCCGCATCAAATCCTCTGTATGAGTACGAGATAAGCGGTAGTGACTTATTCACTGCCTTGCGCACAAGCGATTCGAGTTCTTCCTGAGAGAGGGAATCAAGGGCGGAATCAACCGACATTGATTCAAATTCTTTAACTTTGGGCATCATACGTGCGAAGCGGAGTATTATTTCCTCTGTCTGTTGGGTGGTCATGGCTGCTATAGCCTGAATGCCACCTTCGTCAACCATTGCCTTTACGAAGTTGTTGAAAACAATGTCGGAAATCGGACAGATGACTTTCTCGGCTTCTGAAGCTGAGAGGTCGAACTGGAAAAAGGATGTAGCACCACCCTCGCGTATAAGCTGTTGTATCCGATTATTGTTGTCGTTGCGTACAGCCTGCAGGTTCTTCATGATAGTATCTACTCTGCTTATTGATTCCTGACAGCGGACGCGCAACCATGAATAGAACAAGTGTGCGTATTTCCTACGTTCGATTTCGCGTCGTTGTGTGGCAAGAGCCATGGTACGCGTGGCAACCTCTTCCTCGTAACCCTTTCGACCTCTTTTGAAGAAGCTGTCCATGCAGTCGGCGAGTTCTTTACAGTTGGTGGTCAATGCGCTTTCGAAGCTTGGCAGCACATCTTCCAGATTTTCTATTTCATTTTTCATTTCTTCATCACACAACTCAACTGTATGAAGTATGCTGTGAAGAATTTCATTACATAGGAATATGCCGCATTCCCGGTTTGCCTGCTTATTCATCAAATCGCTTAACGACAAGTCTATTCGGCTTTTAAGACTGTCAAGTTTTTCGTTCAGGACAGCGGGCTTTTCCGTAGCGCGGTTGTTTATGAAGTCAAGGCATTCCGGTTCCGGATTCTCCGGGTTGTCTATATCGGAGAAGGTGTATGGAGGATTTGGCATCATGAAATAATCAATGACATCGTCTTTTCCAAGATTCTCACGAATATGATTGTTGTCGAACCAGGCATTTGCGATATTTCCAGGGTCATCACATCCTCCGTTCAGCATTGAGTTGATGATCTGATTGCATGCTTTGCGAGCGTAAATATTGGCAAGTCGTTTACCATCAAATATAATTTCAGCGCAACCCATGCTTGCAACCCACGCTTTTTTATTTTTGATATCCATGGTGCCGTCGCTAATTAATTTATTGACGTTGTCGGCAATTGAATCAAGAGTGACACCAAGTTCTCCGACTGAAGTTACGATAGCCAGAGAAATCATTTCGCATATGGGAGCGACATCGTTGAACATGTCGTTGTGGTCATTGCGGTTGTCCACGAAATAGAGAGCGGTGAAAGGACGGTTTTTTACTGAATCGGTCTGCTGGAACCATTTTATCTCCACCGGTTCGGAAGTCGGTTCAAGATGGGCGAGATAGTCCAGGTCTATTATGGCTCCCTTTCCGTTCGGACGCACGCGTGAAGACATTGCGCCCGAAACCATGGTGCGGAAAACATCGGAAAGAACGGCATAGCCGGAAATCTTTACATTTGGAAGAAGACGCTGAATAAGGTAAGCGGTGTTTAGGAAAGTTCCGCTTCCAGTGCCTCCGCCAAGAGAGAAAACCATGTGCACTTCTGTCTGCGCACCAAGTAGACCGTATTTGTCATTGTCTATTACACGGGCATCATTAACTTCTGCAAGCTTGCGGTTCAGGAAGTTTTCAATATTATGCTCGTTTACTGTAACGGCAAACCTCCCGTTGGATCGCATCTGCCCGGCTCCGATTGTCAGGGTTGTCAGACCGCCAACATTGCTTTGTGGAAGCCAGTCGAAGAGGTTTGTGGTAGAATTGCGTTCGTAAATATCAAGAGGTTCCTCAACGCAAATGGGGAGCTGCTCGGATTTTGTAAGCTGGATTTTTGTGCCATCTTTAGCTGTCACAAATGCGTTCTCAAGTCCCGGACGATCTGTGTCGATGCCAAGAAATCCGATCATCGGCGGGATTTCACCATAATTCTCATAAAACATTTTCTTTGCGTTGAGAATGGCTTTGAAACCGGTGCCTCCCAAACCGATAATGAGTGTGCGTCTTAGATTTGCCATAGTTTGATAATATGTTATGTTGTTTATTTCCGTGATTATTCAAAGTAACTTTTATTGCACTTCGATATTGAATTTTTCTTTTGTCTGTCGGTTAGTGGCGGTCGCTTTGTCGTATGGACTCAGGGTTCCGGATGGTATGAAGTCCCAGGTTTCCATCCCTTTCGACAGGCTTTTGAGTCTTATTTTTCGTTTTGATCCTGCCGTGACATATATTTCGGGAATAAAATGGGGGGCAGAAATATATTTGACTTCCCCAGCGAAAAGCCGAGATATGAAGTTTTGTTTTTTCTTTTTTGTTGTGAAAACAACTTCACGGCACCCTTTAATTTTTTTAGAAATATAATATTGTCCCGGTCCGGTGAATATTATTCGTTTAGCCTTGATGCGTCGGAAGAAAATCTTGTTAAGCCATCCAAGCCATAGCACCAAAGCAGCAAATATGATTATACCAAGCCAGAAGAGCAACGTTTTGAGGGGATTCCACTCTACATCGTAGCTGGTGCGGAGGGACATGCTGTCAAATTCTGAAATCTCAGAAGCGTTGATAATGTCAAGATCTTTAGAATCCTTTTTTATGAGAGAAAAATAACGTTTCCCTTCCTGAGCATCACTGTTAAAGACAACTTTGATTTTCGCTTCATTTCCGGGAATGATTGTAAATGATCCATTCGGGGCAATTTCGTCTCCGTTGAAATATAATCGAAAGTCGTGTTTTTGACCCTCTTCAGGAATCGGTAACAGAGTCAGTGAGGTTGCAGGAGTTGCGTTGCTGAATGCCGGAGCCAGATCGAATTCAGTTGTTCCGGGATCCGAGGCGTCGCTCCAGAGAAACGAGTCATGCCACACTGCTTTGTTTCCTGCTATCTCGTCAACGTCTCCGTCAGCAAAAGTAAGCTTTGAGAGCATATGGTCTGACATTGAAACTGTAATATCAGGATTGGCTATTACGTATTTCTTGTCGGTGATGGTAGCCTTAATATTGAAGCGGTAATCTTCGCCAGGAGTTATCATCTGAGATAATCGAGAATGGAGTGTTTCCGAGGATTCACCATTGCGAGATGAGATTATAAGACGTAGTTTCTGGTTATCTATTCTACCTCCCGCAGCCTCAACCTTAAATAAAGGATCATTGCAGGCAATCTCCACCGGGTAGCTACCAGGTGAACTGAATCCGAGTTGGTGGATTTCGTTAAGGTCTTCAATATTGGCATGAACTATAGTTGTTGTTATATCTTCTACTTGCGGGATGACATTGTCGGAACACTTCACGATATAAGCATCCGGACAATTGTCAATTGCTTGCTCTATAAGGGGATCAAGGGCTTTATCGTTAAGGGCAACGTAGAAAAGGCGTGTATTGCGTTTCTTTCCACACCAGGATGCTATAAGTGTGGCAACTTTCTCCGGACTGTCATTATGATTCGGTTTCCCATCCGTAAGTAAAAATATTCTGTTGTCTTTTGCCTGATCACATTTGTTGAAAGCTTTCTGGAGAGTGGGGGAGATATGGGTGTTTTTTGCATCTGCCATGGCATTGTCAAAAGCATCCTTTATCTTCCTTTCATATTTGGCATATTCTCCAGATATGAATGAAAATTCGGGATAGTTGCCATCGCCAAAGGGGATTATTGAAAATTGCGCTTCAGGAATCAGGCTTTGAGTGGCTATGGTGGCATCGAAGGCACTGAGTGCCGGTTGCCATAGTCCCGCTTTCTTCATGGAGTTTGTGCAATCGAAAAGGAAGATATTGTTACGTTCTCTTTGTGAAAAAGCAGATATGGCTGCAAATATTGAAAAGAAAGTAACGAAGAAAATCTTTGCTATCTGTGAAAATGTATTAGTCATAAAAGGCAACATTAAATAACTTCTTACATGATGAAAAAACATTTCAAACAATATGTTACTCAAAATACAAAATTAACAAATTTTTGTATATCCCCAACATATAAGAGTGAATTTTCTAAAATTCATATGATGTTTTAGTGTGTTTTAGTGTGTGGTTAGATTGATGAGGGAAAAGGGAGAATGATGAAGAATGAATGTATAATAAGCTTATAGCATACGGGACACCAAGGTGCCTTCACTCAACCGGCATTGCCAAAAAAACACGCTTTGCAAAATGCTCTGCAAAGCGTGGTTTTTTTATTTAATCAATTAGTCTTGACCAATTTTCTTAATTGATAGCCACGGGGCAAACCAATTAGATTTCGATTATTTCCAGGTGAAGGTTACAGCATCGTAGTCATAATCGCCCTGCCAGAATTTTGTCGGGAGGTTGTTGGAGTTGAAGATCCAGTGGTAGGTTGAAGAATAGGTGTATTCAGAGCCACCTTCGATTCCTTTCTCTGTATAACCCATCGGAAGGTTCTTTGTAGATTTGCCAAGAAGACCGGCGAAATATGCTATGCCCATTTCATCCATATCCACATTGAAGAAATCATCGAAGAGCATAACATTACCTTTGTTGGCAACAACAGATTTGAATTCATCGTTGGTGTAGCTGATAGTGTATTCGCGATGATCGCCATCCTCTTCATCCTGCACAACTTTTGTAATGTCTCCATTGATGTAGGTGATCTTGTAATCATCGTTTGATTCGCTACGCTGAAGATGTGTAAGCTGTCCGTCGGCATTATATTCAAATTTCCAGGTGTCTTCGCCACCCTCGGAATCAAGATAAACTTCGAGAGCGTAAGTTACAAATCCTTGGGCATTGAGTTGCATATAGAAGTCATAACCTTCTTCGGGATAGTTTGTGTCGCGAACTTTCATCAGCGCATTGAATTCTGTTGCGCGTGTGAAAGATCCGTATTCGATAGTGACAACGTCTGAACCGTCTTGAATTTTAGTGACCTGACCTTTTTCGTTAGTGGTGAAAGTAGCGCCATCTACTGATGCGGGTAAACCCTGAGTGAATACGTTGTTGATTGACGGTTCTGTTTGATTCTCCGGTTCGTCGTCACTACAAGATGTCATAACCATTGCAACGGCAGCAAAACCGATGGAGGTTAATTTAAAAAGTTTGTTCATTTTTAATAAATTAAATCTGTTTTGTTTAAAATAATTAGTGTAGAAGTCGTTTAAACTAATTTACGTTATTCAAAAACACTAAAAAAATTGTAAACTTTATGGCAATCTTTATTAACCTTTTGGGCATCTTTGCCCGCTTTCATAGGAACCAACATGGAAGTTGCTTCCTCTTCAACCGGTCAAACCTGCTTCCAAATCTTAATAAATCTTACCATAAAAATTAGTTTAAACAACTTCGTAAAAAATATTTTTACAAAAGTAGATATAAAAATACAAATTACCCCCCCCATTGTTAAATTATGTTAATTATTGTAAATGCAATAAAGTGAAACTGAAGTCATCTTGACTTATATTAAACATACAAAATACAATAAGGAGTGTTAAGTGTAATGAGAAAAAACACACCTAAACACTCCTTGAATTGATAGAACTCATAGATAAAGACACTA
>CABUVO010000027.1 GCA_902495075.1 uncultured Porphyromonadaceae bacterium
ATCAGACTTTCGCTCACAGCCACCAACCTTCTGAACAAGCGGAGTTATGAATACCAGACTTACGGTACCCTCTCATCTTCAACCCACATGTTTCAGCTCCGACCCCGCTCGATCCTTGCCTCCATCCAATATCGTTTCTGAAAATGAGTATGCTTTCAAACCGGGATCAAAAACAAATTCGAATGAGGTTGACTTTCATTAATTCTCTCCATAACGGTCTGTTTTATATTTCCTCGCGCAGTGACGCTCATTCTAACGCTTGTTAGCACCGAAATTTCTCAAATATTTTGGTATAAAATTAATCATTCCTTACGGAACTGCAAAAAATTAATGCTCTTTTCGACCGCTTTTTTCAACTGAGTCTTATGAATTTTACGAATTTTCTACGGGATATGCCTAAGATTCTGGAAATATTAGTTAACTTTGCAGTCGCAAGTCTTTAGGCTCGCACGACATTTTGGAAGAATAAGAAGCATTATGCTTATCTTGTGATTTGAGAACCTGAGAAATTTTCAACCGTGCAAGGATAGCATAGTGGTTCTCACGCTTATAGCGTGGGCTGCTATTGTTACATCTGCACACAGGCTTTCTCAGGACCTTCAAATCAAGACGTGGCATAGTTGGTTCACGTTTTTCTTTTTTTCAAAGTTATGAAATGGCATCATTAAACAACCAATATGCATAAATTTTTACTTACTATGTTTCTCACAGTGATGGGACTGCCGCTAATGGCTACTGACTATGACACAACTGTCAGCTATAGCAGTCATACAGTCACAGTGCAGATGCACGAGGGCGGCAGTTTCACTATCGCGGTCGGCTCAGAACCTGTTAAGATTAAAATCGCCTGCACCGAAGGCAAGACCATCGGCAGCGTTATGCTTGAGGGTATTGATCTCACAGCTCAGCTCGACGATGACGGCTGTCTCACTCTCAACAATCCCGACAATGCCGACACCACTATCACATCAGATAGCGTTATTACGATAACCTATACCAAGTCTGCAAAATAATGAAACCCAAAATTCTCACACTATTACTACTGGTATTAGCATCGCTCACATCAGTGGCCCAAATCACAAATGTTGAGTTAATCCCGGATGAGTTCAATCTCATAGCAGGGGAAACTGCCAAAATAAATATGAAAGTCACTGCCAACAGTGAATACAGGATTTCTTATAATTCATATGACAGAAGCATAGCGCAGGTCTCGGACGACGGCGTAATCACGGCAGTCGGCGAAGGCTCGACATACATTCTCATAATGGGAGACTGGGACAATAACACTGGACAGCCTTATATGACATCGGTTAAAGTCAATGTAACTATGCCCGATGGGTTGTTCTATGTTGATAATTTTAAATGCAAGTTCACCGACGATACCCAATCTGCCATCTCGATTCTTGGAGAAGTAGTGCATTATACTCAGGTGTCGTGGACACTGAATATCCCGGCCACACTCACACCCGTATTCAAGGAAACAGAAATCCCGGTCACACATATCGCAGAAGATGCTTTTGCTGATTGCGCACATATTGGCCGCGTGATATTCTCGCGTGGAGAAGGCACACTCACTCTTGGCAACCGCTGTTTTGCCAATATTCCTTTCACAAGTCTTGAAATTGACCGCGATTTTGTGATTGTTGAAGAAGGAGATGCCGCCCAACACCCGTTCTTTGCCGATGAAGAGACCTCCCAAACCGAATCTAAAGTGATATTTGGAGAAAACATGAAAGAAATCTGTAGTTATGCCCTTTCAACTTCGGGCGCAGGGCGCTTCACCTCCATTCTGTTGGGACATGAAATATCAGACATCAAACAGTATGCGCTCTACGGGACGGGGATTGAGGAAATTACCCTCTACGGTGCTATTGAAAATATAGGCTTAAATGCTTTCGGCAGCTGCGGGAAGCTAAAAGAAGTGAAACTGTATTCAGATGCACTAAAAAATGCCAATATTCAGGACGCTTTCGAATCCGAAACTTTTCAGAATGCCACTCTGACGGTTCCGCAAGGCACACTCTCCGTATTTGCCAAGGAGACGGGGTGGAATAAATTCCATTGCATAGCGGAGTCCGATGCACTCTTTATGGTAGATGGACTGTTGTGCAGGCTTGATGACCGCAAGTTCAAAGACGGTCAGGTAATAATCGATGGGGCGCTTTTCCCCGATGAAATAGATGAGACACTCATTATCCCCGGTTCGCTTACCTATAAGGGCGAGGTTCATCCAATCCGCCATATCTGGAATGATGCTTTTGCAGGGAATGAACGGATTAAAAGAATAGTTATCCGGCCGGGCGAGGCATACATCTATCTCGGAGACCGTTGCTTCGGCAATGTGCCGTTTACGAGTTTCGAACTCGACCGCAACTTTAACTGGCAACGCGGCCAGGAAACCCAATCGCCATTCAAATACGAGGGAGACGCACCCCTGGCCACATTGATTCTCGGTGAAAATATGACCGAGGTGGGCATGAATGGTTTTAGTTATGCAGGAAGCCGTTTTGACAAGGTTCATATGTCGGACAACATTACAAGCATCGGTTATGATGCTTTTGGGAACTTCACAAATATTACGGAACTTAAGTTACCTTCCCGGCTTGAGGAAATCGGCAAAATGGCTTTCCGGAAATGTAGCAGGCTCAAATCCTTGATTATTCCTGCATCAGTAAAATCAATCGGAGAATATGCATTTGCATCATGTATTGCTTTGAAAACGCTTGAGTTTGAGGGTGCCGATGAAGACATCAAGATAGATGATTATGCTTTCGACTGGTGTTTTAATCTTGAAGAAATAACCGTGCATTGGAAAAATCCTGTTCCCCTGCAAGCCAATACATTTTCACGTCCCGCCACTACCACCCCACCCGTTTTAAACGTGCCACTTGGTAGCGTAAAAGCATATAACCGGTCGGATGTTTGGAAAACATTATCGTTTATCAGTGACGGCACGGAGTCTTGGCCACATTCTGTAACTGTCAGCATACCCGACCACGCCGCATTCACGGTTTACGAGCAAGTCGCTCCGCTGAATGTAAATATCAAAGCTAACGATGAATGGTCCATCCATTCGGTTACCCATAATGATATCGACGTAAAGCAACAACTCGATACCGAAGGCAACTATACTATTGATGGAGCAGATGCCACAGCGCACAATCTAAACGTTGTGTTTGAAAGGAATATTGTCACGGGAATTGGAGACATAGACAACAGCTTAGATAATGTGTACGTCTCTGTCACAGACGGTATAATCCACATCAGCGGCATACGAGACAACGTTCTTGCTGAGATCTATAATTTGGAAGGTGTTAAGATATATATTGGTAAAGAACGTGATATCCGCATAAACAGACACGGAACTTTTATCCTTCGCATAGGTCACCATACATTTAAATTGAATATCTGATCCATAAACATAATTTAGTACGACACGGTAGCTGGGCTTTCGTAAATCGAGCATCAAGTCTAGACCCTAAGTCTTCAATCCCTACCTCATACACCCTTCGCACCCCCGAGGGGGTTTCTTTGTATGCCGTGGCACATCAGAAACTCATGGAACGGATGGTCAGCATGTATCCGAAGCCGCGTTGATTTATGATTGAGATGGAGGGGTCATGACGCAATGCGCGGCGAAGCTTGTGGATATAGCCGTGGAGAGAGTTGCGATTGCATGGCTCATCTCGTTGCCACACGGCAATCATCAGTTCCGAAGCATCAACGGTTTTCCCGATGTTGGTTGCCAATCGTTCAAGTATCTTGGCTTCGAAGTGGGAGAGTTCCATACTTCTCTCTCCAAATGAAAGTGTCTGAGTAGTAACGTTGAAAAGATATTGCCCGAATGAGAATTTGATATCCTCGCCACGGCTGGAGCCTTGTCGGCGCAGCAGAGCCTTTATCCTAACTATCAGTTCGCGGAGCTCGAAGGGTTTCTTAAGATAGTCGTTGGCACCGATTTCAAATCCTTTCTCTACATCATCAATTGTGCTTTTGGCTGTGAGAAATAACAACGGCACTGCAGGGGATATCTTCCGTATCTCTTTAGCCATAGAAAAACCATCCATTTTAGGCATCATGACGTCCGCAACAACAATGTCGGCGCCATCCGTTTTGAATCTTTCAATTCCCGAGATACCGTCAGCGGCAGTGATCACTTCATATCCTTGCCCGCGTAGCGTATCGGTTACAATCAGAGTGAGATCTTCCTCGTCCTCAACAAACAGTATCTTGTTGCTCATGGTTGTTGAATTTAATGGTGAATATAGAGCCTTCTCCTTCATTACTCTTGACGCTGATGTTCCAGCCCATTTTGTCAAGAATACTCTTTACGTAATACAATCCAATTCCATAGCCTCGAATATCCTGACGGTTGCCATGTGGCACTCTGTAAAATTTGTTGAACAGATAAGGAATCGACTTTGATGGAATACCAATACCGTTGTCACAGACTGAGAGCTCTTTCTCATTGCCGGTTATGGATATTTCAACGCTATCATTGGAGTATTTGATTGCGTTGTCAATCAAATTGTTCAGCACATTTGCAAAGTGCGTCTTGTCAGCTACGACTGAGGTGCGTTCATCTATATTCACTGTGATTGTTAAATCTTTCCTGTCGCCTCTCATTCGCTGCATTGCTGCGATTTCCTCAACAAATGGTTGCAACATGAATTCTTCCGGCTTGAGTTTCATTGTTTTTCTTCGCTCCATGCTCATTGCAAGAATATTCTCCACAAGTTCGCCAAGGCGTTTCAGTTGCTTGTTGGCGATCATCAGATATTTTTTCCTTTTGTTCGGATCGTTGTCCGTACCAAAATTAATAAGAGCATCGTTTGCAGAATAAGCTATAGCTATAGGGGTTTTCAATTCATGGGTCATATTGCTTACAAAATCATCTTTCATTTCCTCAATGGTTCGCAGGCGCGACACGGTGTGGAACAGGTACCAGAACGCCAAAGCAAATGTGACCATAAGTAGAAAGACCGTGACAATCACGCCTGACATCTCTGAGATGATATGACGTGTGAGAGGTGTCATATATACTCGATAGTACATACCTGAATCAGGATTGAAGCATAAGGAAAACATATCATAATCTAAGCGATTCTTAGGGACATGACTATTACTCCTTAAAACAGTATCTTTTGAATTAACAACTTCTACGGCAACAAACTCCGGATATATGTGGCGGTCGGCAAGACGTTCAATCACGATACTGTCCATGATAGTTAAATTAAAATCGACAAACGGATCCATAGCTTCGTGCATCTGCTGGCTCATGTCATTGACCATTTGGTTAGAATACGATCTGTCGCGACGTAGAGGTGTCTTGTTCACCGTTGTTTTGCCTTCTTCGTTTGTTGAGGTCGTGACGAAATTCCCATCTTCATCCTTAACTCCGGATACAGAACGCGGTGTCCTGGTTATGGAATCTCCGTTTTCAGCGTATGCCTGTTGGGCGGCTATTGCTGCGCGGTTGGCTCGATCGGAGCGCTCCCACATGTCATCAATGTCTGCATCCGCCAACGCCGTCATTACATCCCGCTCTACATTGGCTCTTATCGAATTGTAAAGGGATATGAGATAATAGACATTGCAGCCGAAAATAACTGCAATGACAATAATAAACGTGGTTGATATTGTCTTAAAGCGTTTCATATCTTCAACCACGAAGTGCTCGCGGTCTCATATTAAAATCATTAATCACCGCAAATATATGAATAATCCGTCATACAATCGTTTGAATTTACTCTGTTTTAAGACTAAATAAGGGAGCATTTAAGGCTAAATAAGGTTGATTATGGTGATATGAAAGTAAGGAGAGGTATATTTGCGTCATAAAAATACTACTGCTATGGGAAAAGCTTACTTTTTATTTCTTATTACAATTCTGCATAGTTTAACCATCTATGCTCGGGCTGAGGTTAGGGACACCCTCTCCGCTCGACAGCTGAACGAAGTTGTTGTAAGGGGAGAGAAACCGCAGGTCAGAGGTGAAGATGGCATTATGATCGTTGCCCTGCCAGGGATTGTCAAGGATAAACCGGTAAACAACATACTTGAAGCGCTTGGCTATCTACCGGGCGTAACGAACAATAACGGTATGATTGGTCTTACAGGTGCATCAAATGTAACGATTATTCTAAATGGCGAGTTGACAAACATGCCCCTGCAGAACCTTTATCAGCTCCTTTATACCACACCTGTAGACAGGCTGAAGAATGTCGAGGTGATGTATTCGGCTCCCGCAAAGTATCATGTGAATGGTGCGGTTATCAATGTAGTGCTGAAAACACCTACACCTCTCGATGGTCTGCAGGGACAGGTGAGAGTCGGATACAATCAAGCTCATTACGGTTCGTATGGCGGTGGACTTGCAGCCACCTATGCAATCAAGGACTGGACCTTTGATTTGAACTATGGATTGTCAAGGACAAAATCATGGAATCAGGAGGAAACCCGTTCAAATCATCTACTCAATGGAAATCGCACCGTGATTGAAGATAACATGCGTCGCATTGGTCAAAACTGGAGTAATACAATATATGCGTCCGCAGCCTGGAAAACTCTAAAACTCACATATAATGGTCAGATAATTTCTGACTCTAAAAGGTGTGGATTGTCATCAGGTACGCTGGGCGATTTCACAAATGCCTACAATATGCTGTCTCCAGTCGGTTATCACAATATTGCCTTGCGTTATACTGCACCTTTCGGTATGACGTTGGGTGGTGATTATACCCGGTATTCAGAAAATCGTTCCCAATCGTTATTTAAGGGTGCCGATTATCTGCTTGGTTCAGAGAATCGTCAGGATATAAACCGCTGGCATGTGTATATTGATCAGCAACATCAGCTTGGGAAATGGTTATTTAACTATGGTGGTGAGTACCAGCATTCTGAAGATCAGAGCTCGCAGCACAACTATCCATATGATATGCCGGCTTTTGATGATGTTATCAACGAGGATGTGGCAAGTTTCTATGTCGGCACACAACGTTCATTCGATTGGGGGTTATCGTTCAATGTCTCCGCTGAAGGTGAATATTATAACAATAAATATCAGCACAACTGGAATTTCATTCCTCAACTCGGAGTTACATACTACAAGACCCCGAAAAGTATCTTTCAGCTTAATCTAAGCACGCGACGCATCTATCCCTCATATTGGGAATTGCATGGCGGCACAAGCTATATCAACGATTATTCCACGGTGATCGGTAATCCGAAGTTGCAGCCCTACATTCAGTATGACACCCAGTTCAATTATATTTTTAAGCAGAAGTATGTTGCGACGCTGTATTTTCAATATGGCGACAAGACTACCGTGCAGCTGCCGTATCAGTCGCCCTATGCCCTCAATCTCATCTATCAGACAATAAATATGGACTATGAACGTGTTGTTGGACTTAATCTCTACGCTCCATTTGGGGTGGGATATATTTGGAATGCCTCTGCTTCTGCCAATGTGATGAACCGGCGTGCAAAAGCCAATCATTTCCACGACATAAGCTTTGACAACAGCAAATGGATTTTCTATGGTGCCATAAGTAACTCTTTCAAGTTCAGCCAGAACTGTCCCGTATCATTAACGGTTGATTTCAGTTATATTTCTCCGTCGTTACAGGGTATAGCGGAAATGTCCGGTTTGTGGAGAGTCGATGCCGGGGTTAAATGGCAGTTTGGAAAGAAACGTTGCTGTGAACTGGATCTGAAAGCTGACGACATATTCAACAAATGGTCGCCTACGATGACTATCAACGATGCCGGTCAGGATTATCGGATGAAAGTGAGAGACATGACCCGCAATGTTAAACTGACATTCATTTGGCGATTCAATGGATTCAAGCCAAAAGACTCAGATATTGATACATCGCGCTTTGGCACAGGCGGATAAATGAAAAAATCCCCGCGCATCTCACGATGTGCGGGGATTTTCCTGCCTAAAAGGGGACGGAGCTAAGAGTGCGGGAATCAGTTGAATGATTGAGGCACTCTCGAACCGTTCTTTGGGCAGACGATAGAAATTACTAATGTATATAACCCAAAATTTAGACAATTATGTTTTTCGTTGAGGCATAAGGATTAAGGTCTCATTGAAACATATCTAAGTCATGAAAAAAGTGTCGTCTTGATTTGCTACAGTATAATTGATTATTATTTATTTAAGTTTTGCAAGCTCTTGAAGACGCGAGCAATGCTCGCTGAACAGAACCTTTCAGGTGTGTGTATAGCATAAACGACAAAATCGGCTGCGATATTGCAGCCGATTTTGTTAAATCGTTACATATAAATGTTAAAAATCAAGGATTATTTTTATGAACCATTGATTCTAATTTTCTATATTGCGGTATTATTCCCGGAAGGGGGCAAAACGGATGCCTGCTGCGCGTGAATGCAGATTTGCCATCTCAATAGCCGCTACAGCAGCTTCTGAGCCTTTGTTGCCGAGTTTGCCCCCCGCGCGGTCAAGAGCCTGTTCCAGGTTTTCGACGGTCAACACTCCGAATATTACCGGCGTCCGTCCCTTGGCATTCAATTTCGCTGTCGCCTGAGCCACAATCTGGCATACATAATCAAAATGGGGTGTGTCCCCACGTATCACACAGCCGATTATTATCACAGCCGAGAGATCGGGCATTGATGTGAGAGCCATTCCGGCTGCATTGGCGAGCTCCACGGTGCCGGGCACATCTTCGATAAAGAGGTTTTTGTCGTCTACACCGGCTTTATGAAGCACATCAATTGCGCCATCGCGCAATGCATGAGTCACTTCAGGATTCCATTTTGCAGTAAAAATTGCGCATTTGAAACCTTCGGCATCGATTATGCGAGGAATCTCGAGAGTGGCACCATTCGTATTCAATATTGTTGACATGATTGTTTTTAGGTTTTAGGCTTTAGGTTTTAGGCTTTAGGCTTGAGCTTGGAGATGCGGCTCTTAGCTTCTTTCTGCACCTTGTGGAGGAAGGTTTTCCATCCGGATTCATTGCGGGCATAGGAGTCAAGAATCTCGATCAGCGCAAGGATATCTTCCTCAAGCTCGATTGTCTCAAGAGCGATGGCGTGGGGAAGAACTGCCTCAAGCAAACGTTTGGCGCGAGGACGCATCTGACTGAGACGCATCATGATTTTTGCCATTTCGATGGTCATCTTCACTTCCTTGCGTGTCACTTTCCCTGCGCGTTTCTTCGAAAGCTTGATGGCTTCGGAGTAGAACTTAAGAGCTGCGCGGTAGTCACCTGTAGAGGCGAGTAATTCGCCAACGTTCCTCAGCGATTCAATAAGGCGCTCGGTGGCAGCGCTTACACCGGCATTCACTTTATCATAAAGCACCCCGGCGTTGATCTGCTGTTTTACCAGAAGTTCAAGAGTCTTTTTGCGCGAGCGCAATATTCGGGTGGAGAGTTCCATCGCGAGGATATGATACTTCCCGAAACGTTCCGCATCCTCTTTGATAAGGTTTTCAAGCACCTTGAAAAGAGTGTCGAGCTCTTTTTCGCTTTGCTTGTAATCTTTGAGCTGGAAATGTATTTCCGAAAGGTCAAAAAGCAGCCCCACGAGGAGCGCGCGGAACTCATGATCGGTATAGTTGGAGAATTCACGCAGTTCGCGCAGACCTTCCACTATGCGTTCCATCGCATCCATATAGCGGTTTTCCGCTGCGAGGCTTTCGGCTGTCTTGCGGCAGGTGAGCACTGCGTCAACTATTTCATGATCTCTGGTATTTTTGTCGACCTTCTTGAGATCAACAGGTATTTCTATCATTGTCATATCCTTTATTTTTATTGCCTCTCTCGATTATTTTATTGCCTCTCTTGATTTATGTCCAAGATAACCGCCATGATGGCGTTTGGCATAATCCTCTACAGAGAAACCGATTGCTTTCATTGTGGATACCACTAACACATCCCCCATAACTGTCATCATGGTGGTGGATGTGGTCGGAGTCATGCCCAGGGGACACACTTCGGGTGCGCCTCCTGTCCATAATGCCACATCTCCAGTGCGAGCCAGTACGCTGTTGGCATCTCCTGTTATAACGATTATTGGAATCTCGGGGTTCAATACTCTCGCGAGATCTATAAGTTCGAGAATTTCACGTGTTTTCCCTGAATTGCTTAGCAGGAGAAGGAGATCGTTACGTTGGATCACACCCAGGTCGCCATGTTGTGCTTCGGAAGGGTGAAGAAACACGGAAGGAGTGCCGGTAGAGCTGAATGTCGTAGCTATGTTCATGGCAATTTGCCCCGCTTTTCCCATACCCGATGTTATGAGTTTTCCGCCACGACGGTTCACGTGTTCCACTATCAATTCCACGGCGCGTCCATATGCGTCGCTAACGGGTATATTCAATATTGCGTCCGCCTCTCTGCGGAGTATGGAACGCATCTCTTCTTTTACATCTATCATCTTGTCATAGATTTTTCCAATGCGCGGCGCCAATGGTCGGGCATCGGGATGGAATGTTGTGTAATTGGGTCGAAGCATACCATCACGGTTTCACAGGCTGATTTTATCTCGCCTGTTTTTTTGAGGGCGATAACCTGCAGCAGTTTGAAACTCCGTTCGGAGATGGATTCGCATCGTGTATAGACGGCAACTTCCTCACCGAAGAAAATCGGGGAAATATAGCAGCAGTCAACATTGGCTATCACTGTCTCAACCTTGCTCCATTCTATTATTCTTTCATGAATATTGCTGAAGAACCAGGCTTTACCTGTGTCATAGAAGGAGAGATAAACGGTGTTGTTGACATGTCCTAACACATCAACATCGCTGAAACGGATCTGGAGGTCCGTCTCATATTTGAATTCGGAGAGTGAGGGGATATTATGGGGATTCACTTTGGGTTAATGTTTAATTTTTAATGAGGAATGTTTAATTTTTAGGCTTTAGGTTTTAGGCTTTAGGTTTTAGGTCCATTCGGCGAAGCTTCTAATGCCTAACGCCTAATGCCTAACGCCTAATGCCTAATGCCTAACGCCTCACCCTGTAAACCTGATTTCTGAAATCACGGTCTTTCCGAGTTTGTCGTTGATCAGCCTGATGATTGAGGAGCGGTTCATTGTCAGTTCGTGTCTTAATGCAGCTCCGGGAACCGGTATTGACATAATGCCGAGTTTTACAGTTGGGCGTCCGCAACAAGAGGCTACGTGGTCCCCCACAATCGGGCGCCATAGACTGATGGCGCGTTGCTCGTCGAGTCTCGCCGCCATGTTGCACTCCTGGATCGTTAACCTGAGCACATCTCCTATTGATTGCGCCTCATTTCGTCTCATCGGTTGTGGAAATCAGATTGAAACTTCCGTTAGACACTTCGAAAAGGCGACTCTCTCCCGTCAGAGGAGCGATGGTCTCGTCAAGGTGTTCGCGGTTGGTGTCTGTTATGAAAATTTGTCCGAAGTTGTCACCGGAACTAACCATCTCCATGATTCTTGCCACTCTTTCGGAATCGAGCTTGTCGAAAATATCGTCAAGAAGCAGAATCGGGGTAATTCCGCTGCGTTGCTTGAGATAGTCGAAGATGGCGAGACGCAGAGCCACTGTGTATGATTTCACCTGCCCCTGGCTCCCAAGACGCCGCATGGAGTATTCGCCGAGACCGGTGGTGAGATCATCGCGGTGTATGCCGCGAGAAGTATATCCCAATGCCAGGTCTTTTGCTCTGTCTTCGTTGAATACCTGAATGGGCGACAGCTCGTTAAGCACACTTTTGTATTTAATCGTAGCTTTCTCGGCATCTCCGGAAATCTGCGAATAATACTGTCGGAATATTGGAGATATTTCCTCTACCCATTGTCTGCGCGCAGCATGGATAGCCAGTGCCGTTTCCGACATCTGGGTTTCGATGGCTTCGAAGAGGAGGGGATCGGAGAGTCCGGCGCGGAGCATACGGTTTCTTGATTCAAGCGATTTGTTGTAGCGAATCAGCTGTGACAGATATGCGCGGTCGGCTTGCGAGATCACCATATCCATCAGTTTCCGGCGCACCTCAGCAGCTCCGGTCACCAGTTCGCTGTCGGCTGGGGTTACGGTTACAACCGGGAATCTCCCTATGTGCTCTGAAATGCGGTCATACTCTTTGCCGTTGCGTTTCAGGGTTTTCCCCTTGCCGCGGACTATGCCGCAGGTCACGAGTTCATCGCTGCCGTTATCCATCGAGTATTCACCCTTCACCATAAGCATATCTTCTCCATGAAGGATAAGCGCGGTCTCCGGCATTGAGCTCATAGGTCGGCTCATACCTAAGAAATAAATGGCTTCGAGCAGGTTGCTCTTGCCCATGCCGTTCTTACCCAACAGACAGTTTACCCCGGCGCAGAAATCGAGATTTGCGTCGCGGATATTCTTGAAATTCAATATGTCGATATGAGTGAGGATCACTTGGTTTAATGTTTAATGAGTAATGTTAAATGTTAAATGAGCGATCATATAGGCGGATGCTTAATTTCACATTTCACATTCAACATTACAAATTATTTTTACTCTTTAGTGCCATATGCGAGGTCTCCGGCATCGCCGAGTCCCGGCACGATATATGAATGCGCGTTTACTTCGTCATCAATATCTCCACACCATAGTGTTGTTTTTTCCGCAGGGAAACGGTCGCAGACATATTTCACACTCTGGCGCGATGCTATCACTGATGCCACATGAATATGAGCCGGCTCGCCTTTAGAGAGAAGAGCCTTGTAAGCCAACTCCATGGAACTGCCGGTGGCGAGCATCGGGTCGACAAGCAGAAGTGTTTTCCCTTCGATCGAAGGAGAAGCGAGGTATTCGATAAGTACGTCAAACGAATCACCTTTCTCCTTATAGCGGCGATATGCGCTGACAAAAGCGTTTTCAGCCTTATCGAAAAAGTTAAGGAACCCATGATGGAACGGAAGCCCCGCACGCAGAATTGTGGCAAGCACAATCTGGTCGGCGGGTTCACGGCAGACAGCTGTGCCAAGAGGAGTCTGCACCTCAGTGTTCTTATAGTTGAGGCGTTTGGAAATTTCATAAGCCATAATCTCACCGATGCGGTCGAGATTGGTTCGGAAACGCAACGGATCCTTCTGGATATTTATATCGCGCATCTCGAGCATATAGCGGTTCACCAGACTCGGGGTGTCGGCGAAATTGATAACTTCTATCTCTGCCATCTTTGTATTCTTTTATTTAAGTTTCGCAAGCCTCAACTTAAAGTTTAAGAGTTTAGAAGTTAAAAAGTTTAAATTGACACGAATTGATATTTAGCGTCCCAAAAAATAAACTCATAAACTGCGCACAGCGCGATTAAACTTATAAACTTCAACTTTCCGCTTGCGAAAGTTGAATTAAATTAGACAAAGATAGCAAACAAATCCGACTAAATCAAATTTTCACCCCAAATCTATAAAATTGAAAAATTTCTTATAACCCTTCACCTTATTGGGCACATCCTGATAAATTGTAATTTAGACTTTTGATCAGGGAAAGGTCATAAGACAGAACATACTAATAAATAGGATATAAATCTCAAATTAATTGGGATTTAAGCAGCTTTTATCAGAAAATTGTTTTAACTTTGTAATTACCAAGTAAACTTAAGAATAATGGCAAGACCAATTAAAGAGACTCCAATTCTTTTCGGCAGTGATGCTCGCCGATTTGAGGAGCGTATGCAGAACCCGCCAAAGGTTTCGCCGGAAAAACGTGCGCAAATCAGACGTTCCTACGAAACGATCATTAAAATGATGGTTAATTGATTATGACGCGGGAGGAATTTCAGGAACGATGCATAGTACGTCGCTTAAATATAGGCGATACTATTTCTACGTTTGATTGTAAAGATGAAGATTTGAATGATTTCTTGTTGAATGAAGCTAATCTTTATCGTAATGCCTTGTTGTCGGTTACATACGTTGTTGAAGATAAAGAAACTAACGATGTGCTTGCATACTTCAGTCTTGCTAATGATAAAGTTTCTATTTCAGACTTTGAAAGCAAAACCGAATTTAATCGATTCCGCAAGCACAAGTTCGTTAATGAAAAACGTCTTCGAAGTTATCCTGCAATAAAGATTGGCAGACTCGCCATATCACAATCTGCGCAACACCAATCTATTGGCACATACCTTCTTGAATTTATTGAAGATTACTTTATTATTGACAATAAATCCGGCTGTCGCTTCGTCACTGTAGATGCATACGTTGATGCAATCCCTTTCTATATTAAGAACAATTATCAGTTTCTTAATAATGATGACGAAGACAAACGTACCCGTGTAATGTATTTTGACCTTGCTTCTCTTTTGTAATAAATCAATCCACCAAAGGAAGATTTATTCTCAACCGCTCATAGCCACAAAAAATCATATATCGGTATTAATCATATATCGGTATTAATAGGAGTCTCTTTCGCGTCCTTACATGATTATTATTTGATTGCAGGTGGTTGGATATATAATCTTCAATATTCTATTTAAGGGAATAGACATATATGAGGCGTCTGGCAGAGTTGTTGTCATTCTCTTGCTCTTCATATCGGAGAGGTATGCCTATCTCAAGCAAATGAAGAATCTCATCCAGATTTTCACCTGAGAATGTTGCATGATAACGAGAAGTCATAAGACTTTCATCAACAATCTTGAAATCTACGGGATATAGTTGAGATAATCTATTGAATACTGTTTGCAATCTGTCATTGTCAAAGATTATAACACCCTCTCGCCAGGAACAAGCCTTATGGATATCAGCTTGTGATAAAGAGGCTTGCAATGAATTATTGATTTTAACACATTCTCCGGCTTTCAGTGGATAATCTCCGATATCTGTTTTGACATTTACAGCACCGGAAACCAGCACCACAGTCAAGTCATTATCGGGATATGCATTTACATTAAATGCAGTTCCGGTCGCACGTACAGATCCTTTATCAGTTGCCACTATAAATGGATGCTTTTTATCCGCCTTCACTTCAAAATAACCTTCGCCAACTATGGAAACCTGTCTTAAATCGTTATCGAAAACTGTAGGATAAATTATTTTGCTGTTGGAATTAAGCCATACCTTTGTGCCATCGGGAAGAGTTGTCTCGACAAGAGATCCGTAAGGGGCCCACAGTGAGATTTCATTAGAGGCTATAGCAGCCGTTGTGTTGTTTTTTGAGTCGTATGAATTATAGAATACGGTAATTCCTACTATAATCAGAACTGATGCCGCGACAACAGCCGAACGCCACAACCAATCGGTCCAGCGAGGTTTACGTTTCATGACGCGATGTAGTTTATTAAGTGCTTCTTCTACATTCACTTCATTTGGATCTCCGGGGTGAGAGATAAAATTATGCAATGCCCGTTTTTGCTCGAATATTTTACGATTCAAGCTATCTGCGGCAACCCATTCCTCAACAAGGGATATTTCGTTGTTGTCAGCCCGGTTTTCGAGAACCTTGTCAATCAGGATCTCCATTTCCATTGTTATCCCGCCGTCTATATTTCTATCGTTGTTATTAAAGGAGTCCATACGTTTGAGTTAAAGTTATTATAGGAGTTATAAGAATCCATGGCCAATGGTAATTAAGATACAGTCTGAGATGCCGTTTTGCGTTTGCCATTCTTTTTTCAACAGCCCGTACCGAAAGTCCCAGTTCGATAGCGATTTCCGAATATTTCATGCCGGCATGTCTGCTGAGATTCCATACTTCACGCTCTTTTTCGCTTAAAGAATCTTCCCCTCGGTTTATCAGATCTACCAGTTCGGAATATAGAAGTATGCCATCTGCCTTTTCACCGAATTTATATGGAAGAAGTGTCAGATATTCAGAGTTGTATTGTGAAATGATTTTCTTATGTCTGATAAAATTCAGACAGGCGTTCTGAGCACTTTTTATAAGATACGATCTCACTCCGGATTGTATGCCGGTGTCCTCACGTTGTTCCCATAGATGAAGGAAAACACTTTGCGCAATATCTTCCGCATCCTCCTTATTGGAGACAAACTGCCAGTTAAACATGACAATATCGACGTAATATTTACGGAACAGATCATCGAAAGCCCGTAAGTCTCCGCCCTTGATCCTTTCAAGCAATTCTTCGTCATTCGATATGTCAGTTTCTTTTTTCATGGCGTGCTAAATTATCTATAATGCCATTCATATGCAAGCATTTTTAAGAAAAATTTTCAAAGATTAAAATTTTACTTTTTAAAAGTTCGGGTGAATCAATTTCAAGTGTCGTTTATATATCACTTGTGGATTTTTGTTCCGATTGCGGGATAATAAATATCGACAATATGATAAGTATGACATCGAAATTATTTAATGTATTAACTGATTTTCGAGTCATAATTAACTAACCTGAAATCAACAAATAAAAAACAACCATAAAACTCAGACGAATGAACAGGAAAATATTAGCCATGTGTCTCATATCGGGATTGGCAGTAAACACCGGGTTTGCGCAAAAATATGAGGAACTGGCAAAGACACCTCCGATGGGATGGAGTTCATGGAATAAATTTCATGAAGATATCGATGAAACGAAAATCAAGACGATAGCTGACGCACTTGTTTCATCCGGTCTTAGAGACGCCGGCTACATATATGTAAATATCGATGACTGCTGGCATGCTCCGACTCGCGATAAAGACGGATTTCCTCAGAGCGATCCTAAGAGATTTCCAAGCGGTATAAAGGCACTTGCCGATTACATGCATGAGCGGGGTCTTAAATTAGGTATCTATTCCGATGCAGGATACAAGACTTGTGCCGGAGAATTCGGCAGTGCTGGTCATGAATTTCAGGATGCGTTGCAATATGCGCGCTGGGAAGTGGATTATCTTAAATACGATTGGTGCAACACACCGAATTTCAACTCGGAAAACGCATATAAGATGATGAGCTCCGCATTGCGGGAAGCCGGACGACCGATACTTTTCTCCATATGCGAATGGGGCACAACACAACCTTGGAAGTGGGCAAAAGATGTGGGGCATATGTGGAGAACCACGCAGGATATTGAACCCGTCTTCAGCGATACCACTCAGATTTCCAGCATCTGGAATCTGGCGGTAACAGAGATCCTCGACAAAAACGCTGTATTGAGAGAGTATGCCGGACCGGGTCATTGGAATGATCCGGATATGCTTGAAATAGGTAATGGATTGACCGAGAACCAGGAACGTGCACATTTTAGTCTGTGGGCGATGATGGCGGCTCCATTGATTTTAGGTAATGATGTCAGAGATATGAATCCGCATACTCTTTCGGTGCTTATGAATAAAGATGTCATTGCCGTCGATCAGGATCCCCTCGGAATCCAGGGATTTCGGATACTTCAGGACGATGGAATTGAAATATGGTGGAAACCACTGACCGACAACAATTGGGCTTTATGTGTATTTAACCGCAATCACGATTCCAAAGATATCAGTCTTGATTGGCAGGATTTTAATATATATGATAAGTTTTCCGACAGATCAACAGATTTCATGAATCTTACATATGACACTTTCGACCTATGGAATAAGGATAAGAAGGGGAACACACGTAAGCCACTTAAAATCAAGGTGGGTGGAGAGGATGTCGCAATGTATCTTTTGAAACCAAGAAAACAATAAACCTAACTAATATGAATCTAAAAAACAGATTAGGCATGGCAACTTTCAAAAGATGTCTGCTTATTGTTATCCTTTGTCTGGCAGATATAGGATACATTCACGCCCAGAATGCGAAAGTCAGTATAAATGTAAGTGAGCGACCACTTACGGAGGTGCTTTCATTGCTGGAAAAGAAATCCGGCTATCATTTCTTCTTTAATAATGACATTGTTGGTTCGGCAGCTCCTGTCACAATTAAAGCTGACAATGAGAATCTGTCTTCAGTATTGAATAAGATACTTACTCCACGCAAGCTAAGCTACAAGGTTAATAAGAAGCATATCATAATAGCTCAATCAGATGCATCTAAGTCAACCGTCACAAAAGAAAAGGCACTTGTGAAT
Organism: uncultured Porphyromonadaceae bacterium; assembly: GCA_902495075.1. Classification (GTDB taxonomy): domain Bacteria; phylum Bacteroidota; class Bacteroidia; order Bacteroidales; family Muribaculaceae; genus Lepagella. The sequence continues at coordinate 17,972 of CABUVO010000027.1, forward strand.
ATATACGGCAAAGTAGTTGATAACACTGGAGAACCACTTGTGGGCGTTTCTGTGACAAGCGCCGGTAAATACGGGGCAGCCACCGATATTGATGGAGTCTACAGTCTGAAAATACCTGAGAATTCTATCGTGCAGTATACTTATGTCGGATATGAACCTGTAAAGCAAAAAATAACTAAGCCAGGGGAGGTGAACATCACACTCAAGGAGAACATGAGTCTCCTCAATGAGGTCGTGGTAACCGGGTACGGTGCTACAACACGTAAGAATCTAACTACATCCATTACGTCGGTAAAAGCTGACGGGATTCAGAAAGCAGCGACGAGTAATGTCAATTCGATGCTCCTCGGTCGAGCCGCAGGAGTGCAGGCAAATGTGGCAAGTCCTCAACCCGGTGGTGGAATCAATATATCAGTCAGAGGCGGAGGTACGCCGGTCTATGTTGTGGATGGAGTGGTGATGCCGTCAGGTTCTCTCGAGGGTGGCACCGGCGATATTTTACTTCCTACATCCATCAACCGCTCCGGGCTTCAAGGGTTAAACCCGAGCGACATCGAATCTATTGAAGTGCTGAAAGATGCCGCCGCTGCAATATATGGTATCGGGTCTGCCGATGGTGTTATTCTTATAACCACAAAGAAAGGAAAGACAGGCAAACCCACTATAACATATGAAGGAAGCTACTCTAATCAGCAGCATTACAACTATAAGACTCTATTGAGAGGTCCGGAGCTTATGAATATGGTGAATCTTTACATGAAAGAGAATTATCTATATGAGCGAGGTCAATATCCATATGGGAACACAGCTTATGACGGACATTTTGAGCCTATTTTCACAAATGCTATGATAAGGGATGCCCTCGATACCGACTGGCGGTCGAACGTGTTGCGCTCAGGCTACATCACCAACCATAACCTTACGATAAGCGGCGGTTCGGAATGGGTGAAATATTATTTGGGTCTCAACTATTATGATGAGCAAGCCACTGTAAAGAATTCAGATATGGAGCGATATTCACTACGCACCAATATCCAGACCAAGTTGACAAACTTCATGCGCCTCACCACAGTGGTGAACCTTAACAAAAACTCATACACGAACTCAACCAACGGAGGAGATGTCGGAAACCAGGGAGGTGCGTGCGGCGGTTCGCTTTTTGCCGCGGAAAGTTATCCTTCTTATCTGCCAGTTTATGACGAAAACGGTGGGTACACTCAATGGGAAAGGATTCCGAATCCCGTGTCTTCGCTGAGAATCTCCGATCGCACCTCCAGCAGTTCATGGTACGCTAATTTTGCCCTTGACATAGACATTATAAAGAATATCCTTTCCGTGCGTGGAGTGTATGGTATCAATAATGAGACCATGGAGCGTGACTCTTATATCCCATCTGATGTCTATTTCTCTCTTCAGAAAAAATCACGCGGCAATATAGAGAGTGCGAGCAGACATAACAGCACTCTCGAAGGTTTCATAAACTATAACCAGACATTCGGAGACATAGTGGATTTATCCGCTATGATTGGTATGGGGATGTATAAAGACTGGGGAAAAAGCCTCTGGGTATCTTATGAGAATGCCAATGATCATCTCAATAGCGAAAGTATTCAGAAGGCAGATGGTCCATTCTTTCCGGGCTCAAATAAATGGGGTAATGAAAAACGCTCTCAGTTTGCGCGAGTCACGGGAGATTTCCTGAATCGATACGTTCTTCAGTTTTCCATTCGACGTGATGGAACAGACAAATTTTTTCCAAGCAAGAAGTATTCCTGGTTCCCCTCTGTGTCTTTGGCATGGAAGATCAACAACGAATCCTTTATGCGCAATATCGAATGGATCAACATGCTTAAATTGAGAGCCTCTTATGGTGAAACCGGATCTGACAATTTAGGTACGAGCCTTTACGGTCTGATAGGCACAACCCGTGAAAATGTCATGTTCGGAGGCAATTCCGTATCCTACATCCCTTTTGTGATTCTCGGTGCCAACTATGATGACGTGACATGGCAGAAAACCACCATGAAAAATATAGGTGTCGATTTCAGCGTATTGAACGACAGGCTCAGCGGATCCATCGACCTATACCGTAATGACATAACCCATATGCTCGGCACTGCTTCTACCGAACTTCTCGGAATGCACGGGTCAAGACCCATCAATGGCGGCCATTTCAAAAGGGAAGGTATAGATATAAGTCTCAATTCCACCAACATATCCACACATGAATTCACATGGACAACCATGCTTACACTTTCTCACTACAAGGCTACCTGGGTCGAACGCATGCCGAATTATGATTATCAGGAATATCAGGTACGTAAAAATGAACCAATGAGTGCGGTCTATTTCTATAAGACTGACGGATTGATAAACATTAATAAAGATAATATTCCTGATTCTCAGCGGTCGCTCGGAGAGAAAGCGTGTATGCCCGGATTTCCTATCGTTGTGGATAAGAACGGCGACGGGAAAATAGATGTCAAAGATACCTATATGCGAGACATGCTTCCCAAATTGTATTATGGATTGGGCAATACCTTTAGTTATAAAGGGTTTGACCTCGATATATTCTTTTACGGGCAGCTCGGGGTGAAGAAATACAACAACACATATGCCACTGGAAGCAATGCAGTGAGTCTTTCCTATGGTGTTGTGGCTGGGAATACTACTAAAGACGTGTATCATGTCTGGAATTCTCAGACCAATAGCGCGAATGCTAAATTTCCGGGTATCGCCGTGTCAAAAATGACAATGCCGGGAAACATCGGATTTGATACACTGTATGAAGACGCCTCTTTCCTGAGGGTACGCAACATTACTCTCGGTTATAATCTTCAGCCCAAGACGCTTGGTGTATTCAAGGGATGGGTCAAGGGTATAAGAGTTTATGTGGATTTCCAGAATCCTTTCACTATCACCAGATTTAAAGATTGCGATCCGGAAATTATCAATGCTGCTGCCAATCTCAATGGCGGACAGTTCCCGCAAAACAGAATATACACCTTTGGCGCAAAACTAACTTTTTAAATCTAAAGAAACATGCGTAAACACGTAAATATATTTTTAGGATTGGCAACGGCGTTGCTGCTTGGCGGATGTGAAAACAATTTCGATCCTCAGATCTACGGCAACCTGATGCCGGGGGATTTTCCTTCTACGGAGAAGGAATATGAATCCTACATGATGACATGTTACCTCCCGTTCACAACGGTATGGACTTATGACATGGCTTCAGCCGGATTACAACACGGCTGGCATATTCCCGCCGGAGGTGTGATCAGAATGTTTGATTCCACAAGCGATATAAATGGTCGCCATGCACATGCCGGGGATGAATGGGGACGCTATCCTCTGGGAGATTTTACAAACGCCCAGTATTATTGGCGAGGCACGGTAAGTGATGCAAATTCAATCAATCATTTTCCAAAAACAGCCCAGATTACACGCTATACCGAGATTATCGATGTGTTGATGAAATCCAATCTCAATGATGTCGTGAAACGCGGTCTTGTCGGCGAGGCTCGTCTTTGTCGTGGGTTGATGATGTATTATCTTCTGCATAATTTCGGACCGGTCAGGGTTGTTCTTGACCCAACGAAGATTCTTGACTCGGCAACGCTCTCGAATGTGACACGTCCGACTCTCGATGAGATGTGCGGCTGGATAGCGGAAGATTTCGAATATGCTGTGGCAAATGCTCCGGAGACAGCTAAGGAGCAGGGCAGGTTCACACGCGATTATGCCCGTTATTGTCTTATGCGGCATTGCCTGAATGAGGGTGACCATATGCCGGGATATTATGATCGCGGTCTGGAAATGTACAGTGAACTGAACACAGGAAAATATAGACTTTTTGATCAGGGAGAAAATCCATATGCGGCGCAATTCCTGAATGCCAACAAATTTAATTGCGAAGTGATAGCTGCCGTCAGCTGCAATTCAGATGCCGATGGAAACCCGATGCACGGAAATTTCAACCCCTTCATGATGCTCGCGTTGCCGGGCGACGTTGCCGAGCAGGATCCGTTCCCTCGTGGGGGAGGTTGGCTGCAGGCATTCAGTATCGACAAAACGTTTTATGAAACATTCGAGGCTTCCGACTTGAGACGCAAGACAATTGTGACAAGTTACGTAGCCAAAGATGGTGTTACTGTAACCAGAAACAACTTCGGAGTCAGATGGAACGGATACATTGTTAACAAATGGCCTCAGGAGACTGCTACTACCTTTCAGGGTCAGGATATCCCTTTGGCAAGATGGGCAGACGTTTTGTTGATGTATGCCGAACTTTCGGCGCGTAAGTCGAAGACTGTCAGTCAGGATGCTGTCAATGCTGTCAATCTTGTCCGCAATCGCGCAGGACTTGCCGCACTGACATCTGAAGCCACCGCGTCTTTGGAATCATTCCTTGACGCGATTCTGACTGAACGCGGCCATGAACTGATGTATGAAGGGTGTAGAAAGATTGATTTGATACGCTTCAATGTATATGCTCAGAAAATGTATCAGACCAAACAGACAATACCTACCTCCCAATATATACCATTGCCTAACTATGCTGTGGATCAGGCGAAAGCGTCAGGAATCGAACTGGAGCAGGAATGGCATCGCGAAGGTTGGGCGGAAGATATCGCAAAAGCAAATCCATCATCAATATAGTAACATTATGAAACATCACATCTTAAAAAATATAATATCAGCACTTGCCGTCTGCTTTACGTTGACGGCATGTGGCAATGATCTTACTCCCGCCATTGATAATACTGAACGGGAAAAGGTTACAGACGGGGGATATCTTTTTGCATTCCTCACCAATGCACGTTATTATAAAATCCACTATGCAATCTCCAGAGACTGCTATAATTGGCAGACACTGAATAAGGGGGATGTAATAAACATGAGCTATAAAGGGCATCCTGATATTTGCCAGGGTGGCGACGGCAGATACTACATGATTGGTGTAATGCCCTTGGCTCTGTGGAGCTCGGAAGATTTAATCAACTGGGATATAACATATCTTGACAACAGAATCTTTGACGATGCGGATGAGATAGGTTTTTATGCCGTCAGTGACTATGGCGCACCCAAAATCTTTTATGATGAAGATTCTCAACAGTATATGATCAGCTGGCATGGATGTCGAGTAAAAAATCTCAATGATTGGCAGAGTATGAGAACTCTTTATATCCTGACAAAGGATTTCAAAACATACACCAAGCCGCAGCTTCTTTTCAATTTCACGGGTGATGATGAATCGATGTCGATAATCGATACAATTATTCGTAAAATCAATGGTAAATATTACGCCATTCTTAAAGATGAGCGTGATCGCGAAGACGCACCGTTCACAGGAAAGACTGTGAGAATTGCCACTTCAGACAATCTGACGGGACCATATACCAATCCGGGCGAGCCGGTGACACCTCTGGATCTATTGCGTGAGGCGCCTATATACACTCAGCTGCCTGACGGACGTCATGCCATTCTTGCCGAATCCTACAATTGCTCTCCATTTTCGTATCAGATGTTCACATCCCTGACAATGGATGGACCATGGGTGGAGAATACTTTCGTAGGTCCGATGGTGGGCGACGGCACGACGCGTCCCGGAGCACGTCACGGTTGCATTATCCGAATCCCCGAGAATATTTATAATGGTCTGCTAAACAAATACTCCGACAAATGAAAAAATTATTCATGTGTTTTGCGATAGGGGCAATACTTTGCTCATGCGCAGATAAAAACAGCGAATGGAGCACCTGGCCCGAATGGCCCGATCCGCAGGTGGTGACAGTCAACGGAATGGAACTTGACGAGACTGCCTATGATCATGCCATGGGAAAGACATTTACTGTGACGAAAGGTGAAAAGATTAATTTTTCAGGAATTGAACGTCTTGATCTTGCGCTTCAGCCTGACTGGTTTGAGAAAGATGCCTCCGGAGATTATGTTTTTGCAGGACCCTCAGGAACATATACATTCGTTTATGACAGCAACACAAAGATGGTCTATGTCGACAGACGCGAAGGTGGTTATCCTGATGCCATATGGATGTGTGGGGCAGGCTGGGGTCATCCGGGGGCACATGCAGTGACGACTGCCGGCTGGACCATAGACAATGCCAAGGATATGCTTGTTTGTCCTCGTCAGGAAGACGGAACTTATCAGATCACAGTCTATCTGAGCGAGGAAAGTGCAATCAAATTTTTCCAATATCACAGCTGGGGATTTGAGATACATGCCGGCAATATGGAGATTGCATCTCCTTTGATTCTTGATAAGAACGGGTCAAACGACTTTGTGCCGGGAGCACTTTTCAGTGCGGGTACGTATCGTTTCACCATTGATACCGATCGAGGCACTGTTACTGCGGATCCTGTGGATGTAGACATCGTGTTACCTTCAGTTAGTGCAAATGGAGTTTCATTTGTCTCAAATCCTGAGGTGCCTTCTATGATCAGTGCAAAAATTTTCCTCACCAACGGACAGAATGTGGAATTCAGCGGATTCCCTTCGGATGCCGAGGGAATGCTACAACCCGACTGGTTTGAAAATTTCAACGGAGACAATGCCGTGTTTACAGGAAACAACGGCGAGTATTATCTTTGTTACGATATTTCAAAACGTGTGGTTTATGTGTATGAACCATCTTCGGCGTATCCTTCGTCTCTGATACTCGTCGGAACCGGATTCGGGCATCCGGCTCTTGATTACTCCTGTTCGACTTCATGGGATCTTAACAAGCCGGGCAATTCATATGTATGTCGTCGTGTCGGACCTAATCTTTTTGAGGCTTGCCTGTATCTCGGTGCCGGGTTTGATATAAAGACTTTCAAGTCAAGAGACTGGAATGCTGGTTATGGTAGCGATTATATTACTCCCGTTTCATCGGATATCCTCGAAAAATCATTCTACGAAGATGCAAATGGTTTCTCACACTGTGATGGAGACATCAGACCCGGAAAGAATTTTATGCCCGGTGTCTATAGAATCTGCTTTGATTTGAATCGGAATATATCATATCTTGTGGGCACTATTGATGCGGACAATATCGACCTTTCCAAATCTATCAATAGAACAACTCTTATCGATATGGGCGGCGGATGGCAATCCGCGAATGTCAGCCTGCAGCAAGGACAACAGATGGAATTCAAGGGATTCGTCAAACCTCAGTATGGTCTTCAGCCGGAATATTTCGCCAACGTAGAGGGTAATATATCGTTCATAGCTCCCACAGGAAGTTATAGGCTTGCATATAATCCGGGTACGGAAAGAATATACGTAGAACCTACGGCAGACACGTCTTATCCATCGCATTTATGGATCACCGGGTGGGCTTTTTCTCATCCGGCAGGCACCGGTGCGTTCTCCAATGAATACGCAGGTAAAGACAATGGCGAATGGGGGTGGAGTAATCCTAAAGATTATGTTGCGTGTGTTTCAAAGGGTAATGGCATTTACGAAACAACTCTACGCCTGAACGCAGGGTTTATGTTCAGATTTTACTCTGATAAGGGTTCTTGGTCAGATGTAGCGCAGGCTAATTCATACAATCTTGAAGCCTGCAATGGTATTTTCAATCCCTTGGATGTGAATTTCAGCACCGGAACGAATTTCACGCCTGGCACCTATCGTATCATTATTGACACTAACGCAAAAAACGTGTCGGCTATAAAAATATCTCTAAAATAATCTTTAAATAATAATATTTATGAAAAAGTCAATTGTACTTACAATGGCATTGCTGGGAATTTTCAGTAGCAATGCCCAGAAAATCAACAATACTGATTTAATCGTTTCCGATAACATAAAGCAGGTTAATCTTACGCTTACAAAAGGTTCTGAAGTCACCTTCAGCGGATTTGACAAAGGTGTTGCAGAAATGATTCAACCGGAATTTTTTTCAGTAACGGGGAATACCACGGCAACATTCCTTGGGAATAATGGAGAGTATACGTTATATTATGCAGATGATGTCATCTATGTAGGCAGTCCTGATAAAAATTTTCCGGAAGCTTTATGGGTAACAGGCGCAGGAATTTGTCATCCCAAGAGTAATGTTGCGAATGGATGGTCGATGGATTTGCCCAAGATATTTATGTGCAACCGCGTATCTAATAATGTGTATCGCTCTACCTTAAGACTGAATGGAGGATTTGATTTTAAATCATTTAACCGAAGGAGCTGGGATGGTGATGCAGCATATGGCAGTAATATTTTTACCCCATATCCCGCCTCTTCAATAGAGAAGGCATTCTGGATTAATGGTGATACCGGGAACTCACACCCTACGGGAGATTTTATATCGGCAGGAGATTTTACTCCCGGAGTCTACACCCTTGAATTTGATGTGGCGAAAGGGACATGCTGCCTCATTGAACTTACAGGAGAAGATACACCGGCTGAAGTATATACTGTAAATGGCGTTGCAATGGTAAAGGATAATAGCCTTCCCGATTATTCTGTTTATTCCGCTGAGCTGAATCTTAAGAAAGGAGAGACTGTGGAATTCGGAAATATCCGCCATCTACAATATCTTCTTCAACCAGAGTATTTCACTAAGGACGGCACTGGTTATAAATTTGCCGCTCCGGATGGCACATATAAAATATCGTATGCCAATGAGCGCGAATTGATCTACATTGAAAGAACCGATAAGATAGCTCTTGATGATGATGTCCTTTTCCTGACAGGTGCCGATTTCGCACATCCTGCATCTTCTGCAGCTTTCGCTGAAGATGTCGCGGGGTGGGGATATGATAAGCCGAAAGATTTTGTTTGCTGTGTAACCACTGCTCCAGGAGTATACGAGACGAATCTTTATCTTAAAAAAGGATTTATGCTCAGGGGATATAAAGATAAAGGTGACGGTAAATGGACTAATGCAGTGCAGCCAATGGAATATACAGTGTTGAGCGAGAATGGTATCGGCGGTCGTGATGATAATAATAATTTTGGGGTATCGGATCCTGAAAAATTTACCGAAGGTACATATCATATAGTATTTGACAAAAATAACAAAACTGCGAAGTTCTCTCAGTTGGCACCCAAGGATTTTTATACAACAATACCGACAGGTGTCAACGAGGTCGCAGCTGGTGAAAGAAGTATTGTAGCTATATATGATCTTCAGGGACGTATGTGCCCACGGTCTGCAGTCTTCGAACCGGGACTCTACATAGTCAAGTACAGCGATGGCTCTTCCTCGAAGATGCTTGTGGGAAAATAATAACGACTCAAAATTCTTAAGCACGGAGGCGCAAGAAGCCAAAATCATAAATTTGTGCCTCCGTATTTATTTCTTTATAATGTTAATGATATGAAAGTCAGTTTCCTTTTCATCTCTGCTTTAGTTGTATCTTCTCTTTCTTCTTTTGCCGTGAATCGTCTTGAAACGCAATGGGCAAAGGATGTTTCAACAGAATCCCCATGGAACCGCTATCCACGTCCGCAGATGAAGCGCTCCGAATGGAAGAATCTCAATGGAGAATGGGAGTATTCCATTACTCCGAAAGAGAGTGAAAAGCCAAAATCATTCGAAGGCAAGATAATTGTGCCTTTTGCTGTGGAATCTGCATTATCTGGAGTGAAGCGCAGTGTTGGTGCCGACAGCGTTCTATGGTATCAGCGAGATTTCACTATCCCCCAAAATTGGAAAAAAGACAACATCCTACTGAATTTCGGTGCTGTAGACTGGCAGGCGACTGTCTGGGTAAACGATATTCTCGTCGGTTCGCATGAAGGGGGATACACACCCTTCTCAATGAATATAACAGATGCAATTAAGAAAGGTGAAAACAAGTTGACGGTCAGAGTATATGACCCTACAGACGGAGGAACGCAACCGCGTGGGAAGCAGCTGCGGGAACCAGAACTAATTTGGTATACTCCTGTGAGCGGAATCTGGCAGACGGTATGGATTGAACCTGCCGCTGAGAATCATATCATCTCTTTGTCTGTTACTCCGGATGTGGATGCTAATAAATTTAAAGTCTCTGCAAATGCAAACTCGGGTGTTGTGAAAATAGATGTTATCGACGGAGGACATATAGTAGCATCTGGTAGTGGCACGGCATCGCAAGACATAGAAGTTTTTATGCCGGAAAATGTAAAACTATGGGATACGGAAAATCCTAATATTTACGATTTGAAGATCTCGCTTATGAAAGACGGCAAGACTGAGGATCAGATAGAAAGCTATGCGGCAATGCGTAAAATCGGTATGCGCCCTGATAATAAGGGGATGGTTCGGTTTACGCTTAATGACAAGGATATCTTTCATTTCGGACCTCTCGATCAAGGCTGGTGGCCCGACGGACTATATACGGCTCCAACTTATGAGGCTATGGTTTACGACATCGATAAAACAAAAGAGTTGGGCTTTAATATGATTCGCAAGCATATCAAGGTTGAGCCCGATTTATGGTATGAATATTGCGACAGGAACGGAATACTGGTATGGCAAGATATGCCAAGTGGAGATGTTTGCAACTATCATTGGCAGAATTATAATTTCCACAGAGGTAAAGAATTCGAAAGGTCTGACATCAGCGACAAAACATATAGGAAAGAATGGCGTGAAATCATGGATGCGTTGCGTAATCACCCATGCATCGCCGTGTGGGTGCCATTCAACGAGGGATGGGGTCAGTATAACACGGTGGAAATTGCGAACTGGACCAAACAATATGATCCGTCAAGATTGGTGAATTCGGCAAGCGGAGGTAATTTCTTCGCTGACTGCGGAGATATTATGGATGTGCACAATTATCCGGAGCCTAAGATATATATGCTCGACAGAAGTAAAGCCAATGTAATAGGGGAATATGGAGGTATTGGATATGCCGTGGATGGTCACCTTTGGGCTCCGGAGCGGAACTGGGGTTACATTCAGTTTAAATCTCCCGATGAAGTTACGGATGAATACCTGAGATATATTGATATCCTTTCCAATCTCGCAGAGATAGCCTATACCGGTGCCGTGTACACGCAGACAACCGATGTTGAGATTGAGGTAAACGGGCTTATGACATACGACCGCAAAGTGATGAAGGTTGATCCAAAGCGCATAGCCAAAGCCAATAAAGAATTAATAGCCAAATTTTCACAAAGATGAAAAGGGAATATTTAGTTGCGTTGCTGCTTCTTGCTTCGATTTCCGCTTTTGCCGGCAGTAGTGTTGACTCTGCTTTTATTGACAGCCTGATGTCAGTTATGACATTGGAAGAGAAAATCGGGCAGTTGAATCTTCCTGTGGGGGATGATATAGAATCGGGCACTGCAAGAGGTGCAGATTTTGAAAAACTGATAATCAATGGTCAACTTGGAGGATTCTTTAATGTGTCAGGTGTTGATAAGATCAAGAAACTGCAGCAGGCTGCCGTTGAAAAAGGACCACATGGAATTCCGCTGCTTGTGGGAGCGGACGTGATTCATGGATACAGAACGATTTTCCCGATACCTCTCGGACTTGCAAGTTCGTGGAGTCCGGAGAATATAAAAAGAATGGCGCGGATATCGGCGATTGAAGCCACGGCTGACGGCATCAACTGGAATTTCAGTCCGATGGTCGATATATGCCGGGATCCACGTTGGGGACGTATTGCAGAGGGATCCGGAGAGGATCCATATCTTGGAAGTCAGCTGGCGAAAGCTTATGTGGAAGGTTATCAAGGCGATGATCTCAAATCGGATTCTACGCTGATGGCGTGTGTCAAGCATTTTGCTCTTTACGGAGCTGCGGAAGGTGGCAGAGACTACAACACGGTAGACATGGGTAAAGAAAGATTGTTTAATTATTATCTGCCTCCGTATAAAGCAGCTGTAGATGCAGGATGCGGGAGTCTTATGACATCGTTCAACCTAATCAACGGGCAACATTCCACAGCCGCCGGTTGGCTCACCCAAGATCTGCTTCGCGATAATTGGAATTTTGGCGGACTCGTTGTCACTGATTACAATTCTATGCCGGAGATTGCAACAATGGGGACCTCTACAATAGAGGATGCGGCAGCGAAGAGTATGATGGCAGGAACCGATATGGATATGGTTTCAGGTTTGTTTGTCAAATATCTGAAGAAGTCATTGACCGAGGGGAAGGTCTCTATGGATATGATTGACAGGGCGTGCCGCCGCGTTCTTGAAGTCAAGCAGAAACTCGGACTCTTTGATGACCCTTATAAATATTGCAACAGCAACCGCGCCGATAAGGAACTGTTTACCAAGTCTCACAGAGCTGTGGCACGAGACATCGCTGCGGAAACATTCGTGTTGTTGAAGAATGAAAATAAACTGCTGCCGCTGAATAAGAAGGGCAAGATTGCCCTTATCGGTCCGCTTGCCGATGTGAAAAATAATATGTGCGGATGCTGGGCAATGGCTGGCGAGCATGTGACGGTGCTCGAAGGATTCCGCCGAGCTGTAGGCAAGAGGGCAGATATCCTTTATGCAAAGGGGAGCAACATCTATCATGATGCCACTGTGCAGATGAACGGATCGGGGATAAAACCGATTCCGTATGTGGAGGATGAGGAAGGGTTGCTTTCCGAGGCAATGATGGTAGCCGAAAAGTCGGATGTCATAGTGGCTGTGATGGGAGAATCTTCCGAGATGAGTGGAGAATCAGCCTCAAGAGTCGATATTACGATACCCGATGCGCAACGAGAGTTGCTGAAAAGGCTGGTGAAAACAGGTAAGCCTGTGGTATTGGTGCTGTTCACAGGTCGTCCTCTCGTTCTCGACTGGGAGTCGGAAAACATACCTGCCATACTTAATGTCTGGTTTCCCGGCAGCGAAGCCGGTGACGCAATCGCTGATGTGGTATTTGGTAACAAAAATCCGGAAGGAAAGCTAACAGCAACATTCCCTCGGAGTGTGGGTCAGATTCCTTTATATTATAATCACTTGATGCCAAGTCATCCGGATCCCGACAGTAAAGTATTCAACAGGTATTGTAGCAATTATATTGATTGCAGCAACGAGCCTCTCTATCCTTTCGGATATGGTCTGAGTTACACTGAATTCAAATACGGCAAGCCCGAACTCAGTGCCGATGCCATGGAAAGAAACGGAAGTATCCGGCTGAGTGTCGATGTTACAAACACCGGGAATATGGATGGCACTGAAACCGTGCAGCTATATATGAGGGATGTCGTTGCGGATATCGCAAGACCTGTAAAGGAACTGAAAGATTTTGCAAAAATCTATATTCCGAAGGGTGAGACAAGGAAAGTAGAGTTTGTCATTACCCCAGACAAACTGAAATACTATGATTCAGAGTTGAAATACCGTTATGACCCCGGAGAGTTTGAGATTATGGTCGGCTCAGACTCTAAGAATCTTCAGACATTGAAATTCATAGTTAAATAAGAAGTGATTCCTTATAGGATTCAATATTATGGCAGATAATCACGTTGAATAATTAAGTAAGAAGAATTAACAGATATACGTAAGTAAGAAAAATTATAGTTATGAAGAAACGTTTGTTAGGAATGTTGGTGGCGTTGGGGTTGGTAGCGCCGTTGTGTGAGGCTAAAGAGCCGATAAAAATCCCTCTGGGATCGGGAGAAGAGGCGGCAGTGCTTTATGTGTATCCGGCTGAGAAAAGTTCCGGAGTGGCACTTGTTGCATGTCCCGGAGGAGGCTATGTAATGAAGGCAAAGGATCATGAAGGATTCGATTTTACAGACGAACTCAACAATATGGGAATCACTTACGGCGTGGTGGATTACCGTTTGCCGAAGGGTCAGTCGGAGGTGCCGGGTGATGATGCACGCAAAGCGATAAAGGTTATGCGTGAGCATGCCGATGAATGGGGCATCAAGAAGACCGGTATCATGGGTTTCTCCGCAGGAGGTCATCTCGCATCAACTGTAGCGACACATTATGACCAGGCTTCGCGTCCTGATTTCCAGATACTTTTCTATCCGGTGATAACCATGAATCCTGAATATACCCACATGGGTTCAAGAACAAATCTCCTGGGGAAGAATCCTTCTAAAGAGTTGGAAGAGAAATATTCCAATGAGCTTCAGGTCACCGCCGATACCCCTCCGGCATTGATTTTCCATTGCACGGATGATGATGTGGTGCCGGTGGCAAATGCAGTGAATTATTATACAGCTCTTCAGAAGAATGGTGTTTCCGCAACACTGCATATATTCCCCACGGGTGGTCATGGTTGGGGTTTCCGTGATTCCTTCGAATATAAATCCCAGTGGCTTCCTATCTTCCGCGACTGGCTCAGTCGACGTTGATTTCAGAAGCGGCACGAACATCGGCGGCAATTCCTTCCTTAAGGGCGGAGATGTCGCCGAATTTTTTTTCATCGCGTAGCCGTCGCAGGAAATCGAGACGTAAATTCGTTCCGTACAGATTGCCTGAATAATTGATGAGATATGCCTCTACGGAGAGCGGAAGTCCTTCGCTCACGGTTGGTGATACTCCGATATTTACTACAGCTCTGTAACGGTTGCCGTCGGAGGTGGTGGCTTCGGCAGCATATACACCCGGGGCGGGAAGCAGGATGCCGGGATCGGTAATCAGATTGGCTGTAGGGAATCCTAATTGCCGTCCAAGTTCTCGTCCATGTCCAACAATGCCGCTTATGGAATATGGTCTGCCGAGCATCATGGTTGCCGCGTCTATGTCGCCGGCACTCAAAGCGCGGCGTATTGCCGAACTGCTGACACCATCCACAACCGGAGCTTCCACAACCTTGATGCCGCAATTTTCTCCAATAAGTGAATAGTCGGAAAGATTCATTGACATTCCGTCTGAGCCGAAGGTGTTGTCGTATCCTGCCACCAAAAGTCGGACGTTATAATCACGAGCGAGACGTTCCATCCATTCGGCGACAGTAAGACGGCGTAAATTCTCATTGAATTCCAGCACAACGACTTCAACACCCAAGGAGCGGAGATTTTCTTCACGCTCGTCGGGCAGCTCAAGGAGTTTCGGTGCGCGTGTCGGAGCCACGACAGCAAGAGGATGCGGTTCGAATGTAATCACTATCGGGCGCAACCCATTAGCGGCACTTTGCGCAGTGAGAAATTCCACCACTTTGCGGTGTCCGCGATGGACGCCATCGAATGTGCCGACCGTGATTGCCGAAGGCGCGAGGGATGAATTGTCGGAAATATGCTGCATCTTCAAAAATTGAAAAATTGTGACGCAAAATTAATAAATAATGACTATTTTTGCAGAAAGATTGTTGTAAAAATATGAATAAGATTAAGTCAATAGGAATCCTCACTTCGGGAGGCGACGCCCCCGGAATGAACGCGGCAATCCGCGCTGTTACCCGTGCGGCTATCTTTGCCGGTTTCAAGGTGTTTGGTATTTATCGCGGTTATCGCGGACTCATCTACGACGAGATTGAGGAGTTTTCCACCCAGAATGTCTCCAACATTATTCAGCGAGGCGGCACGATTCTGAAAACCGCGCGTTGCAAGGAGTTTCAGACCGAAGAGGGACGCCAGTGCGCCTACGATGTGATGAAACGTCGCGGCATTGACGCTCTTGTGGTTATCGGTGGTGACGGCTCACTTACCGGTGCTCGTATTTTCGCTAATGAGTTCTCGATTCCTATCATCGGTCTTCCGGGAACAATTGACAACGACCTTTATGGCACAGACACCACAATCGGTTATGACACAGCACTCAACACGATTATGGAATGTGTCGACAAAATCCGTGACACAGCCACCTCTCACGAGCGTCTGTTCTTCATTGAGGTAATGGGTCGTGATGCCGGTTTCCTTGCGCTCAACGGTGCTATCGCTTCCGGAGCAGAGGCTGCCATCATTCCTGAGATCTCGACACAGGTAGACCAGCTTTCGGAACTCATCAAGAATGGTTTCCGCAAATCCAAGAACTCATCGATTGTGCTTGTGGCAGAATCTCCGATCACCGGTGGGGCGATGGGTCTTGCGCAGCGTGTAAAAGAGGAATATCCCGAATACGATGTACGTGTCTCGATTCTCGGACACCTGCAGCGAGGTGGTTCGCCTACGGCTCACGACCGTATCTTGGCTTCGCGCATGGGAGCTGCCGCCGTTGATGCATTGCTCGACGACCAGCGCAACGTGATGATCGGCATCAAGAACGATGAGATCACCTACGTTCCCTTCACCAAAGCCATCAAGAACGACAAACCCATCAACCAAGACCTCCTCTCCACCCTTCGCCGCCTCTCCATCTAACAGCTCCTAATATAGCATTAAAAATAACTATCCCGCTATGAGTTGTCATAGCGGGATAATTTTATGATATATTTATGGTTCATTTGACAGTTTTCCATTAATGAAAATCAATCATTTTGTTCGTAATAGTATGAATAATCAATGCCTTTCATAAACATTTCACGGTCATCAATCTTGTCGGTTAAGGCTGGTTCTACCAGTTTTTTGATGCGTGAACTATCGATTACACTTTCACGCATCGCCGCCAGATAATCATTCTTGTCTATTTGACTCCAGTCAACACAGCGTTTTAACGACCGTTTTAGCATCAGATCAAGCCAAATGCGTGTGCTTCGCCCGTTACCTTCCATAAATGGATGCGCCACATTCATCTCAACATACTTGTCCATAATCTCATTGAAAGATGTTTCCGGCATTTTTTCGATCATTTGCAGTGTTTCGGGAAAATGCATACAGTTGGCAAAAGTGAAACCACCTTTTGAAATGTTTTTAGTACGTATCTGTCCGGCAAAGTCGTAAAGTCCACCGAAGATGTAGGCATGAATCTGTTGCAAACATTTCACACTACCGGGTTCAAGACGTTGTAACAAACCACTCTCGTACAACTGATACGCCTTTTTCCTGCTTTGCCCGTCTAAAGTATTGTCGCTATATGTAAACCAATCAAGGAATTCATTCGCTCTGTTATTGGGATAATGTTTGGCAAGAACCATAATATCTTCAGCCGACAAAGCATCACTACTATATCGCTTGCCGTCGGCAGCTACAATTTTAAGTTTGTGAGTGCCACTCACGAACTGAAGCCCTTCCTGTTTCAGTTTGCGTTTTAGCCACCGCCAATAGTTGCCGGCTTTAACATAGTCAGGCTCGTTGTTGATGGCTCGGACTATGTCTGTAGCAGAAAACCACCAACAATTATTCTCATCATCCCACACCGCCCGCACCTCACGGTCGTTGAAGAAGCGTATGGATTTCTTAGATTGTTTTGGCATCTCTTCTATTTCTACGTGGCTTTAGGTTGTTCTCGTAAGAAGTTCAAAACTGCAGTTTTTCCAAAGTGCAATCAAAAGTGCAAATATTGCACTTTGGGGAAGCCACGCTTGTTGTGATTGCATTTTGAATGCTTTGCGTATAAGATTCTTACTTCTATTGCCTAAGAAAAAATCTAACAACTTACTTAGCTACAAATATAAGCAAAAAAAATGAAAGCGGGAAGATTTCGAAGAAATCTTCCCGCTTTCTGTGGGCGAAGATGGATTCGAACCACCGAAGGTATAAACCAGCAGATTTACAGTCTGCCCCATTTGGCCACTCTGGTATTCGCCCGATTGCGGATGCAAAATTAATCAAATATTCCGAATCCGCAAAATAAATTTATTCTTTGTGAAATTTAACAACGAATTTCTAACAGCTTCTTAATTCAACCGATCATTGTGGCGATATCTTCCTCGACGGAGGTGATGGTGCCGATGTTGAATTTCTCCTGAAGCACTTTCAGTATGTCGGGAGTGAAGAAAGCGGGCAAGGTGGGTCCGCTGTGGATGTTTTTTACCCCAAGAGCCAAAAGAGCAAGCAGCACGATGATTGCCTTCTGCTCATACCATGCTATATTATAGACAATCGGCAAGTCATTCACATCCTTGAGACCAAGTGCATCGCGCAACGCAAGCGCTATCCTTACAAGTGAATAGGAATCGTTGCACTGTCCGGCATCCAATACACGTGGTACGCCTTCGATGTCGCCCAACGGAAGTTTGTTGTAACGGTATTTCGCACATCCGGCTGTGAGAATCACACAGTCTTCAGGCAATGCCTCGGCAAATTTCGTGTAGTAGGCACGCGATGGGAATCTACCGTCACAGCCTGCCATAACCACGAACTTGCGGATTTTGCCTCGTTTGATGAGGTCTATGATCTTGGGAGCGAGTTCTATCACCTGATGATGCGCGAAACCTCCGATGATCTCCCCATGCTCGATAGCTGTGGGAGGCGGACATTTCTGTGCGCGGGCAATCAGTTCGGAGAAGTCTTTCGGTTTCCCGTCTTTCCCTTCTTCTATATGATGGGTGCCGGGCATGCCTACAACGCCTGTGGTATAGACTCTGTCAAGATATGTGCAATTCTTCTTCGGCGGCACGATACAGTTGGAAGTGAAGAGGAACATGCCGTTGAACGACTCGAATTCATCCGTCTGTTTCCACCATGCGTTTCCATAGTTGCCGGCAAAATGAGGATATTTCTTGAAAGCGGGATAATACTGCCCCGGGAGCATTTCGGAATGGGTGTAGATATCCACGCCTTTTCCAACAGATTGCTCAAGTAGTTCCTCAAGGTCCTTTAAGTCATGACCGCTGATCAGGATGCCCGGACGGTCACGCACTCCGATATCAACCTTGGTGATTTCAGGATTACCATAACTTTCAGTGTTAGCCTTGTCAAGAAGTGCCATCACTTTTACTCCGCCTTCGCCCACATTGAGCACGAGGGATAACAATTCCTCTACGCTTATGTCAGGACGAGCAGTCTCAGCCATGGCATTTTCAATGATGGCATATACGTCTTCATCTTCGAATCCGAGGTTTGCGGCATGTCGGGCATAGGCTGCCATACCCTTACAACCATAGATTGCAAGCTGTTTCAGACCCCGTATGTCATCGTCCTTCTCAGCAAGCACACCGGTAAAGGTTTCGCATTCCTCGGCTTCTTCCGGTTTGGCGTAAAACTCCACCTGCGGAAGATCCGGAAGTTCGATCCCTTGTTTCTTGGCAGTGCCCGCCAATAGGTTCTTCACTTCGAACACCCGTCGAATGTAATCATCGAGCGACGGGTTATCGAAGTTGGCATTTGTGATCGTCGTGAACAATGCATCGATTACCAGATGGCTTGCCTCGCGTGAAGGTTCTCCTTTCTCTCTAAGTGCACGGTTGATAAGCGACACTCCTCTGACGGCATACAGAAGCAGATCTATCCGCGCCGATGTCTCAGGATGTTTGCCGCATACTCCAATCTTGTTGCAACCCGTGCCGCGTGCCGTTTCCTGACACTGATAACAGAACATAACCGGATTTTCCATATGTCAATCGTGTTTGATCTTGATCAGCATAACTTTTGAATCAGTTACGGCATGGACGGAATGAGGAACGCCGTTGCCCATAAGCAGGAAGTCTCCCTTATGTAAGTGTAGGGGATTGTCGTTCATCGTAAAGATGATTTCACCCTCAACCAGATAGACCATTACTTCTGCAGGAGCCAGATGTTTGGCGAGATCAAGACCTGCGCTGAATGCAAGCAATGCAATGCCACCGTTATTATTGTTCATGATATCCTTGAACTCAACCTTTAAATCGTTTTTCTCAACTTGAGATGCAAGAGGGAACACCTCACCGAATTTATAATCAGTGTTTAACATAGTTTGATTTTTTTATAAGTTTATAATCTTAAAAAGACTTGAAGTCACTACTAAAACATGAAGATTCGGAAGTTGGTTCATTCCCAGTGCGCGCTCTGTAACGACTATATATAAGAAAGATTCCCCATCGTCATCTTTAGAAGAGACGAAAGGGAATCTTTATATTGGCTGTATGTGTGAATCGCTTGGTAAATCAGAGAAGTTTCTCGGAAGCAACGCGGATGCGACGCATCGCTTCGCGGATGTTGTCTTCCGATGTAGCATAGGAGAGTCGAAGGTATCCGGGAGCGCAGAATGCATCTCCATCAACTACTGCTACGTGAGCTTCTTCCAGGAGATATAAAACGTAATCACCAGAGGTCTTTATTTCCTGATTGCCATTTCTCTTTCCTATATATGACGATACTTCAGGGAAAAGATAGAACGCTCCCTCCGGTTTGTTTACGATCCATCCCGGAATCTCTTTGGCAAGCGATACGATAAGGTCGCGACGGCGTTCAAATGCCTTACGCATCTCTTCAACGCATTCCTGAGGTCCGCGGTATGCCGCTTCTGCCGCTTTCTGAGCAACGGATGAGACTCCCGAAGTGTATTGTCCCTGTAGTTTGGAGCAAGCTTTTGCAATCTCTAAGGGAGCGGCAAGATAACCGATGCGCCAGCCTGTCATGGCATACGCCTTTGACACTCCGTTTACCACGATCATGCGATCCTTAAGGCTTTCAAACTGAGATATGCTCGGAGCTCCGCCAACATAGTTGATATGCTCGTAGATGTCATCGGCAAGAATAAGGACGTCGGGATGACGCTCAAGCACTTCCGCTATGCCGGCAAGTTCCTCTTTTGTGTATACGCTGCCCGTAGGGTTGGAAGGGGAGTTGAACATCACCACGCGTGTGCGCTCGGTGATGGCTGCTTCGAGTTGATCGGGAGTAATCTTGAAGTCTTGATCCACTCCGGCATAGACCAGCACCGGTTTTCCTTCTGCGAGTTTGACCATCTCTACGTAGCTTACCCATGCCGGAACCGGAATGACTACTTCATCACCGGGATTGACAGTGGCGAGGAGAGCGTTGCAGAGTTCCTGTTTTGCTCCGTTGCCAACCACAATCTGAGCGGGAGTGTAATGAAGCCCGTTCTCACGTTCCAGCTTTTCGCAGATGGCTTCACGCAGCGAAAGATAACCGGGGACGGGGGAATAGTGTGAGAAATTGGCAGCAATGGCTTCCTTTGCTGCCTCTTTTATGGATTCCGGGGTGTTGAAATCAGGTTCGCCTATCGACATATTGATCACGTCTACACCGGCGGCACGCAGTTCGGCACTCTTCTGCGACATTACCAGAGTGGCTGATGCCGCGAGATTATTCACTCTCTCAGAAATAAAACTCATGTGGGGTATATGGTTTATATTAAATATGGATTTGACCTTGGCGCGAAATTACAAATTTTCTCTCTTTTAGCCAAATGATTCCAAAAATTAGTACTAATTTTGTAATTAGTAAATATTCGCAAGCGAATGTTGAAGGTTATAAGTTTAATCGCGCATAGCGCAGTTTATAAGGTCGTATGAAAGTTGTATATTTACACGGATTGGGAAGTTCGGGGCAGTCGGCTACCGCCAGACGTCTCGACCGTTCGCTCCCATCTTCCTATGAGGTGGTTGCCCCTGACATACCTGTGCAGCCGGAACTTGCCATGACTGCTCTGAAGAAACTTGCAGAGACCCTTGATCCAGACGACGTAATAGTAGGCACATCAATGGGTGGACTTTATGCGCAGCTTTTCAAGGGGTGGAGACGTCTGCTGATAAATCCGTCATTTCACACATCGGCGCATCTTAAAGAAAAAATCGGTCAGAGATTGCCGTTTCATACGCCTCGTCGGGACGGTGCCACTGATTTTGAGGTTACAGCCAAGCTCGTGAAGAAATTCGAGACCATGGAGGCAAAGCAGTTTGATCCCAAGTTCGGCATCTTCAATGGTCGCAAGGATTCTCCGGAGCTTGTCACCGCATTCTTCGGCACACGAGACACTGTGGCTAACTGCAAGGATGAATATCTTCAGCATTTCTCGCAGTATCACGATTTCGATGGCGAACATCGCGTCGATCCCGACACGATAATTAATCTTATTGTACCAAACGTTGTGGGAGTTAGGAATTAGGAGTTAGGAATTAGGAGTTAGGAATTAGGAGTTAGAAGTTAGAAATTAGGAGGAAGGATACAGGGGTTAGAAGATTTGGAGCATATGGAATTAATTCCTCATTCCTAATTCCTAATTCCTCATTAAATTAAACATTAATCAAAGGCAGTGAAATCAATCAAAGAAATATACCGTATCGGCACGGGTCCGAGCTCAAGTCATACAATGGGACCGCGCCAAGCTACACAAGAGTTTTTAAGACGTCTTCCGGAGGGAGCCTTACATTTTGAGGTGGTGCTCTATGGTTCTCTTGCCGCAACCGGCAAGGGACACATGACAGATGTCGCAATCATCGACACTTTCAAAGCGGCTGGTAAGGAGGTGGAAATAATATGGAAACCGGATGTGTTCCTGCCATATCATCCTAATGCTATGTTGCTTCGTGCCCTCGGAGAGGATGATGCCGCAGTTTTTGAAATGACGGTTTATAGTGTCGGTGGTGGCGCCATAAAGATTGAGGGTGATGCCGAACACGAATCGAAAGACATCTACCCGATGAATAAACTGACGGATATTCTCAACTACTGCGAACAGACCGGCAAATGTTATTGGGAATATGTGGAGGAATGCGAGGGTCCTGAAATCTGGGAATATCTTCACGAAGTGTGGGAGGCAATGAAGGCAGCTGTTGAGCGTGGCATTTCTCGGGAAGGTCGTTTGCCCGGTCCGTTGAATCTCAGGCGCAAAGCCACTCAATATTATGTCAAAGCCACCGGATATCGCGATAATCTCAAGAGCCGTGGACTTACCTTCTCATATGCCCTGGCAGTGAGTGAAGAGAATGCATCGGGAGGTGTGATCGTGACGGCACCCACATGCGGTTCATGCGGCGTGGTGCCCGGTGTGTTGTATCACCTTTGGAAAAGCCGGGATCTTCCCGAAATCCGGGTGCTCCGCGCCCTCGCTACAGCCGGACTAATCGGGAATATCGTTAAAGAGAATGCTTCGATTTCCGGTGCGGAAGTCGGTTGCCAGGGAGAAGTTGGCGTTGCTTGCGCCATGGCGGCAGCCGCTGCCAATCAGCTTTTCGGTGGTAGCCCCGCTCAGATAGAATACGCCGCGGAGATGGGACTCGAACACCATTTAGGTATGACGTGTGACCCGGTGTGTGGTCTGGTCCAGATACCATGTATAGAGCGTAATGCATATGCCGCAGCGCGCGCCTTGGATGCCAACATTTATTCCTCATTCTCCGATGGTGTGCATCGTGTCAGTTTCGACAAACTTGTGAACGTGATGCGCGAGACCGGACACGATCTCCCCTCGCTCTACAAAGAGACCGGAACGGGCGGTCTTGCCAAAGATTATCAGCAGATGTAATGGTTAAATCCAGGCGTTTTGACGTTCTTTTACCGCTAACGATTCGCTGAGGAAGCGGATGAACTCCTGGGCGGCGCGTTTGCGGTAATTCCCTTTGAGGGTGTGTACACATCCTTCAAGCTCGTTTCCGGGGAAGTCGAGCGGGATGGCAGTTACGCCGGTCTCATTGTGGATGGTGGCTTCGGCAAGGACCGACACCAGCATCGTCTGGCGTATTATCTTAAGGAGGATATTGACTTCGTTGAGTTCTACTTTTACTTTAAACTCATTTCCTGCAGGTTTGATAAGTTCGAATGCATTGCGTGCCTGCAATCCCCGAGATGGGAGCGCGAGATCATATCGCTGAAGTTCGTTGAGAGTGACACTTTCCTTTGAGGCAAGGGGATGGTTGTCGGCAACTATGGCTGCAAGATAATTCTGGAAAAGGATATGTGATTCTACGTCCTCTTCCGGTTTCCACGACCTGAATGCAAGCACAAAATCCACATCCCTCGATTTGAGGAGATCCATTAGCTCCGCCATAGGTCGGTAAAATATATTAAGCTTTATGTCGGGATATGTCTTTCGGAACATAATCAGGGTTTCAGTAAGTATAGGGCTGAAGGAATACGTGACGCCAATGTTGAGCGTGCCAGCCGACATATTGTTGAGATCTGAAATTCGGATGGCACATAGATCGGCGCTTGCTATGGTCTGACGTGCGTATGGCAGCATCTCTTCTCCGGCTTCTGTGAGAGTGACGTTATGGCTGCTGCGTATGAAAAGGGGAGTGCCGAGTTCTGTCTCAAGTTGTTTTACCTGCTGTGACAACGTGCTCTGCGTGATGCAGAGGATTCTGGATGCTTCTGAAAAGCTTAGTGTTTCTGCAACCTTTACGAAATATTTCAACTGACGTAGTTCCATTAATTTAAGCAAATTTCTTATCTTGTGGCTTGGAAGGATATCTTTTTAAACAAAAATACGGGTAAAATTGCTCCCACTGCCATGCTTAAAAGAATGCATATGCATGTCAGAGTGTTGGATGCGAATAGATAGAAGCAATGGTTGAATTCCTCCTGGTTTGTGCTCAGCACACACATTGCCGCTCCTGCAAAAGAGCGATAGGCATACATTCCCGGAATCATGGGAAGCAGGGCGGGGAAGAAACATGTTTCAGGGGGAGTGCGCACCACCGGTGAGAATATTACGGCAAGAACCCCTATTGCGAAAGCTGCAATAAGGGATGCTGGAACAATGTGCAGGCAGATCCCAAATTCCTTGGTCATAAGCATGAACCTTATGGCATGACCGACTGCCGCTATGGCGGCGCAATAGATGTAAGCGCGTGCCGGCGGTCGGCTTATGGCGGCAAAACCGATAGCTGCTATCGCTGAAAATAATGCATCTTGTAAAATTTTTTCCAACATAATGGTAAAATCTTTAAAACATGCCGGTGTTCATCAAGAACATTGCCGAGCATAATCCAATGGATAGACACCCTGTGATGACCAGTGCGTCGAAAAAACGGCTCATTGAGCATATATAATAGCGGTATAGCATATCGCTGAAAGAATTGAGAAGCGGGATGCCAGGCACAAGATAAAGCACGCTCGTGCCCAATGCAATCGCCGGTGTGTCTCCGAGAGAGAAGAGTGTATCAGTGGCACCTAATACGGCGGAAACAAACGAGCACACAATCACTGTAACTCTAAGGTCAATTCCTTTCCCAAGCATCTGTGTCTTCAGCCAGTATCCCGCCATCGTGGCGATAAACACTATTGCCATCGCAACGGCATCCCCTCCGAATAGGCGGCAGAAGGAGGCATTTGCCAGCGATACAAGAAGAAGTACGAGCCATTTGTTCTGGTTGTCTGAAGTTACGATCTTACGGAACTCGCGTTGCGCCTCCGCCAGGCTTATGCGGTGTTCTGCAATAGCCCAGCTGAGTTCACTCAGGCGGGTGTTGATATTGAAGCTTATAGGAGTGCGTCGGATTGTGGCTACAGAGGTGACGAAATCCGTTCTGTCAATATCCCTGACGGATATATGCACATGACGTGGCATAATCGTGATATCCACAGTTTTACCAAAAGCCTGCGCAATACGAGTCACATTCTTTTCAAGACGCACACAAGTAGCGCCGCAGCCTAAAAGCCACGCGCTATAGTCCGTCAGGAACAGACACACCTCCCGGACATCCGGAGCTACATCTCTTCCTTCGGATATAATTTCATCAATACTGCTGTCGGATAATGTTTCAGTCATAAGTAAGAAAAATTAACCGATATATGTAAGTAATGAAATCTTGCACTATAAAACTTGTTCTTTTTGGCTGTTTTTTGCCTTGTAATTCAGTCACATATGCCAATATGCTCCTTCATTACGCGGCAAAAACATCTCAAAAATAACTGCGTTTTATATGTGCATTAATTTTTCTTACTTACTTAATCGTCGAAATTTTTGGAATCGCCGGGAACAAAAAACTCTTCACGTTCCGATCCGATTTCAATAAGACGGAAGTGTCCGTGTTTTTTGCGTGATGAGACCAAAGAAGCGATTCCTCGGATAATAACGGCAACCATCAGTATCCCGACGATGATTGCCCATGTAATAAACGGAGTATTCATAATTTCGGTTTTTTTAGAGTATGTTTGGATTTAACTTCCATTCCTACTCTTACATATAATTCGTGTTAAATTCAAACACACTCTTAATTTCATGCAAAGTAACAATCTAAAAAGACCGAAAATCTGAATTTTTAAGTGAAAAATTCGATAGCAGCGATTGAGAAACAGCCGAGATGCTTATTCGCGCACGTAATGCGGCATATCGTCAGGAAGCACGATTGAAATTTCCACCAGTCCCCCAACCGTGTCATCCTCGCGACACCATGCTGTCTGGAAAATAATCTTCCGCACGCCTTTCTTCTCTATGGTATAGCAATTTTTTCCGCCGGTGGCGAGCAGACGAAGGATGATCTCTACCGAGCGTGGACTGTGGCAGTCGAGTAGACTCTTGCCGATAAGATCTCCATGTTTGGCAAAAGTTTCACGCGACAACTTGTTCATATATATTATGCGCGCATCCGCATCGCAGACAGTAACCGCGCAATTCATTCCCCATGCCCAGTCGGGCAGTAATTCTTTGTATTCCATGTCGCAAATATAATACAAATGTTTGTAAAGACAAGAAATAACAATAACAAGTAAAAGCAAATTCTTTTGAATTGGTTTGGCGTAATCTGATAAAAGGGAAATTGTATGGGCGCGAGCTGTTTGTGAACCATGATGGGGAGGGTGGTTGTTTTAACAGCAAGAGGCAATATTGCTTCGCAATCCTTAAAGTAGATTGCCATGAGTTATAAAGTTATTGATATCGAGGGAGTAGGCGAAGCCTATGCCGCGAAATTGAATGATGCCGGTATCGAGACGGCTGAAGAATTTCTCGAAGTGTGCAAAACGCCGGCGGGGCGCAAGAGCCTGGGGGAGAAAACGGACATCAGTAGCAAGCTGATTTTGAAATGGGCAAACCATACGGATCTTTTCCGTGTGCCCGGCATCGGTCCGCAATTTGCTGAATTGCTTGAGGCGGCAGGTGTCGATACTGTCAAAGAATTACGGCATCGCAACGCCGAGGCATTGACAGCCAAACTTGAAGAGGTGAATGCCGAGAAAAAACTTACACGCCGTGTGCCTTCCGTTAAAGAGGTGGAAAAGATGATTGAGGCTGCCAAGGAGCTTGAGCCAAAAATGACATATTAAGACACAAAAAGGCATTGACATGTGTGTCTGAATATAAAAATTGAGTTATAGAAATGAAGATGTGGCGTTAACGGATAGTTAATGCCATATTTTTTTATTAATTTTGCAAACAAGTATGTTTTGTAGATAAGTTTAGCAAACTTAAGTTATGAAACTGTTTAAATTTATTACGAAAAAAATATTATGTAGAAACTTTCGGGAATTTTGAGGTTCTTTTTGGCTGCTTCCGCCAAGTTTCGGCAGTCGAAACCGACAGGTTTCTCCTTTCTCAACTCGCGGAAGCACCTCAAAAATAACTCTCAAACTTCCTCGAAAATAAATTTAAACAGTTTCTAAAAGTAAAATACAGATATTCCATATATGGCAAACCAAGAACTTAGCGAGCAAGAGATTGTGCGGCGCCGTAGCCTTGAGGCTTTGCGCGAGCGAGGCATAGATCCTTATCCCGCTGCCGAATATCCGGTGAGCGGCTATTCACGCGAAATTAAAGAGAATTTTGACGACAACATGACTCCTCCGCGCGAGGTGGCTGTTGCGGGTCGTATCATGAGCCGAAGAATCATGGGTAAAGCTTCTTTTATGGAGCTTCAAGATTCCGAGGGTCGTATCCAGATATATGTAAGCAGGGATGATATCTGTCCGGGAGAAGACAAGGATTTCTATAATGTCGTGTTCAAGAAACTCCTCGACATCGGTGACTTTATCGGTGTGAAGGGATATGTGTTCCGCACTCAGATGGGAGAGATCTCAATCCACGCGCGCGAGATCACAGTGCTTGGCAAGAGTCTGCGTCCGCTTCCTATCGTGAAACTCAAAGACGGTAAGGCATATGATGCATTCACAGATCCCGAACAGCGTTATCGCCAGCGCTATGTGGATCTTGTGGTGAATCCCGGTGTGCGCGACATCTTCCTCAAACGCACGAAGATGTTCAACTCCATGCGTGAGTATTTCAACTCTTTCAACTATACTGAGGTTGAGACTCCCATCCTTCAGTCGATTCCCGGTGGAGCCGCTGCGCGTCCTTTCATCACTCATCACAATGCTCTTGATATTCCACTTTATCTCCGTATTGCCGATGAACTTTATCTGAAACGTCTGATTGTCGGTGGTTTCGAAGGCGTGTATGAGTTTTCTAAAAACTTCCGTAACGAGGGTATGGACCGCACACATAATCCGGAATTCACATGTATGGAGATTTATGTCCCCTACAAGGATTACAACTGGATGATGGATTTCACTGAGAAGATGCTTGAGAAGATCGCGCTTGATGTCAACGGCACCACTAAAGTGCAGGTTGGTGATCATGAGATAGATTTCAAGCCTCCCTACAAACGCGTCACCATGACTGAGGCAATCCTTGAGAAGACCGGTTTCGACATCACCGGCAAGAACGAGGAAGAGCTTCGTGCGTTCTGCAAAGAGGCAGGCATAGAGACTGATCCCTCAATGGGTAAGGGTAAACTGATTGATGAGATTTTCGGTGAGAAATGCGAAGGTACTTATATTCAGCCCACTTTCATTACTGATTATCCTATCGAAATGTCTCCTCTTACAAAGCGTCATCGCGAGAATCCTGAACTCACAGAACGTTTCGAGCTTATGGTGAATGGTAAGGAGCTTGCCAACGCATATTCCGAGCTTAACGATCCGATCGACCAGTATGAGCGTTTTGTTGAGCAGATGCGTCTTGCCGACAAGGGTGATGACGAGGCGATGATCATTGATGCCGACTTCATCCGTGCGCTTGAATACGGCATGCCTCCCACATCAGGTATGGGTATCGGCATGGACCGTCTGGCAATGCTTCTCACCGGTCAGACCACCATTCAGGAAGTGTTGCTCTTCCCGCAGATGCGTCCGCAAAAAGTTGCCAAATCAGAAGGCGGCGAAGATGCGGAGGAATCTAAAGAAGAGACTAAATAAAGTTAAAGGATGAGACTTCTGAGCTGCGTAAGCGTTAATATGGCAGTGAGTGTTGCCATGGCTTTTGCGGCTCATGGAGCTTTCGTTCAGAATAATAGTCAGATTATTTCCAATAAATCGATAGAAGTTATGAAAACAATTGAGCTAAACATTCAGGATGCTGTTTATTTTGCAGAAAAACAATATGAGGCACTGAAAGATGAGAGTATTCAGGCTCTCACCACTCTTGAGGAGGGAACAGGTGCCGGTAATGATTTCCTCGGATGGGTTGATCTTCCCTCTAAGACTCCCGAAGAACTGGTAAGCCGTATCGAAGCAACTGCAGCGCGTCTGCGTGAGAATTGCGATTATGTGGTTTGCGTGGGTATCGGCGGCAGTTATCTCGGTGCAAAGGCTGTGAACTATGCCCTTGCTGATTCTTTCGCTGATTTCTATGCTCCGAAACCCAAAGAACCGAAAGTGCTCTATGCCGGTCAGAATATCGGTGAGGATTATCTCGCCGAACTGCAGAATCTTCTGAAAGGCAAAAGATTCGGTATCATCGTTATCTCCAAGTCAGGTACTACTACCGAGCCGGCAATTGCGTTCCGTCTGCTGAAAGATCAGCTTGTTGCTCAAGTTGGCAAAGAGGAGGCAAAAAAACTTATCGTGGCTGTAACTGATGCAGCTCGTGGTGCTCTCCGTCAGATGAGCGATGAAGAGGGTTACGAGACTTATGTAATTCCCGATAATGTGGGTGGTCGTTTCTCAGTGCTCACTCCCGTGGGTCTTCTCCCCATCGCAGTTGCGGGTCACGATATCAAGAAGCTTCTTGCTGGTGCTGCCGATATGGAGAGATCAACTCTTCATCCTTCAGACACGAATATCTCTCAGACTTATGCGCGTCTGCGTAACGCTCTTTACAGAAGCGGCAAGAAGACAGAGATTCTCGTGAACTTCGATCCGAAGCTTCATTATGTTTCTGAATGGTGGAAACAGCTCTATGGTGAGAGCGAAGGTAAGGACGGCAAAGGTATTTTCCCTGCATCCGTAGATTTCACTACCGACCTTCACTCAATGGGTCAGTGGATCCAGGATGGCGAGCGCACAATCTTCGAGACTGTGATCTCTGTTGCCAAGACAGCTGTTGAGCATCGTGTCCCGATGGATGCTGCCAACCTTGACGGCATCAACTATCTTGCAGGAAAACGTATCGATGAGGTCAACAAGATGGCTGAGCTTGGCACAAAGATGGCTCACGTAGATGGTGGCGTGCCTAATATCCACATCACAATCCCCGCTCTTGATGAGTATTCACTCGGTCAACTTATCTATTTCTTTGAGAAGGCTTGTGGCATCAGCGGCTATATGCTCGGTGTGAATCCTTTCAACCAGCCCGGTGTTGAAGCATACAAGAAGAATATGTTCAAGCTTCTCAAGAAACCCGGATACGAGGATTAATAAAAATTCCTGACAGGATCGAAATAAGATTCGAAATATTTAAGGAGCCGGTTGCTCAAAGCAACCGGCTCCTTTTATTGCATCCTAAGTTGCATGAAGTTTTCGATACTGGCGGGAAGCCCGTATGAAGAATGCTATTTATTATAACCGGGATTCTGAGACCATCCGGAATATATTATCAGGTCTTGGGGGAGGGGCCAGAGTGTCTGATAAGATTCGTAATTGCCGAGACTATGGCGCTTCTGGAACGCGAAGTATCGGGGAATAAAAAGTTCCTTGCGGATTTTTTCGATATATGTCAACAGGTTGCCGTTGGCTATTACAGGCATATTTTTCGCCTGCGCTACTTGATTTATGAGCGCGGTGGCTTTTGTTTCGTTGCCGGAGGAGATGTAACATTCGGCTAAAAGTAGCAGCGCATCGGCATATGAATAGTAACTAACTGTATGACCGCTCATAACCTCATTTGGAACGTTTATAAACAGTATTGTGCCGCTGTTGGCATCATATTCGTTGCCTGAGGAGAGGGTATATCGACCGCTGTTGACAATCTCTTCAAGATACGGCATGGCTCGCGAAGGCTCGTTAAGAAACATGTGTATGTTGGCCTTAGCCATGCGCCACACATCTTTCGAAATACTGAACGCTTCTTCCGGATTGAAATTGATGAGCCCACTCTTTTCTCTAAATGCGGAGGAGATATTATCAAGAGAATTTTCAATATAGCGTGCCACGTCTTTTGCCTGTTCCTGTTTCAGAACATCGTAATTGTCTCCTGTCTGTGTTAACTCAAAAATGCAGATGTTCCCCCATTTATCCAGCATCTCGGTGTAAGTGATTGCGTTCAGCAGTATGAAATATGGATTAGCATCTGAGTTGTTTAGTTCAGAAAAACTTTTAATGGCTAATGCATTGGATCTGATTGATGAGTATGCTGCTTGGAAAGCCTTGTTGTTGTAGGAGTTGGTAACATTCAAAGGACAACGCACATCGTGGAACTGATACATTCCCGTATATCCTCGTTCCATATAATACATCCAGGAGACAGCTTCCGAGAATTTGTTAAAAGTTGAGGAAACATATTGCTTGCCGACATCGCTAAGAGAGATAGGGATTGCCGGATCGCCAGCAAGGATGACTTTAATATCAGCGCGGGCTGTTCCCATTAAGTCGTATAAAAATACATGATCTGTCTGATTGATATGTGATTGCGTTTTGTCTACTTTGATTGTGAGTACATTGTTCTCGTAGGTTGACACGCATTTTATGGGATTGTTCGTTTCAAAGAAATGATTGAAGATATTATCGACAGTTACATTGCCAGGGCTTTCTTCACCATAGGGGTCTTTGAAAGGTTCGAGAGAGAGGGGAATATTTGAAGTTATCTGAATGGTGGCGGCGCCCCCGTTCTTATCGAAGGTAATCTCATTTTGTGAAAGAGAAATCTCGATATTGTCAGCAATCTCGTTACCGGCAATGCCATCGCCGTTCCAGTCGATAAAATAACGCAGGTCAGGCACCTTTATACTTTTTCCGAGTTCCGCATAGCGGGAGGTGATGTTGTCGGCAATAAATTCAAGAGAGTTTTTGATCAGGCTGCGGTCGCGAGAGAGTGTGCGTTTGTTGTCATCGGTAAATACACCGTCATCGGCAAGATCCTGGGTAAGAGCCGAAATATACTCGGTGATTTCTGCGTCAGAACGGTTTACGAGCACGAGTGAGGATATGGCAATGAGGACACCGGAACCATCAGTTCCGGCTGAGACAGACATCGTCTCGGCGGGTGTAGATTCATAATTCTGCAAGCCGAACTGCGTGAGGAGCTCTTTCTGAGCTTGCCTGTCGGCAGCGGCAAATGTATTGCCGTCGCGCATGAGGTTCTGGATACGTGCCGATTTCAGGTGAGTGATGATATTGACGTTGACGGAATTCCTGTCAGAAAGGTCTGCCAACGCGATCAGATGGAGCTGACCAAGGGAAAGGTCTCCGCTTATCTCGTTGAAATAATAGCCATCGGCGGCAATGCGTACAAACTGCGATGCGAGATCTATTTTGCCGAGGTCGAAAGAGCCTGTATCATCGCTGATTTCACCGCTGAAAACGGTGCCGATCGGTGTCATGGATTCGTTGAGAGGCTGGACACTTACAGAAGAACCGCGAACAAACGGACCTTTTTCAACCTTACCTGAAAGCTGGTATGTGCCGGAATGTGGCTTGTCTCCGCCTCCGGGCTCATCGTTCTTTTCTGTGCATCCTGTCAGGGCTGCGACGGCAAGTAAAAGAAAGGATAAGTATTTGATGTTCATATGTTATTGTAGTATTATGTTGTGGTCAGTTATTTATATATTCAATGGCTATTTCTCACAAAGTTATAAATATTTTTGTTATTATAAAGAAAGAAAATAGCAAATTTTAAAATTATAGAAACTTAAGACGGTATTCTTTGCAGAATTCGGTTAATTGTTCCTCGGCGATACGTATGCCATGGAGGCGAGTGCGACAGGAGCGCACTGAATCGAAATAAGAGTCATTGGATTCACAGAGCTGGTAGCTTCTGAGCTGCCAGCTCTTTTTATTGCGGGTAATTTGGCGCATGAATGTATCCACACGCGAAGGCATGATGTGGCAGCAATAGCAATCTCCATTTTCGAACATAAGAAGTATGAGCTTGTGAATTGTTCTGCCCGGACCTTTGACGTGCTGACGTTTCGAAGAAATGGTGATATGCAGTGAGTCCGGAAAGGCGTTATTGATTCTGCTCATAAATTCGCGGAATAGTTTGCCGTGTGCGCTGGTGTCGCGGATATTGTTCTGGAAAATATATTGATGAATCATTTCGTGCACCAATGTGCTGTCAATTTCCAGCTGAGTTTCCTCAATGGGGTTGCGGTAAAGGATGATATAGTCTTCGTGACGGCGAAACAAACCGCGACGTATACATTTGCGTCGAAATAACCCGTGATAGTTCTTTGAGCGAGGACGAACAAGAATATTCACCGCCTTGAATTTCTTCGCCTCCCAGATGCCGGCATCGGCTATCCTTCCTATCCATTCGCTATGCCTTCCCCGCAAATATTCCTCTGTCAGCATCTCGTATTTTATAACTATTTCACTTCCCCGAATTTTTCGATTAGTATTTTTTCTACTTCCTCAGCAGAGGGATTCACAGCGAGGATTATGCCATCTTTATCTACCATCACAATTTTTCCACCACCATTGCCGGCATGATATTTCTTCCAGATGGAATTGGCATCATCAAGTTCTACAAGGTTAAGCCACGGGTATCCATCGCGTTTAATGGCTTTAACCATTGCCTCGGTAGATGATTTCTCACGAGCAACGCCTATGATTTCAAATCCTTTGTCATGATATTTCTCATAGAAAGGAATAAACTCTTTGCTGTGACGGCGACAGCTGCCACACCATGACGCCCACAGATCGATTATGGCTACCTTCCCTCCAATCTTGTCAGATATTTTTACAATATTTCCCTCAAGATCAGGAGCGGAAAAATCTGTGTATTTCTTACCCGGTGCAGGATCTCCGGCTTCATACATCAAGCTTAACGTCTTATGATACGGATTATCGGTGAGAGTGTCCCGATAGTTTTCGATAAATATATCAAAAATCTTCTCCGGATGTGGATATCCGAAAGTTACAAGTTGGAGCATTTCGTAAAGATGTGCTGGAGAGGGTTTAGACAATTCTTCCTGATAAAATTGGCAGTTTACCTTATCACTAAGTTCGTAATATTCTTTCTTAACTCTTTTCCCCTCCTCTGAATATATCTTATCTTCTGAATATAAACGGTTGACTTCCTTGGAGAGACTGTCTTTCTGGCTTTTGGTGAGATTCCCCTCTTCCTTAAGTTTCTTTAAACTGTAAGCTTCCGGAGTGAGAATTTTTCCCGTTTTCTCCATATCTTCATAAAGTCTGCCAATGGGAGTTTCCTTAAGATTTAATTTGAGGTATGCCCTTCTTTTATTTTCATATTCCTTGATAGCATTGGTTGCTGCGCCACCAGATATTATAGCATTTTCATTAAAGTCTTTAGGTATCTGAATCGATACGTCGGAGTCGGCAGAGGAAAAACATATATTTCTCCATGAGCCATTAAGATATTCTGATCCAATACATAATTTATAAACAAGAGGACTGTCTGTATAAAGGTCATAAGCAAATTTGCCATCGCGCACAGGGATAATTAAAGACTTATTGACACGTTGGTCAGCTAAAGCTTCCGATAATATAAACCAGGAAGAGGAGGGATGCCCTTCAATGGTACCATGAATATGGGTTTTAAACGATTTACGCACTGTTTTATGAAGCTTAACACCTGCCACCTCCCAACTGTCAGGTTCTATGAAATCAATTACGGAATCGATGGGATTGACAGGTTCGAAAACATACACTGAAGATACGTATGCCGAATCACCGAGAAAATATTTCTCATCAATCTTCAGCCCCTCAATATTCTTAAGCTTATAAGAATTACCTGTGATGCGACCTTTCAGGATGGTATTCGATTGAGGACGTATCCACCAGCCCGGTTTGCTGTAGATGTCTGTATTGACGCGTGTCGCAGAATCTGTCAGTTCGATAGCGGTAATGCTGAAAGTGACAGGTCCGTTATCGAAATCTGGATTGACGATTATTTTTGAAAAAGCGGAGATTGTGGTGAAGAATACAATTGCTCCGATGACGGCATATAGTTTTTTCATGACTCAATTAATTCGTAGGTTGCAAATATAGCGAATAAATTTCAATAAAAAACTCCTGGAAAAGTAAAAAGTCATAAACTTTGAGAAGTGACATTGAGAAGGTAAGAAGTAAAAGGTGCTCTAAATCCCGATTTATCGGGCTGCGCCCGATAAGGTGAAAGGTTATAGGTAATAGGGTAAAGGTGAATTGGCGCGCCTCAACGATTAGAGTCAATTAAATATTTAGATGCAAGGTGCGAAGGGTGAAGCCTGATTCAAATTGTCACGAAAATATTAACACGGAGGCACAGAGGTTTAGAGTAATGTGAAATGTTGAATGTGTAATGTTTAATTTTCAGGCGCATAGGGCTTTAACGACCTGATGGAGATACAGAGACAGTGGCTTAAATATCGAGTCAACCCTCGGAGAGGGTAATTGGTTATAACCCCACATCGACCGGGAGTTTCTGCAAGGAACGTACAACCGTCC
>CABUVO010000028.1 GCA_902495075.1 uncultured Porphyromonadaceae bacterium
AACTCTCCGCTGTTATATCTTGTTCTTTTTTTATTTCACAAAATACTTTCGGTCACCTCCCCGGCAGGGAAGGCGCCTACGTTCGTTTGTCTTGACCAGGCGTCTTATTAAGTTGGAATCATTGACGGAAACTTATCGTTTCCCTGTTCTCTCAACTTGACTGATTAATCAGTCTCGCTGCTTGTCTTGGTAGCAATTTGTCATTGTTCGTTTGCTTCGTTCCCGAAAGCGAGTGCAAAGTTATATCAAATTTCTTTACTGTGCAAATATTTCAACAAAAAAAATTCAAGTATTTTTACAAAAAATCATCAAAACATCATTCATGGTTCTTATTTTTAAGAGATTATAGCCTTTAAAAAAAATTTTAATGAAATGGGCACGTGAGAAGAATTCACGCACCCATTATATTTTTTAATTTTGACGGCATTTCTAAAAAACGAACCGTCTCCAAAAATTTTATCTTTTCCTACGTCTCACAGATTTTGTAGCAGATGAATTGGGCTGGTTCGAAGATGAAGATTTCACTTTCGGAGCTTTTGCTTTCTTGGCGGTAGATGTGCGTTTCCTGGTTCTTGCACTCGATTTCTTCACAGTCTTACTTTCAGCCACCATCGTGCGCCCGGGGATTGTGTCGCCTGCGGCAATAGCTTTTGCCATCTCCTCCTCTCTCTCTTTCTGAGCGAGGTATTCTTCACGAGACGGCACCCATAGATCCTTGCCATAATTCTTCAGTCGCTTGTCTATGCTGTCTTGCGCCTGTTTACGGGCATCTTCATCCGGATACATCTGTGCCATTGAAAGATTCCGCAAATTACGGGTCTTATATATCTCTCCGTCATACATTCCAAGAGCAAAATAATCATCAAGACTATACTGGGGGATGTTGTTGTCATCGCTAACAAAAACATATTGATGAGCTAAGAAGGGGCGCAAAGCATCGAACTTAACCCAGAACATGGGGTATTTTGCCTCACCACCAAAGTCGCCGCTACGGGTCATCACCGGACAGATAGCCTCAACCCGAGTTTTCATACGGTTCGAGCGACGATCGAACTCCCATTTCTCTATTATATAATAATTCAACACCTGCCCGGTAGGCATATCCGCCTCCTCGATATGATATTTAGGATTCTTTGCTGTTGACCCTTTAGCTTCAGTGTAATAAATGCCAAAACGATCGAGCATCTCTCCGACTTTGACCTTATACTGGTCAGTGAAGACTTCCCTCCCGTCGAGATACTCATATGCAGGTATACGACCATCAATTACAGCTCCGAGAATCACCCGCAAAAGATTCTCCCTTCCGTCAATCACATCTTCCGGATAATATAGCGGTGCGTTCTCAGCCTTCTTCAGGTCAAGCTCTCGGTATATTTCCCGCATATATGAGAGATCAGCATCATGGGTGTTCTTCTTTTCATAGAACGACTGCATACGATCGGTCACGCCAACCGTTTTCTCTGTCTTTTTCTTATCACGTTCGGAGCGTTTTCTCACAACTCCTCCCGTCTCAACCTGAGCCACAGCCCCGAATGCAACCGCACTCGAAAAGAGCAGGAAGAATATTTTTCTATATAAATTCATCTTTATCATATACTTATATAAAGAAATCAGGTTAATTAAGAGCCACCTGCATCGGCGATATGTCTCGGGTGATTCCATCGGGACCTTTCGCCTTCACATCGGATATGAAGAATGTCTTACCAGGCTTAAGACGACGGAACTGTTCCTTCTGACGCGAAGAAAAACGCGCTCCATCCGACAGCTCCGGGATAGCATTACCCATCTGATCAAAGAAGATGGTAGAAAATGATACTACAGAATATGTTACATTAAGGATATCGTCATCAATTGCTGCTCCGAGACCGTCAGCACTCATAAGAGCTCCTTTAGAAATTCTTTTCGGAGAACCTTTATAATGGACAGTATTGCCATTGCCATCCTTTACGGCGAGATAGGGAGAGGGATCAGGTAACTTACGCACCCTGAAAGTCATTGAACCAACAGTCTGCGTATGTCCATCAAGATTGGCTGAGACTGATATCACAGCCTCGCTACCGACCTTACCGGGATGTGCCACCCAGTGGTCGCCATTGCGGGTGAGGGTACCGTTAGTCATAGTAGCCTGCACCGCTGACATCGGGACACCGGGCACAGATATGCTTATCGGGTTGGCAATACCGGCATAGAGGACATTCATCATAGTCGGAGAGATGGTTGCCATTGGCTCCATCACCGTGTATGAAGATTTGAAGGGACGTCTGTCGGTGGTGCCATCGGCACGCGGAACCTCTATGTATCCGGAAAAATCATGTGTGCCAACGTTGCCGGCAACAAACTCGTACAAACCCTTCGGATTATTGAGTTTCGCCCCATTTATATAAATCTCGGGACGCTGTGTAGTGTCAATAGCCGCAAGCACTATATTCGCAGAATACTTACCTCCCCGCATGATCATATTTGATGTCGGAATCACATAAGCATTAAGTTCATTGACTCGAACATCACCTATGTCAACAGCTGTTATCAGACTTGACAATGCCTCCGATTCTGCCTGACGGATATCGTTCTGCACTTTAGTCAGCAATGTCACAGCCGCCACAGCCGGCATATTCTCAAACATTTTCTGCTCCCAAGAAGTGGGACCTACCGTGCCCGGACGTGTAGAGACCTTCGTGGAAAGCATCTCCTCAACAGCCTTTCGCTTGTCGGGGTCGGGAATCATCCCTACAACATACTCACGATATTCATCTATGCTCTTGCGTAATGCCTGACCACGATTTGTGGCAGGATTGAGCATGGTTACAGACGATGCTTCAAGATCATCGTTATTAACAATATCGGTATATTTCCCGTCGGCACCATCAGCCGCCTTAGCGATTGCCGTCTTGAGAGTTTCAATATCGGCATACATCTTATCGGAACGATTATGAAGTTCCACTCCCTGATCATACCATTTTCCGGCTTTCTCAGGATTCTGCTGATACAAACTTTCAAGATGGGCAAACTGAACACCATTGCGTGCCGTTATATTCAGATTTGTGCGATGAATGCCATCCTGCACCTGACTGAATCCATTGAGCACATCACTCGACACATTCAGAGCAAGCATGGCAGTGAGGACGATATACATCAGGTTTATCATCCTCTGCCTTGGCGACATTCTCGCCACATTATTACCTCCACCTGCCATTTTGCGTAATTATGAATTAGTCATCAATGGTTAGGAATTGCTTGATTCCGATTCTTCCGAAGTGAAAGGATTCACCGCCGGAGCGGCGCCCATCATTGGATTCTGCATATTGATGGTCATTGCCGTGATCATCTTCTCGTATACGGCATTCAACTGACGCATATAGCGAGCCATCTTCTCGGTCTCTTCACAGTATCGCGTAGACTCGTTTGCCGATTTCTCATACATATCGCGGATATCCTTGAGTCCGCGATTAACATGATCAATCGTTTCGAGCTGCGAAGAAATACTCTTGAGCTGAATCTCATATATTGTGTTAAGACCTGCCACATTGCGGTTAAGATCTTGCATATGTTCCGAATATGTCTCGTTGAGTTTTGCCATCTGTTCAGCTATCGACTGCATCTGCGACACATATTCAGCCGACACTTCGGCAAAATCCGTAACCTTTGGAAGTTCAGGCAACTCAGGAACAGACTGTGGCGCGGACACTACTGCACCCGGGGCGATCGCCACTCCCGCCGTAGCTTCAGAGTATTCTCCAGTGGGATAAGCTCCACCAGTCATCACAACTTCGGGATGAGCCGAGAAATCCGGACGGTCTTCCTCGTTTTTGGAATCCAGCACAGGAAATACTTCTTCCCATGCATATTCTTTCGGCGGACGGTCGAATGCCGTCAATATAAACATCGCGATTTCAGTGCCCATACCGATGCAGAGCAGAAGGCTACCACCCGGAAGGTGAAGAATCTTAAAAAGCGCACCCCAGATCACGATGGCGGCACCAATCGAATATGCGAAATTGAAAAATCGCTGTCCCTTTTCGCCGTGAAGAAAACGCTCTATCACATTGGCGTACTTGCGTATCTTAACCATTATTTTTTCTTTTTCTGAGTACCTTTGGCAAAACCTATCTGCGAACGCACACATCGGAAACCGATGTAAGAGCGCTGTTCATTCTGATATTCCCACATGCGAAGATCTGAACGGATGTTGCGTGCCACATCTTTCCAACTACCGCCACGCACGATTTTACGTTTCATCTTATAGGGATCTTCCTTGGCGGCATCATAGCGATACTCCGGATTGAGATCGGAAGTCTGCTTGCCTACACTTTCGGTATATGCCGTGGAAGTCCATTCCGAAACATTGCCCGCCATATCGTACAATCCAAAATCATTTGGCTTGAAAGTTCCGACTGCGGAAGTTATGACATGCCCGTCGCGCACGAAGTCGCCATCCATTGGTTTGAAGTTGGCATAGAAGCATCCACGTTCATCCATCGGCAATGTTTCTTCCCAAGGATATGGAGATGCAGAATTACCGGCACGTGCAGCATATTCCCATTCGGCTTCGGTCGGAAGTCTGTAAGGTTCTATATAAACGCCTTCTTTTCCAAGTGAGCGGCGCAAAAAGTCCGTGCGCCAGTTAGCAAATGCTGTCGCCTGCTCCCAGCTGACACCCACAACGGGATAATCATTGTAACCTGCATGAGAGAAGTACATACGGGTGTAAGGCTCATTGTAGGCATTCTCGAAATCATTGATCCATGCCGTGGTGTCGGGATATACGTTTACTATATAAGTATTAAGGAAATCATAATCTCCCGTAAGTGGACGAGTCACAGTCTCGCGGATAATCTCCCCGTCTTCCGATATATAAGCCGTGTCCTTAGAGATTACCGGCAAATCGGTAGGCACGGGAATATCCGTGTTATAGATACGACGCGTTGGATCAAGCCTGTTCTCACGCTTTGCGGCTGCCGTGTGATTGTATACCTCATAGCGGTAATTAAGCTGCGTGGGATCAAGCTCTCGTTGCCCTGTAATAGGATTGGTGCGGTAAAGACTCTCTATTGCCCGCGCCTCATCTTCGTTAGGATTGCGCCATGGAATAGGCTTGTTCCAATTAAGATAAGGTTTGATAGGGTTACCCTCCTTATCTTCCTCAATTTTAAAAATCTCATTTCCTCCGTAAGCGGGATCGGCAAGACGCTCTCGGATTATGGAGTCACGAACCCAGAACACAAACTGTTTGTACTTGGAATTTGTGATCTCGGTCTCATCCATCCAGAAAGCATCTACGGAAATACCCTTCGGATCGGCTTTAATGCCCGCAACAGAATCATCCTGTGTCGGTCCCATAGCAATCGAGCCACGATCGATAAGAACCATTCCGTATGGCACCGGCTCCGACAGTGATGATCCACCAACGCCGGTGACTTCGCCGCCGCTGCCGCCTCCTTTCATGCCCATACATGACACAAACAACGTTCCCGTCGTGAGAGCCGCGCATACTGCCAAGGCACCGCGAAGACCGCCGAAAGCTGTAATTGAATATGTTGATTTCTTCATATTTATCATAGAAGCTTGATTATTTCTTACATTATCCTGATTGAGCGGTGCTTATTCTTGTTTTTACCGCTGAAATCGAGTTTAACCCTATATCCAACAACTACTTCATGGCTTCCGGAAGAAGCTTTAGAGATGGCTGATGTTGGGTAATCGTAGGAATATCCTATAAAAAAATTCTTAAATTCGGCAGCTATCATCGCACTGACAGCATCCTTGTAGCGATATCCGATTCCGAAAGAAAGGAATTTATTATACATCGCACGCATGGTCAGTTCGGCTGCAAAATTATCAAAATCAGTCTTCACAATCATAGAGGGCTGCAATTCAAATAACGTGTTTTTGAGCCCGATATTGCCACTTGCCGTAAAATAGAGGGAGCGTTTGAGTATTGTCTCGTATTGCGACACCTCTGCCGTTTCCGCTCCTTCGCTATCAAGACGAACAGTCGGTTCAAGCAGATGGAGACCTGAAATGCCAAGAGTAAAATACTTGTGTGTATACCAAAGTCCGGCTGAGAGATCAAAGGAATTACCCGTGACATCCCTGGTTGGTATTGCTTCATCCACGGGTTGGTGAAAATCATCACCTTCGGGAATGTACACTTCAGAACCTTTGAATTTTGTATTGTAATAACCTGCCTGAATACCGATTGAAAGCACTCCTTTAAGGAATTTCATTTTATAGCTGCCCTGGGCATTCACAAGCATGTTTGAAAAAAGACCGAGTGATTCCTGACTCATGTTCACTCCGACACCAATCCTTTTTTTGCCAATTTTCACCGGCATATCCGCAGCTGCAAGAAAACTGCGGGGCGCGTTGTCGATACCTACCCATTGCATGCGGGCTCCTCCTCGTATCCGAACAAAATCAATATCACCCGTTGCGGCAGGATTATAGTACGTGGGTACTGCCCAATATTGAGTGAACTGCACGTCGTTTTGAGCACAAGCCTCCTCATGAAAGCACAATGCCGAGACCACAAAAACCGCAACAGCAATAATATATCCTTTATTCAAACGCATTTCGTGATCCTTATTCAAAATAAAATGTGAGTACAAACATCTTCGATTTAACCTTGGTCAGCGACTGTGTGATTTTCATCATATCCGGATTGTCAACAAGATCCAGACGATCGTGACGCAGAATATCCGTAAGTCCGAAACAGAACTTGATTTCCGGATTCAATTTGAAGAAAGGGAGATAGAAATCGCATCCCAAACCAACTGTAAGATATGCATCCGCCGTATTAAACTGCAGATAATCAGAACGCCTTTTCCCGACATCGAATGTGCCCATGGCACCAAGGGTGACATATGGGCGAGAATTATGATACCTTTCACCCGAAATCTTCAAGTCGAGAGGAAGAACCACATATGCACTCTTGATTTCCTGTCGCAGTTTCGACTCACTGCGGGCATCTATCATCTCTACGCTTTTTGACCCGAAATACATTCCGGGAGAGAATCGAAGATTGAAATGTTTATGAAGACGCAAATCTGCAAGCACATTGGCACATATGCCGGGGGCATAGGAAGGAATCTCTACAAACCATTGCCCATTTTCCGGAGCCGGAGTCTCAAAACCGTTGTGAGTAAAACTTAAATCCTGAAACTGGGTCCCCACAGAGAAGCCAAAATGCCAACGCTTCTGATCGGCATACGGGCGATTTAAAATCTTGTCGCCTGGTTTTCCCCACGCCACAGAGGAGCAGAGCAAGACGGCACAAGCCACAAACATTAGGGTGCGGATTGTCTTCAGAAAATCAGTGATGTCAGGTCGAAACTGTTTCATTGATAAAATAACGCAATCCATTCGCCTATTATTGTCATAAATAACGTTGCCGTCTTCAAGGATTTTCAACTATTTTGTGTAATTTTGCATTTATTCAATAACACCACTCCCATCAAAATAAGCAAGCTGATATGATGAATTGGGATCAACTTATATGCGATAAGCGTCTTGGAATGGAGGAATTTCACGACAGCAGGCATCATACGCGTTCAGATTTCCAGAGGGATTACGATCGTCTCATATTTTCATCCCCTTTCAGGAGATTACAAAACAAGACTCAGGTGTTCCCTTTGCCGGGGAGCATATTCGTGCATAACCGTTTGACCCACAGCCTTGAGGTATCTTCTGTTGGAAGATCTATGGGTAACGAGGTTGCGATCCGGCTTCATGAGAAATATAAGGGGGAACCCTGGACTCATAAACTTGACGGGATGCGCGATATTGTGGCGGCGGCTTGTCTCTGCCATGATCTTGGAAATCCACCATTCGGAC
The DNA here is from genome assembly GCA_902495075.1 of uncultured Porphyromonadaceae bacterium. Lineage (GTDB taxonomy): Bacteria > Bacteroidota > Bacteroidia > Bacteroidales > Muribaculaceae > Lepagella. Next base: position 7,831 of record CABUVO010000028.1, read on the forward strand.
ATTCAGGAGAAAAAACTATTTCCACATACTTCAGCGAAGGGAACGGTCAGGTTCTCAAAAACCGCCTCGGAGCAAAAGAATGGACTGATCTCATTCATTTTGAAGGAAATGCAAATTCTTTCCGACTTCTGACACATCAATTCAAAGGGAGAAGAAACGGGGGAATGGCAATGACATATTCCTCTCTCGCATCAATCGTAAAGTATCCCTATTCCTCTCTGCTTGCCGGAGAAAAAGGGAAGTTTGGATTCTTTTCTTCAGAGGAGGAAATCTTCAGACGTGTCGCTTCCCAGCTCGGCATTCCTGAGACATCTTCCGGTAAATTCTGTCGTTATCCTCTCGTATATATTACTGAAGCAGCAGATGACATATGCTATCAGATAATGGATCTCGAAGATGCCCACAAATTGAAAATCATAGGGATGCAGGAAGTTATCGAACTTATGCTCAACTTCTTCGAAGATAAAGATCAGGACAGGATGAAACGTATGCTGGGACATCTCGATGACCCGAATGAGAAGATTGCCTATCTGAGATCGAACGCAATCGGAGCCATGGTAGTGGATTGCGCCGATGTGTTCGCCCGCAACGAAGAAAGAATACTCGAAGGAGATTTCCATGGCACGCTTATAGACAATATGAATCCGCTTCTAAAGGATGCCTATTCCAAATGCTCTGCCACGGCTTGGGAGAAGATCTATTGCGCACCGGAAGTTGTGGACATAGAACTTGCGGGCAACCGCATCCTTACATATCTTCTTGACACACTGATGGAAGCCGTGCTCAATCCGGAGAAGAATTATTCCAAGTTGCTTCTCAACATTATCCCACAACAATATGACTCCACGGCTCCAACACTGTATGAAAGAATCCAGAGCGTGCTCGATCATATATCGGGCATGACCGACGTCTATGCTCTTGATCTTTTCCGCAAATTAAACGGACATAGCCTTCCGGCTGTTTAATAACTATGTGATACATAATTACAATGAGAAAGATATTAATATACTTGACATTATTTATCAGCATTATTGCTGCCAGAGGCGAAGACTACACGCCTAAAATGATGCCGAATATCAACATTGCAAACAGATATGAGTATGTGTCGGATCCGGGCAATCTCCTGTCGCAGGAAACAAAAGATGAGATTAACCGCCGTCTGTGGGACCTGCGTCAGCAAACATCTGTTGAAGCCGTGGTAGCAATTCCACCTTCAATTGGCGACACACCCATTGAAGACTGGAGCGAACAGCTGTTCACGCTTTGGGGTATCGGCAAAGATGACCGAGACAATGGTGTGTTGCTTGTGATTGCTCCCGAACAAAGACGCGCCCGCATCACAACCGGTTACGGAGCCGAAGGTGCCCTCCCGGATATCGCATGCAAAAACATCATAAATTCCGAAATAATCCCCAATATGAAACAGGGAGACATAAATGCTGCTGCCTTAGGAGCTTCCACCCTTATGGCACAGGCACTTTCGGATCCAGCTGTTGCTGAAGAGCTTAAATCAAAAAAAGACGATAACTTCTCAGGAAGCGTAAATACACTATCGGGAGATGTTTTGGTGAAGTTCGGAAAGATCATAGCTGCCTGCGCATTCCTTTTCTCTCTGGGTCTATTTATATTTTATCTGGTAAAATCACGTAAAAACAAAGATAACTACCACAAGGCAATAATGTGGAGAGATTCCCTGACAACGTTTGGGGCGGCTGCCATCTTCTCCCTCGGCAGCGGACTGATTTTCTTTCTGCTCGCTCTATTACTTTATCGATCATATAGGACTCGCAAACTGAAATGCTCTACCTGCGGGGCAAAAATGAACCGTCTCGGTGAGGAAGAAGACAATGAACTTTTATCCGACTCACAGGATTTTGAAGAAAAGCTGGACACTATTGACTATGATGTGTGGGAATGTCCCCAATGCGGAACTATCGAAAGGTATGCCTTCAAGAAGAAACAGCAGAAATACACTGAATGCCCCAATTGCCACACAGTGGCAATGTGTCTTATCGGTGAAAAGACTCTTGTGCCAGCCACTACAACACATCAAGGCAGAGGAGAAAAGATATATGAATGTCAATTCTGCCACCATCAAAAACGCAAACCGTTTGTTATACCCAGAAAAGAATCTGCGGCGCCTTTAATCGCCGGCGCTGCGATAGGTGCGATGTCAGGTCATCGCGGCGGTGGTGGATTCGGCGGCGGATTTGGTGGTGGATTCGGCGGCGGCTCCACGGGTGGGGGCGGTGCATCCGGAGGTTGGTAATACATAAGTCTATACATTCATCAGTTACATTAATAACCGTTTAAAACGCACATAAAAGTATTATGAATAAAATTGTATTGACAGCTTTTGCGGCATTTTTAGCGATGGCTGGAGCAAGCTGCAGCACAAAAGACAAGGAGAATGATTCTGAGACAAAAGAACTTTCCAGGGATATTAAATTTGAATCCTATACATATGATATCATAAGCGAGTTTACGGGAAATGACACGCTTGAGGCACCTGGCGGCAAACTGGTAAGATTCATTGGTCAGGGCGTATTGCCGGAGGATATTGGCGACACTGATATCAAAACATTGCGTGAAACCCTGATGAATATTGCCGGGATTCATTTTATCGATGGCAATGCGGAGCCTGTGATGACGGATTCTCTTGAGGTCACGGATATGTCAGCCTCCGACACGGATGCATGTGGAGAAGTGATATCCACACTGGCTACAACTCTTATGACTCCAAGAGCCATTGTATGGGAGAACATCAAATATGTGTATCCTTGTCTGGCTGCGCACGGAAATACAAACACAACGTATGTTAATTTCTGTCTGACTGATGGGAAAATTATCTCTTTAGGAGATCTTTTCAAACCTGATTATCAAAAAACTCTCATGGAAATGATCAGGACCAAACTTAAGGAGTCGGGACATGAATTGCTTATGCCAATCAATGAGGTAAGCTTCCCGTCTCAGTTCGGACTAACATCCAAAGGAATAATATTCAGCTATGATCCATACCAGATTGCGCCATATTCTGAAGGCACAATCCAAGTAGAATTGTCGGCAGGAGAGCTGTCAGACATTCTGAGTGAACACGGATTGTATATTTTGCTGGGAGTTATCTGATCTTGCGGAGACGAAGTTCAGATGAATGTTCGGGAAAGATGATTCGTAGCATTGGTGATTCGAACTGAGCCTTGGCTCCACTAATAATGTCGCCGGATGCATCAATCCATTCAACATTATAGACATTTTCAAAAGGGGTGGTTGTAAGCCGCCCTTTTTTCATGCCTGGTTTCCACTCTCCTGGATTCTTGACAGCGCCATCCAGATAAACCATATCATAACCCGCTTCCGATTTAACAAGGGCAATGCGATATTCCCCTCCCATTCTCATGTAGTTATCTTCAAGCATGCGGTCAAAAATCCCCCATTCACCTTCCTTTTCATCTGAGGATCGTTCAAAATATTTCCTTAACTCCTCCTTATCGGAGTAGATACTATTCTTGGAACTAAAGTCAGAACCGGCAATATCAATAGATATGTAATCCACACGTATCCTGCCTCCCGGCATCACGGCATAGCCAATGCTGTCAACACAGAAATCACGAATATCGCATTCTGCCAATGGCTTGTAGGTTCTGTTACCACCTTTCAGCTTCCACCCGGTCTTGTCGATATTCAGACGAAATGCATTCTCTCCGTCATATAAATTGAAGTCGGAGAAAATATCTTTGCGAGTGCAAATATTTTCACCGACCTTTACCGTCATCACCACTCGAGGAGAAGCATACGTTTCGTTTAGTCTATCATCAACCGTCTTGAAAGAAATCATGCAATCCTCACTCCCTTTCATTACTATACCCCACTCCGGAAAAGAAACGCTTCCTACGCCTCCGAAACCATCATCATATTTATGTCTCTTTCCGTTAGAGGCATGAAGGTTCGCAGTTCTGAATTGCCAGACCATCTGCCTCCCTGCACCAACTCCAATTAAATCCTCCACTACTTTATTACTGGCATTATCTATGATCAGCGTAGTGTCTGTGGCATTAATGAATGAGCCAAAACCTCTCCCTGAATTCATATTTACGACAGGACGCGAGGCAGAAGCCAGCCCTGTAACCGCCGTGATGATCCCGACTATTGCAAAAAGGAATATCACTGAACCTATTATTTTATTTATCAGCCACATGGAGCGCAAGTTGAAATGGGCACGCACCTTGTCTACAAAAAATGTGACAAAATACCACCACAACAACGCTCCTAAGAAGATAAAGATAAACCCAATTATATAATGATAGAATTTAATCTCCGGCATCAGGAAATTGAAACGCGCGAACAAACCGATTATCAAGAATATAATCAAAGGATTGGATACCGTGAAAAAGAATCCGTTTAATATATTTCGCCCCGCTGGAATACGCTGTTCAGATGGTTTCTTTAATTTGCGGGAAGGATTGGATTTAAAAAGATATATGCCGAATCCAATAAGCACGACACTTCCTAAAAGCTGGATAATATTGCTGTTGCGCTCAAGGAATTCTTCGATAAAAGAGAGTCCGAAGCCAGTGAGCAAACAGTATAAAAGATCTGAAATTGCCGCCCCCACACCTGTATAGAGACCGGTTCTTCTACCCTTGTCGAGCGTGCGCTGCACACACAATATCCCTACCGGTCCCATAGGGGCTGAAATTATGATGCCGATGGCGAGTCCCCGCCACATCGTGTAAAATATTCCTTCGAGAATTCCCATCGCATCTTTTGATTATCGTGTTATCATATAACCCCCGCCTACAGAACGCAGGCATTGATATCGGGTAAGACCGTATTTGTATTTGCCCTCGGTTGCAGGTCCCGACAACGGAGCGCCTCCCTGCATTGTGACGTCATAATGCGAACCGCATTTTCCACATATTGCCTCAAACGAAGTAGCATCTACTGCCACCCTTACATTAGGATCGCATTCAACAGGACATGCCATATCGTACGCAAGCGGAACATTCGTCTCAGTTGTGAACGGATCCATTCCCCCGATCAACAGAACTCCGCCAAAGCCGGTTGCGGTATTGGCTGTATAACGGTAACCTGCCGGCTCATTAAGCTGAGGAATAAAATAACGGAACAGACCGAACCCCGATACGCCATACGTATTCCAGAGTCCGGCATCCGAAAGATTGATGCTTACGGGCATCGCCGGGATCCTTTCGTCATCAACTGAATGACAGCCCGAAAACAAAAGGACGGCAGTTGTAAAAACAGCGGTCAGAACCGCATTAAATATTCTCATTTATTCAAAAGGAATCGCCCTAAGCATATTAGCGAATTCCGAAGTCATTTTATTAAGAGGACCACTCACCATGGGTTTAAGCATAGCCGGAATCTGGATATCTATTTCTACCGAAGCCGTGCTCGTCGCCTCTCCCATAGGTAAGATATGAAGGCTCAACGACATCGGGACAGGAGTCCCCTCCCCTTCGAGACGAATAAGGGATGGATTAACGCTTTGTGTCTTACGGAGCGTTATCGCTCCCATCGGACCGGCAGGGAAAGATATTCTGTCGGCAGACACCTCAATCTGCTCAAGCATATCACGCTTGTCGGCAGGAATCTGCTCAGCGGGAGCATTCTTTATCATCTCTCCAAGTCCCTGGAGATTATCAAGTTTGAGGAATACGGTTTCGGCAGGAGCACCGAGAGTCACATCCTCGCTTCTATATGTAGCCATATTTTTATTATTCTTTATTTCCCGGAACCCAGTTGGCTGGATCTTTACGCCACTCCTGAAGAGTGGCTATATCATCGGGACGTATGTATTCTGTTTCAAGCGCAACCTCAAGCATTGCTGAATAATTCACCAATGGAATCAATGTAATATTTTCATCACGCAAGCGCTTTACCGCCATCGGAAATTCATAGTTGAAGATTGCAGTAAGACCAAGGACATCTCCACCTGCGAGACGTAACTCTTCGGAAGCCTTTACAGAGCTTGCCCCAGTAGAAATCAAATCATCCACGAGCACCACCTTCTGACCAGGCTTAAGGTTCCCTTCAATCAGATTTTCCAATCCGTGGTCTTTAGGAGTAGAACGGACAAAAAGAAACGGGAGACCTAATGCATCTGCCACTATAGCTCCCATAGGTATAGCACCTGTAGATACGCTTGCTATGGCATTGACATCCGGAAAATGCTCTATGATCTCCTTCGCCATCTCAATCTTGATAAGATTCCGGATATCAGGATATGAAAGCAGACGGGGATTCTCGATATATATAGGTGAGTTCCAACCTGATCCCCACATGAAGGGACTTTCAGGCTGTAATTTGATTGCACTAATCTGCAGCAATTTCTCTGCGAGTAAACGATCCGGCTTTTTCATAACAATTTAATTTTAAATCTCTCTTATATTCTAACGTAAATCCGGCTGATTTTCTTTAAAACAAAGAAAGACGATTTCGTCCGTAAATGCAAAATTACCAATATAACACTAATTTTGCAAATAAAAGTTCACTAAATTTCTGACATATCCCATGCCAAAGCTGACGCCCCGAGCAAAGCCGCTTCTGCATCCTTGAGCGAAGAAAACAGGATTTCCACCCTATCCTTATAGAGATGAAGCATATTTCGCTCCATCGCCTGACGCATGGGCTCCACTATAAGGTCGGCCGCCTTAGCCACTCCTCCGAAGATTATATACGCCTCAGGATCGGTGAAAGCCGCAAAATTAGCACAGGCTTCTCCAAGTATCTTTCCAGTGAACTCATACACATCCTTAGCAATCACATCGCCTCGCTGAGCAGCCTCGCAAATAGTTTTTGCCGACAAAGACTCTTCTGGAACTGAACGGAGCTCAGAATCTATATCGGAATTGCGCAACATCTCTTTGGCAGTCCTTACAATCCCCTTTGCAGAACAATAGGTCTCCAGACAATCATATCTTCCGCATCCACAGAGGCGGTCACCGTTACCTCTCACCAACACGTGCCCGAGTTCCCCCGCAAAACCACGGGAACCGGAGAGAAGATGCCCGTCACATACGATACCGCTGCCCACTCCAGTCCCGAGTGTAATCATTATAAAGTTTTTCAACCCGCGGGCATGACCATAAGCCATTTCTCCCGCAGCCGCAGCGTTGGCATCATTCGTAATTGAAGTGGGAAGACTGAAAGCCCGCTCTAAAAGCGATGCCAGAGGGATAGGCGAGTCCCATGGAAGATCAGTGGCAGCCTCTATACATCCTGTATACTGGTTAGCGCAAGGAGCCCCTACTCCTATCGCTCGGATGCATCCATTTGTTCCGGTACGTTCCAACAAAGCATCCACTGCGCCCTTCAGGCAAGAAACAAAATCATAAATATCCTTATGACCTACCGTAGGAATTGAATCCCTTCCAATTATCTCACCGCGCGCATTGACCACAGCAAACTCCGTATTGGTTCCACCCATGTCAATTCCAAGCACAAAATCCTTCTCTTTCATATCTTTAATATCTTTCATGGCTAAATTAATTCGTATTAAATTCAAATAAACTCTTATTCTTTATACGACAAAATTAAAAATGTATAATTAAAATTCCAAAAAAATTTGGAAAATAGCGATAAAGAGATTAATTTTGCACTCGCAACGCTTAATAGCGCGGTCCCATAGCTCAGTTGGTTAGAGCACCTGACTCATAATCAGGGAGTCCTAGGTTCAAGCCCTAGTGGGACCACTAATTGGAAATCAAGCAGTTACGAATCAAATCGTAATTGCTTTTTCTTTTGCTTTGAACACAAATCTGAACACAACTCCGCGCCAACTCATTTCAGCCGCCCATGGCAGGCTTCCGTGTTCATGCTCCTGTGTTCAAATTCTGTGTCCAGATTATTTTTTGAAAAGCTCGATGCCTGTATTGTCTTTTACAATTCTCCCGAAGTCTGTCAATACCTTATCAGCTTCTTTCTGAGAGGAAAACCGCTGCATAGGGTAACGTTTGGTTATAGCCCAATATCCCTTATCATCGATGTAGATACATGAATCATTGGTTCCGGATAAGAATTTATGTAGGAAAGCATCATAGTCATCTTCCTGTTCATCACGCATCCATGCCTTCCAGCCAGCAGTTAAAACCAAATATGAATTAGCTTCCTCTGCCGGGAGAAACGTCGAAATATCAGTTTGAGATGGTTTACTAGACATTGACTTATAGAAACCGTCATCGGAGACTTGGATTACCGACATATCAATGACTTTACGTTGGATCTTGACTTGACCAAAATAGTATTCAAAGATATAGTTATACATGAAATCCCAAGCCCACATATCACTGTAGATTCTTAAAGTCGCATAATTATCTCCCGGACAATTTTTGCGAGTGGAAATCACATTGCAAAAACGTCTTAATCCCCACATATCCGTGAATGGAGATTGCTCTCTAATATAATTAATTATATCAAGCACACGCGATTGATAACGTGCCAACAATCTAAAGGCATTCCTTACATCAACGAAGGCATTATCTAGTTCTTTACTCATTTGAAATAGGTCTTAAGGGTTAGTACTGACTCCTGAGAAATCAGCGGCTTCGATGTCTTGATTTCATTAAACCAATGGATATTGTAAACACCATGAATATTGAAAGCAAGCTCTATTAAATTAAGCAATCGAATAATAGCTGATTGATTATTGCTTATCAACGGTAATGCTTCATAGTCATCACGAAGTTTTGTGATTTGAATAAGTAATGAGAGCCAAGTACACTTATTGGCAACTACATCCTTCACTAGAGATACACTCTCGGAGGCTTTTTCTGCGTTGCCGCCGACGGCTATAAAATATAGCGGTTTATCCTTGCCATATTCATTTCGGTAAGCAATTATTTCATTCTCCCATTGTTGAGAATACTGACCCGAATGGTCATTGTACTTTGCCTCTATTATAACATCAAACGACTGGAAGCGAATAAACACATCCGGCTCTACTAGGCTTGTGTTAGTAGTACCGGTAGGATCCCAATGAGGCCAAAACTCATAGGCTTCAATCTGTCCAGAAACTAACGGTAGATTGTCATTATCAAAACAAGCCGCCCGCAATACTCCCCAGAATAACTCGTCCGGAAGCATAAGCATTGTTTCAAAGACTGATGAAGTCTTCGGATCCTCATAAGTATCTTTGTTATGATATGTGCTGTGAAGCATATCTTATTGCGTAAGAACTTTACCAGCAAATGTTCCATAAGATTTGCCAGTTATTTCACCAATTTTATAATAGTCACCAAGCATCCTTTAACTTGAACGCAAAGTTAATGAAATTTCTTGGAAGCTGATTCATATGACGTTCAATAAAATGAAAAAACGGAAAAAAATACCACCGACAACTTAGAAAGCTGACGGTGGCATTAGTTTGGAGGGTAAATTGGATAGGAAATAGTAGATAAGGAGTGTGTCGATATCTCTATTTACTTCGTATTTGACCATAATGAAAGTAGGACAAAGAAGAAGCCTAAATATAGTAGACCGATTAGTAGCGTCCAGCCGCGGGGAAGAGTGAGGTTGCCGGAGAGGTAGACGCGGATGTGGTGGTTTAAGCGATGGCGGAGTGCGGTAAGTTTAGGGAGAAAGCTGGATGGGAGATTAGAGAAGAGAGGTTGTGATTCTGGGGACTCTGAACCGGTTGATAGTTCATTGAGAATTTTATGAAGGGCGATTCTGATGTCACGATAGTGTCGGTCGGTGAGTTTGGCTACTCCAAGCATTTTTTGGAAGAAGGCATCGTAGTCACGGGCAATGGCGGCACGCCATTCATGCACGTTAGAAAAGTAGCGTTCTCCTTTGGCTTCACATTCCTGTCGGAGTCGTTCTTCTGCTTGGCGGTCTTCTTTATGGTGGCGCTCCTGCTGCTGTTGCAGACAGTCATGGCACGCCTTCAGAAACATTTCATAGATTTCGACCCGGATGTTGCCATCGGTAGTGGCAGTCGTTTTGCCTTCCAGAATCAGAAGACGGTTCTTGATTTCGTTTAGCTCGTTAACTTGCTGATTATGCAGCCGGTCAACATAGTTCTTATCGGTAGTATTCATCTTCTGCGTTTGAATGGTCTGTAAATATACTGGTTGTCTTGAGCTTCCTGACGGTGACGGCGTTCATCGTTCCAGTCAAGGTCATTGGTGGTGCCTCCGCCGCCGGAAGACTGCACGACTGCCGGACCAACAAGGATGTCGATAATTACAGATAGTGGAATCAGACTAACTTCCGATGGTTCAGTGGGGGTGCTATGGGGTAGCACTCCCTCAAAGGAACTTTCCGTTTTGGAAACCCCTTTGCCTGAATCTTGATAGGGTGCGGTCAATTTGCCCGTACCCTCCTCAAAGTTCAACCTATGGTCTCTTGAGGGGGGTGAACAAAATGTTCTCCCCCACATTCGGGGTCTCTCCGAACCTTTCATCATAGAACCCTTTGTTGGGGTTGGACAAAATATCCACCCCCATATTCGGCAACTCTCCGAACTTAGCCGCGAGCTTACTGTAGGTGAGTTTCTGCTTGGAGAGCTTGGAACCGGCAAACCGATAGTCCCCTTTGGTTAAGGAAATGCCCCTGACTTCGCCGGTCGTGCGGTTAAAACTGAAACACGCTTCTATTCCTTGTGCCTCTAATTCACGCTGAAATTCAGCCCATGACGAAGCGTTGCCGGCAGCTGCAATTACAGCCGTTTTGAGATCGAAAAGAGCTTGCTGAACAGGAAGTAGCCAGTTTCGGTTGACCTTTTCTCCCGATGAGTTGCCGAATGTCAGACCGTGGCGCAGCTTGATTTCCTTGCAGATGTCAGCACTGCGCAACTGCTCATTGTATGCGGAGATTACGCTTCCGTCGAGGGCGATGCGGCTATATACCAGATGGCAGTGCGGATGCGCTTTGTCGAAGTGCCGAGCCACGATATACTGGGCGTTGGTGATGCCCATACCCCGCAGCCATTCATCGACAAGCTGCGCCATGTAGCGGTCGCCTTCCTCGTTATCTGGAAACAGATGGGCGTCCTCCGGGGAGAAAGAAATAGACACATGCTTTACCGGTTTACCGATGTGATGAATTTTCCCTTGGCTGTCCGGCCGTCGAAGTTGAGTGTTGAAACTGTCGGCGATCGTCTCATTGGAAACGACGCAGACACCCTGATACGACAACAGTCGTCTTCGTTTCTCATTGCTCTTGATGTCGTTGGCATAGTCTATCAGACCGGTGAAATCTATGCGTTTTTTGAATTTTGCTATCATCACATCCGGAATTTGGAGAGTAAACCGAGCGTTGTTGCGAGCAGAGCTTCTACATTCCCAGCAGCCGCATCGAAGCCCATACCGTTGGCGCATCGGGCAAGCTGGTTGAGATTGTTGGCGATGCCCTGCAGTGAGCGCACCATTGCGTATTCTTCATCAGTCAGAGCCTTTCGGACTGTAGTGCCCATGACGGCACGGGTAATGAACTTGTTGAGCGAGAGCCCGGCTTCACGGGCCATGTCTTTAACCACGGCATAGTTGCCGTCATCGAAATGCAGCTTGATATCATTGCGGAGCCGCTGCCACTCCGGTTTGGGCCTGCGCCCACGTTTGGATTTTCGTTTTGTCTGGGTCATAGTAAAATTGGTTGGTTGAAATTAGTAATAGAAGGAAGTAAGAAGGATGGAAGAGGCAAGACAGGAAGCGGAATCAGGATGATTTCAAGACCTTGGCGAATGAGGCAACCGTGAGGTTGACGAAGCCAATTTTTATGGGACATAAAAAACAACCTTGCAATCCTCCTCCATCTTCACTTCCGTTTCGATTGCGGAGCACAGCTACAAGCGGCTGAACTTCTGGCTACGGAGTCCTGTAAGTGGAGTTGGCGAAGATTACCTTGCCAACCATATCGTTCAGACGGTCGGCTATGCGGTCGCCGTATCTTGGCCGTATCTTCTGCGGTGTCAGGTTGGTGGTGAGGATGGTAAAGAGATGCCTGTCGTAGCGAGTAGTCAGCAAATCCGTGATCGGATAGAGCACGTTGCCGTAGTCCATCACCTCAAGCGGCTCCGTACCGAAATCGTCGATGGCAAGCATACGTTTATAACAGAGACTGCGCCACTCGTCATAGTCCTCTTTGCAGACCCTCGCAAGGTCGGGGGCATTGACAATCCGGATGGAGTATCGCTCGGAATAATCATCGTAAACTTTGATTTCAAATTTATTGAGGATTTGCTGGAAGGCTTTCACAAATGTAGTCTTGCCGTTGCCGCATCCGCCGCACAGCATCAGTCCGAATTTCGAGTGGTCGCCTGTGAGTCATTCGGCAATCTGTTCTGTCTGCGTCATGAGGGCTTCACTCATTATAAAAGTCTTGTCGCGGCGTTCTACTTCCGCCTTCACACCGGCGAGAAGTACACGGACAGTATCGTCCTTTGAGAACGGAAGCCTAAAACGCGCCCTCGTAGTCTGTCGCTGATTTAGCTGTGACGCCAGCAGGTCGGCGAGCATCGTTGGTTGATTGATTTGTTGCATGGTTTGTCGGTTTAAGAGTTGTTTTGTTTTTAATGATTGGTTGTTTTTTAATCCAGTTCACGAAATATCTTCGGCAGTCATCTTCCTCCCTACCTTTCGTTCCCTGACATCTGAGATAGCGGAAGAAATTACAGAGATACGATTTCAGTTCCGGCAATTCGATTTGACAGGAGGGAGAAAGAAGGGAGATGATTTCACGAAGCCAAGGTTCATCGTTAACCAGCAAAGCCTCAAGTTCTTCCAAACCCAAAATCTTCACATCACCTGTTTTATTTGAAGAATAATTTTTATCTTTAATATTTCTATTTTCTATATTATAGGGTGTCAAGTTTTCCGTCAATCCAACTGTCAAGCCATCTTGCAAGGTTTCCGTCAATTCATCCGACGAACATTCCGTCAAAGCATCAGTCAAGACAAGTGAATACATAGGATGGGAGCCTTTACCTGTCCCTTTGGTATAGGTAATGAACTTTCGAGCGTTAAGTGATTCCCGAGCGTTTACAACAGTCTGTCGGGTCACTTGGATTGCGGCGCTGATTACTGAAGTCGGACACTTGAACGGCATCTGCCATCGACGGCTGTTCGCCCGGTTGATGAGGAAGAAGTAAAGAGCAATCTCCGCAGTGGAGAATGGCTCATACTCGTTCTCTCGCCAGAACCGCTGCATGTGAAGATAGAGATTCACTCTCTTGTTCATCATTTCCTGCATGGGTAGGTAAATATTGTGCATTACTTCTTTGCTAGAAGACTCAGTGCAAGTTCAGAGTCAACGATAATCTTGCGGCCAAACTGGGTGATAGCCTTGTCAATCACGCCGCTTTTCTTGATTCGATTGGCGGTTGGTATGCTGCATCCGAACAGGCGCGCTATTCCAGCCATCCCGTACACATATTTCTTCTCCTGGGATTTCTGAGAACTTGCGTTTTCCTTTTCCGTTTTCTTATGCTCGGAACTGCTTTGAGAGAGGAACATGAATTCCTCACCAGTCATTTGCCACAGAGGCTTGTTTAATAGATCTTTGATATTCATATACTATGGTTTAATATTCCTTTTGATAGAGGGATTTAACGTAATTGAGTCGCAAAATTAAGACGCAATCTTGTGAACTGAAGAATCATACACCTCTTAGTGCCAATATTTTCAGATTGTTTGGCAAAATCAATCAATCGGCACTTATTTTTGGCACTCAAAAGAAAAATAAAGCCGCCCGAGAAACTCGGACGGCATAGGTGTCTCTTGATTATTGTATCAGACCTACTAAAATGATAATGAGTATCAATAGCGAATGTTCTTGATGAAAGAAAAAATGTCAGAAAATCGAGAAAAAGAAAGGTATCAAAGACGAGAAAAATCGTCATAACTGTAGTTCCTTGTTTAGTTCGTCGATTATATCAATAATAGAGCACATAAATCTGCGGTGAAGACTATGTGCCCGAAATATGCAAAGCGTGGAAGAATTTATCTAGGTCTATGAATGCTTCGACACGTTGCATGAATTTGTATGGAAATAAATCAACAATATGTTTGTGTCTCGAAGATTAATTTCGCCTTAACTTTCAGTTATGGCGGGTGAAGGGATGTTTAGAACGAACCACTTTTATTAGGCTTAGGCGAATAAACATGCCGCGTATTTACAAAATTTCCCGTGGGTCAATACATACACTCAAAAATCGCTTATCCTCTGACAATAAATATCAATCCAGGAAATATACATGGAAATTATTAAAGTTAGAAACGAAAATTATACGTGGCAAATGTTAATCTTCACTCAATAGACTAGATATTCCTTGTATTGGGTAATGTGGATTAATCAAATGGAAATCATAGCCTTGGAGCAATCTTTTAAGATATAGTTTTGTGCCAAAACATTCTGGAGAAATACGATTAAACGTCTGCATCAAGCTGCTATATCGACAATTAAATGCTTCCGGTCTCTGAACAGCACAATTCTCCATTAATTCCCGTGCCTGGTCGCATAGTATACGTCTTGCCGATGGCCAACTCCATAGGACATCGCAAAATTCGTGAAGTTCGTATACGAGTATCGCAATATCCATTGGAGATTTAGAATGATAATTTTCAAGCGACTCTATTAAAAAAGCTAATACGTCATCACTCTCATTGTGAGGAATAACGGATGGAATTTTTTTAATAATTGTATTTGCTTTCCCTGCAGGAATACATATACCCTTAAATTCCCTATAGAGCCAATCAAGTACAGAATAAAGTGCGTATCCTTTCACTATCAAAACCAAACCGTTACGACCGTCTATATCGGGATGTGCGTGTAAAGCTTTTACTATGTGATCAATAAGCTGGTCACATAAATCATATTCTCCATTTTTAAGAAGCATGGGAATCGCTTGCGATACTAAGAGAAGATATTCGCTATGATCCCCTGCAAATTCTGGGAAAATATAAAGAATCTTGCAAATTAAATTTCTAGTTACGGCATAATCTCCATTATAATAGTCATTTAATTCACATAAATAGCAAAGGCATGTAAATATTCTTTGAGGATTGTATAATTCTTCAGTTTTGTCAGGTACTATAAAAACAGATACATAGGAAGGTTCTGCAAAATTCTTAGTAGCTATTTCAGGATGCAACTTTGCATATAAAAATAGAATTATTACTCCATAGTGTAATGAAGCTACTTTAAAATTATTATCACGTGGCAATGACAAAAGCTTGTCAAAAGCAATAATCAGAATAGATATTGCTTTTTCTATCTTATCACACCTACATAAAGCATAGGCCCGACTAAGAAGCAATTGAAATTGTTCCTCTTCGGACAACAGAACCATGATTTTATCAGAAATCATATTAATCGCATTCGCTGCAGACTCGGCATCATCCTTTGCTTTGAGCTGAGCATAATAACAAGCGCATCGGACTGCTAATTGTGGACGTTGGATAATATCTGGTGATTGAATTGCAATATAAAGCTTGTCTATAGATTGCTCAATACCAAGATCGTAATAGCATAAACCGACACATGCATTTAATAGGAACCTCCCAATGGTTGAATCCAGAATCCAATCCCTTTCCTTATAGAGGTTTTGCACTTTGTGGATATTGCCGCATCCCAAGAGATGAATCTCAAGAGCTGTTACATAGGAAGCAATAACGGCGGTGTTTGGTTTATATTCATTACATACATTGTACATTCGTTCAAGCTGTAATAATTGTTCCTCTACCGTAAGTGAATTACATAACCTAGGCAAGCAGACGCTTATGCCAATTCCTAAACATTCATCTTCCGGGAAACCATATTCAGCATACAATCTAATCCAGTTTTCAAATTCATTAAAACTGGTTATGCCATTCAAACAAACCATTGGGATTCCAGCTGGCATGCGTATCTCTGATAAAGTTTTTTGAATTTCTTCTCCTAAATTAGATAAATTAAGACTTCTTTTTATGCTATTAATGTTAATTAATCTTTTAATGTTGATGTTAAAAGCATAATAAATCTCTAATATAACGGAAACTGCGTAAGCCATTATATCATTATGCGCAACTGCTGGTAACAATTGATATAAATCCTCCGCTAACAAGGCTGGAGCAGTTGGCAAATTAGGGTCATTAATCAATCGAACCATCCTCATCATTACTTTATCATCAGCACTCATCGCTGTTGGAAGAGGCATATCCGTCCAAATAGACATTAAAAGTTTAGTATTTGGATGTTCAATCAGTTTTTCTTCCGCTAGTTTGGTTATTACTGAAGTATAAAAACAAGCATATCTCTTCCAATCACGAGCCTTAAGCATTAAAAGCAAAGCATCATGAACGTCTGTAGGGGTTAGCTCTACTTTGGCAAGTATTTTGCTAATTGCAATGTCACAACAGTTCTTTAATTCAACCTTATTTAGATCTGGATCAATTGATCTATGCAAAATATCAATAACCCTATATTTGTTATTACCTAGGGACTCGACCCAGCTACCAATAAGCTGGCTCAGCCGGGTAGATGGAATATTAATTTGAGGAAGTTGATCCGCCATTGATAAACAGTCCTCCTTTGAGAATTCTCTTGGAAAAACTAATAGTCTGTTGAGTAAATGTAAATCCTCGCTATCAGTTATCAATTCCTTTAGAGCTGAATACACTCTCGTTTTAACATTGTCGCTTTGGTGAATTCCAAAGACTTTTTCAAATGTGGCAGTATCAAGTTCCCAATTGTTCAATTTGAGCCAAAAGCAGGCAAGTCGAGTAACAAATGGTTGACCAGCACATAGTGAATAAATAAACCGTTTGTTCTTTTCTGGCACATTTTCTGGAATCATGGCACATACATCTTCATAACACATTAAAGGTATCTGAATCTCCGGAATGTCTTCACATGGTTCAAATGTTGCTAACGAATTAGAGGAATTGATTATTATTAACTTATTGCTACAACGGAAATTGCGAATTGCACTTAGAATCAGATCAATATTATTCCCATCAATCTTAACATGATCTACTATTACCAAAAGGTTACCATTAGAAGTATTAAGTGAGTTCAAAACGAAGGATATTTCTTTGGCAGAAATATAACGTCCATTTAGAGTTATGACATTATAATCTTCAAAACGAGCTGCAATAAGATAACAGAGGACGGTCTTTCCGGATAAGAAGCCTCCATACAGGGATAATACTTTATGTTCAAATAATAATTCTTGTAGAGAATTCACTACCTCAGTCCGAGGTGAACTGGGTTCCGGTAATTCATTGTTTATAAATCCGGTATTTTTAATATCAATCGAGCATAGTAAATCTGTATTCTGACTACCAATTAGTTGTAATAATCCTCCTAACTTGGGATCGGAGATAGAAATAACTCTTGCATATGGTGAGTTTTGCACAACCAGATTACCATCTCCATTAACGTTGGATGTCGCATTAACTTTCATGTCATTATTGCTCAATCCCACTATGGAACGAAAGATACTTTTAATGTCCATTTATTTTAGCGTTTTGAGAATTCTGAATAACAACGTTTGAATTGCCTTTTATTTGTGAATTTGATTTAATGGAGTATCTACCCGTATTTTTTGAGTCAATATAGCGATTAACACAGAAGATTATAGTAATGGCTAATATTGATAATACGGCTATTATGACAGGCCAAATTTCTTCTGTGTTCCAATCGATTACAAATTGCCAGAAACTTTCATTCCCAGATTTTTCAAAATAGAACTTGCACGATGGAATTAGCAAACCAGGCCCCATTCCAATAACACCTAATACTCCTATAGAGGTATTGGCTAACCGATTATGAGTAATTGTAGTAAAGTGAATGATTATTTTATCCACCCAACGGATAAGCCATGCTGATAAACCGTTTTTTGCCATAGAACGCATATCTATTTATTAAAAAGAGAAGTAAGGTTAATCTCATTCTGAGCGATTGAAGAATGTGAATTTTGCTTGAGACCGTAAGGAGTGACAAGGGTAATGTGAACTGCCTTTTTTGTCTGAGTCGCATCAACAAAGTTGCCGCGGCGACGACGAAGTTTCATTTCCTCGTCTTCGGTAATTGCGTACTCCTGAGCAGAGAATTTCATCTCGCACAGGTTGATTACTCCGTCATTGCGATCAATGAGTAGGTCTATCTGCGTTTTGTCGATTCCTTTATCCTCATCAGCCTCTGTCCTCCAACTGTAAATATTGGACAAAACCCCGGATATTCCGAGGGCTTCCTTAATCTGGGAAATGTGCTGTAGGCACACACGTTCAAATGCAAGTCCACTCCATGCTCGGTGTAATGGACTTCCAATATTGTTTGTCCAGAAATGGTTGTCGTTGTTCTTATTTCCTTGAATATATTGAAAGTGGAAAAGAGTGAAATTATCAATTAATTGATATATTGCATCTTTGGATTGTTTACCTATAATAGTGTATTTTCGTATAAAACCGCACCATTCAAGTTCATTGAGGTAGCGCGATAAATCTCCACCTGTAGGAATACCGCTATATTTAACTATTTCATCACGAGTCAATCCTTTATTCTTCTTTGCCAATGCAGTCACTACCTGCATATATGGCTCAGGATTATTAAACAGTGAAGCATATAACTGTTCATATTCGTGAGAAAGACCTTCTGCATCTTGATTGAAAAACAAAGAATCAATATTCTGAGCTAAACTAAGTTCTCGCTTAAGCAAACTCCAGTAAAAAGGGATTCCTCCCACTATCATATAATTCTCAACCATCTGATAAAGGCTTAACCCCAATTTATTCGCTTCTGAATATTGTTCACACTCAGAGAGAGTAAAGGGATGGAGAAGTATTTTGTTGGTCAACCGATTATGAAGTCCGCCATGATTGTTTATAAGTTTGTTTACAATCCAAGAGGTTGCAGAACCACAAGCAATGAGAAGTATGTCTTTTCTTGCCGAGGCCCAGCTATTCCAAAAGTGCTCCAATCCTGATATGAAATTTGAGCGTGGTGTATCCATCCACGGAAGTTCATCAAAGAATACAATCTTTTTGCCTTCAGGTAGAGAGCCGAGCCATTCCTCCAATGCAAAAAACGCCTCATACCAGTTCTTGAATTGATTATACTTCTTTCCTGAAGCCTTTTTCAGAGATTCCCTAAAACTTAAAAGCTGATCCTTCATTTTTCCACGAGCCAAGCCGGTATGCTGGAACGTAAAAGAGTAATTGAAAGTCTCGCGAATAAGGAATGTTTTCCCTACACGCCTACGTCCATATACTGCCACAAACTTAGAGTATTCCGAGTTCGCGGCATCCAATAGTTCTTTTTGCTCTGATTTTCTTCCGATTATCATGATGATACCTCTAATTTTCAAGTGCAAAGTTAATAATAATAATTGACAAAACCCTGTTATAATCCTCCAAAAGTGGGTCAAGCAACATAGTTTTGGAGGATTATGAGCGATTTTTTCGGTGGAAAATTCACTGAATCGGAGGCACGATAAAGATTTTCTCATTGAACGCTGCATCATAGCGGGTGTTACATTGGATATGTAACCTGCGAGTAGTGCCGACACCTCAGATGTGGCGTGTCCTACGGCGTAATCTATGTAGGCGGTAATCACTCCATGATGTGCCAAGGCTGAAATGAACGAATTACGGGCATATTGGGGTGTGACGCATTGAATGCCGAGCGACTCGCATACCTCCTTGATATTCTTTGAAATCCGGCGGTTAAAGTCGTGAACGCGGATTGCTTTTTGCTCATCTGTGACGGCATTGAGAAAAATGTCAGGGAAAACAAGTTCACCGGGGCTATATGGCGAGGCATACACATCAAGCAACTGCCGCAACTGCGGAATAATCGGTACTGATGTTTCATCAAGCTGTTTGCCAACAGGTTTGTTTGCCCTGTCAATCTTGGAGCGGATGAAAACGAATTGGGGAAATTTCTGCGAATTTGCCGCCTTTTCTGTCCAGACAAGTTTAGCCATATCTATGGTATTCATTCCGTTGAGACAATAAAGGAGCAACCAGCGGCCCACGGCACGAGCGTACTTTGATTGCTTATCAGGAGAAGCATACCAGTATTCCCACAACTTCAACACTTCATCCACAGTCAAGGCGTTCAGGCGGCGACGATTGCCGGCATGGATAAGACCTTTAAAATTGGGTACCATAGTGGTGTGTCCATCTTTATATGCCTGATTGAACACGGCACGGGTGGCGCGGAGAATTACCATTCGCGTGTCCAAAGAAAGCGGCTGATCCGTGCCGTTGCGTGCTTTCTGTTCATCAAGCCATTTGGCGAAGCGTGTGATTATGGCGGTATCGACAGCTCCATAGGCTGCGAGAGTTGATCCTTGAAGATTTGAAACTATACGGAGCATCTTCCATTAAGGAGATAAACGCACACATTGGGGAAGAGATTCCGCGAAGAACTCTTAGTCGTGCCATAAAAGAGTTAATTGACAGCGATTGTATATTGTCCTCGGGTTATGGCAAAACCCTCAGATATGAACTATCTCGCCAAGTTTAGTCTAATAACTCCTGTTTTATCTCGCCATTACACCCGATATATGCGAATTTGACCACAGTATCATTTGTATCCTATTTACAATTAGTCTTTTAAATCTCGCCGGTTTAAGTCTAATAAAGTTGAAAAAGTCGGATAAATCGCTGAATCTGTCTTGAATTTTCAAGGATACAAAGAGCTAACAATCTAAATCCCAGAACTAAAACTTAGGACAAAATTAGGTCTAATAAATGTCAAAACTTAGGACATTGGCGAGATTATATCCCAATCGAACAACGTTCCATGTTCATTTTAGGGATTATTAAGATGATGACTATTGCATTCAAGGCGCAAAATCGTTAATTTTGCAGAGTCGAAATTGAGGTGCAAATCTTGATGGAGACAGCCGGACTGCGGAGGCAGTCCACTACGCATAGCAAGGCAATGAAGAATGATGAAGCTAATGGGTGTGCGATACGTGTCCATTTTACAAATTTCATCATCCAACCTACTGAATATCACCTACTTTACTTGTGTATTGCGGTACTAGTGAAACCACGATGGTAAAATACCAAATTAAGAAAATCGCTGAAATTCAGACATTTCAGCGATTTTTATTTTGTCCGTTTCTCTCAAAAATCGGCAAAATATAGCAATCTCAGGTGTAGAATTCGGGAACAGACAGAACGGAGTCGATTTTGTTCACCATAAACGCTGTAATTGATTGAATATGCGACAGTTTCTAAAACCCAACTCTATTTTGAGGCTCGATTTCATCGTTTTTCTACATAAAATCATGACGCACTTCTAATGCAATAGGAGTATAAAGATAATAAACATAAATATTCAGATCTTGTCATATGAGCATGTACTGAAAATTGAGACTTCAAGAGTAATTTTTCAAATGACAAATGCCCCAACCGCGAGAGGATTAGCATCTTTATAAGGGGAAAAGTGAATGAAACTCTACGAAGTTGCATAAATAGCGGAAAAATTGTAAATTTGTAAATAACAATTTATTGGGTAAGATGACTATTGACGATATAAAGGCTTTGATCGCTTCGGATGAGTCGCGGATTCTGGAGCTGAAGAAGACTACCGGCGAATTGAAAGACGGTATGCACGCGGCATGCGCTTTTCTCAATACCGATGGCGGCTGGCTGATTTTCGGCATCGCTCCTAAGTCGCTGAAGATTATCGGTCAACAGGTGACTGATGATACTAAGAGGGAGATTGCACAGGCTCTTGCCGGGTTAGAGCCAGCCTACGATATACCGCCTATTTATGTTGATGTGCCCGAGTATCCGGGCAACAAAGTGATTGCTTTCCATTTCAACGGATGGGAATGGGGGCAGAAGCCTTATGAGAGAGGAGCGGCTTGAAGTGCCTGTACAGGCATTAAGGGAAGCTCTGATTAACGCTTTGTGTCATCGTCAATGGGAGAAGGCTAATTTGACAATCAGTATAGCGGTTTATGACGACCGAGTGGAGATTGCCAATCCCGGCATCCTTCCACCCAAGATAACACCAGAAAACATCAAAGAGTCGCATGAGTCATTCCCCTACAACCGCAATATGGCACATGCCCTATACCGCTCAACCTTTCTTGAAAACTGGGGTAGCGGCATTCATCGCATCATCGAAGCCTGCCGCGAGCAAGGAGTCGAAGAGCCCTCATGGCGCTGGGACGGTGCCTTCGTCTACGTCACTTTCAAAAGACCGGGCAAAGTTACTTCTGACGCCCAGAAAGAGCAATCAGGAGGCAATGTCGCTCAAAATGTCGCTCAAAATGTCGCTCAAAATGTCGCTCAAAGCTTAGATGAGCAGATTATTCGAATTATAAAATCCAATCCTTGCATCAAGCGTGATGATATAGCGGAACAACTATCTGTCACTAAGAAAACGATTGAACGTCATTTAAAGAATCTTGGTATCAAGTGGGAAGGCCATTCTAAAACAGGACACTGGATTCTATAAATAAAAGAATGCGACATGGATGCACATGGTGGGTTATTGATTCCTGCTGCACAAAAATTATATGGTGCACTAGTCAACTTAGAGAAATTTAGTAGACATAACGATTTCTTAGATAATATTGCATCGTTAGACAATTTGATGCATCTATACGATCTACCTTCTACCTCAAAATCAAAGAGATATCTGATAAAATTAAGGAAGATAAAGATATTGTATCTGTATTCATCCTACATGAATGCTGGACTTATCCCTATAAGCCAGAGGGGGCAAACCGTAGCCGCAGATTTAACAGAAACTTAACAAGTAACAAGTACGCTTTTATCACGATTCCCGTTGTCTTTATCAGGGATAAAACATACACCGTTACTAAAATGTGGAAGATCTATGCGTTGTTATCGGCGCTGTTCGCAGCTCTGACAGCTATCTGTGCCAAAGTAGGAGTCAAGGATGTTGATTCAAACCTTGCCACAGCGATTCGTACCACCGTGATCCTGTTTCTCACATGGGGTATCGTCTTTGTATCAGGACATTTGCAGGAAGTCAAGTCTGTATCACGTTACACTTGGGTATTTCTTGTGCTTTCAGGTATATCGACCGGCTTGTCGTGGCTGTTCTATTTCAAGGCGATTCAGATAGGAGATGTGTCGCGTGTGGCTCCGGTTGACAAACTTAGCGTTGTACTGACTATCATACTCGCATTTATATTGCTGAAAGAGCCCGTTTCACCAAAGGTTATAGCCGGAGGCATACTTATATGCGCGGGCAGCATACTGATGATGTGGAAATAACGGAATTCATATTTCATACAGAATTTGGCCTTAACTTTGTCGGCTTGAAAAATATGCAAGCATGAAACTGTTGATAATAGAAGACGAGAGAATGCTCTCAAGGAGTATCGCCGAATATCTTGAACGCGAGGATTATCTTTGCGAACACGCCTATACCTGCAATGAAGCCCTATACAAGATTGCAGCCTATGAATATGATTGCATTCTTCTTGACCTTATGCTTCCAGATGGGAGTGGTCTTGATATATTGCGTAATATTAAAAAGGAATCGCCACAGACCGGAGTGATAATCGTTTCCGCAAAAGACTCTCTTGACGATAAGGTCGAGGGACTGAAAATCGGAGCGGACGACTACCTGCCCAAACCTTTTCATCTGCCAGAACTGAGCATGAGGATTTTTGCCCTGATGAGAAGAAAGAAATTCACAAGTGACAACACGCTTCACGCCAGACAACTAACAATAGACCTCCCTGAACATAAAGTAACAGTCGGGAACAATCATATTGCCTTAACGAAGAGCGAATACGACTTGTTGCTGTTTCTCATACAGAACCGCAACCGTGTTGTATCCAAAAGTGCGATTGCAGAACATCTCAGCGGCGATATGGCAGATATGCTCGATGATTTCAATTTTATTTATGCCCATATTAAAAACCTGAAGTCAAAACTGTCTGCTGCAGGAATCTCTGACTGCATCAAGACTCTTTACGGCACCGGTTACAAATGGAATATTGACGAATGAAAACTCTTTTACACAAAACAAGCGACAGGATTATTGTCAGCATAGCTGCGGTATTTATTCTCACCGCTCCGCTTTTTTATCTTATCACCAGATATTTTTATGCTGAGGATATGATTGACATAATAGAGTCTATTGAGCGGGGAGACGGTCTTCCACCGTCATTTGATCTGGAGCAGGATATTATCGCCGGAGTGATGATTCAATATCTTCTTATATTCGTTGTAATAGCCTTGTCGTTGCTTATTGCCATTCGTTTTTCCCTACGCAATCTTTGGCATCCATTTGAAAACACCTTGAAGTCAATGGAACAGTTTAAGGTTTCCGACAAGAAGATACCGGTTCTTGAAAACGGGGACATAATGGAATTCAGCAGGCTCAATCATGCGTTAACAAGACTCATGCAGCGGAATTCCGAAACTTACCGTCAGCAAAAAGAGTTCACAGAAAATGCATCGCATGAACTCCAGACTCCGCTTGCCGTAATGAGGAGCCGCCTCGACCTATTGTTGCAGCGGAATCTCGACAAAGAAACACTTGATGCCATCAATGAACTATATAATGCAAACCGACGCATGGAACGCCTGAACCGAGACTTACTGCTACTTGCAAAAATTGACAACGACCAATTCGTCACCAATACAAAAGTGGATATTGTCTCTATAATCAGAGACATCGCCGACAGCCTGACACCGTTAGGGTATAAAGTGAACGCCACATTATCAGATACCCAATGTGAAATAACCACGAATAGAACTCTTTTTGAGAGTCTTGTCAACAATCTGTTGATCAATGCACTCCGCAATTCCGGACAAGTTGATATCTACTTGACTGAAAATAAACTTAGGGTAAGTAATCCATCTGATAATGGCAAACCGCTCGACAACAACCGACTATTCCAGCGGTTTGCTTCAACATCAAGCACTAACGGCAATGGTCTTGGTCTTGCGATAGCCAAAGCAGTCTGCGATGTTCATCATTGGAATATAAAATATGACTTTATATCCGGCAACCATCAGTTTACGGTCGATCTGAATTGAAACTCCCTATTCAGAATTTCTACAATATCGCCACTTAGCTTTGTAGCGTAATTACAAAGCTAAGTTATGAAAGGATTAATAGCATTCTTTGCATTGCTGTGTGTAACAATGTCAATTTCAGCACAAGCTGAAACACCAACAGACAGCATCAGCACATCTGCGTTTGGCAAATATCTGGATGAAATTGTCATAGTCGCCAAGAAGCCCGGAACAGTAGTAAAAACAGACCGTAAAGTTTACACCGTCAGTCAGGATCTTACGTCAAAAGCATCTTCGGCAAGCGAAATTCTCAATCATATCCCTTCGGTTGAAGTGGATATTGACGGGAATGTCAGCATGAGAGGCAACGACAACGTGACAATCCTGATAAACGGCAAACCCTCAGCGATGATGGCAGGGAAGACACGTACCGATGCCCTCAGTCAGCTGTCTGCCGCCAATATCGAGCGGATAGAAGTAATCGACAATCCTACCTCCGAGTATAGAGCCGAAGGAGGGGGCGGAATCATAAACATAATAATGAGAACCGATACGAAACAAGGTTTCAACGGCTCGATACTTGCGAATGCCGGGAGTGCGGGACGCTACAATGCCGGCGTGAACTTAAACTACGGTATCCGCAATCTGAATTTTTACGGAGGATATACCTTTAGACGAGACCGCTATGACCGCACCGTTGATGATTACCGCATATCTCCCTCGGACACCATTACCCAGATTACTTACGGATTGGGGCGGCCGGTCTCCCATACATTCCGTCTTGGAATGACCGCCAATATCACATCTGCCGATATGCTTAGCGTTTCGGGGAATTATAACCGAAGAAATTTCAAGCGGGATGAGTATGTTGATTCTCGTACAAGAGACTTGAACGGCATTGTTTCAGATTCATATCACCGTGACCGTGATGCCGATGCCAAAGAAAATATGTGGGAAGGAAGCCTCCAGTACACCCATCGTTACGGCAACAGCAACGAGATTTCAATCGGTTATCTATACTCCTCCGAATCGGAAGATGAATTGAACCGATATACGACAATGAGGCAGAATGTTGAAACCCGAAACAATGAAATCGTCTGGGATGCGAACTATATCCACAACGCCAGCCTCAGATGGCAGCACGCTTTGACAGATAATATCAAATTGATTTCGGGATATGAGTTTGAGCATCTGAGAGCTGAACAGAACTATCATGTTTCCGACTGGGACGGGACATCATTCATCCCCAATACGGATGAAAGCAATGACTTCACACATCTGAGGATGGTGAACTCACTGTATGCCAATGTCGATATGACTTTTGGTTTATGGCGCGTCAATGCAGGATTGCGCGGGGAATATACTGACATCGACAATCAGCTGAAATCCCTCTCTGAAAGCAGGCGCAAACATTATTTTGACTTATTTCCTTCGGCAAGGGTATCACGCCATATCGGGGACGACATAGAACTGTCCACCGGTTACAGTATGCGTATCAACCGTCCACAAGGGAGCGATATGAATCCTTTTGCCGAAAGAATAAATCCGTTGAGTCTTGAGGCAGGCAATCCTGATCTGAAACCCGAGAGAATAAACACCGCCGATTTAGGCATCCGTTGGCATTCAAACGCCAGTTCTCTTACTGCAAATCTTTTCTACCGTCATATATCCGACGGCATAACAGAGGTATCCCGTTATATCGACAATGGAATACTGCTGACAACGAAAGAAAATCTCCAGACATCCCACAATGCCGGCATCGAGCTGGTATGGAATATGCGTGCAACGGACTGGCTTGACATAAACCTAAACGGTACAGGGTATTACAATCGCATAAATGCCTCAAGACTTGGCTTCGGGGGTAATCGCGAAATGTTTTCATGGAGTGGTTTGTTGAACGCTGATTTCACGCCTATAAAACATGGTACGGTTCAACTGAATGCCCGTTACCATTCAGCGACCCTTGTGCCACAAGGAAAACGTGATGGCGATTTTCAGCTTAATCTTGGATTGAAGTATGATATACCGTCAATAAATCTCGCTCTTTTTGCATCAGTAACAGACTTGCTCGATACTTATAAACTATCATATACCCTTGATACCCCGGCTCTGAAGCAGAAAGTGGAAAAACGCAGGAATCCCCGCATTATCTATGTAGGATTAAGCTGGAACTTTGGAGGCGGAGGCAAGAAACAGCATCATAATGTGGAATATGATGAAGAAATGTAATGTCATGATGTACGAGAAAAGAATACTTACGCTCCTTTGGAGCGTTATCCTGCCGGTAATGGTATTCGCTTCAAATGAAAATACTGACATTCTGACTGTCGACTCTCTGACTGCTAATACTCTGAAATGCCATGAGATTAAGAATTCTTACCGATTCCGTCCGACCCAACTTATCATACCCGGAGTATTGATAAGTGCCGGCTTTGTCGGACTAAAAAGCAATTGGCTGAAATACACCAACCATGAAACCAAAGAAGAACTTCAGGAGCATCCTCATTCAAAACTGGGTGTGGATGATTTCAGTCAGTATGCGCCTTTGGCTGCAGTTTACGGATTAAGACTTTGCGGGATAAAAGGGCTCCATGATTATGTCGACCTTACCATAATATCAGGCACAGCCTATCTCCTCACAGGGTTGTCGATTTACGGAGTGAAAACACTGACAAAAGTTGAACGCCCGGATGGAAGCACGAGCAACTCGTTCCCTTCTGGTCATACTGCGACCGCTTTTGCCGGTGCCGAGATATTGCGACGTGAATATTGGAAAATATCGCCGTGGATTGGTGTCGCCGGATATGCCGTTGCTGCTGGAACTGGATTCTTGCGAATGTATAATAACCGTCATTGGCTCACCGACGTGTTGGCGGGGGCAGGCTTCGGAATACTTTGCGCGCAGGCTGCGTACTGGCTTTATCCTATGATCACAAAAACTTTTTTCCGTAAACGATATAATGCCAACATATTCCTGTCTCCCTATGCCTCTTCAAGGAGCAAAGGATTAGCATTACAACTGACATTCTAAATAATTACATACATTATGTTTACTCCTCTTTTCGGCAATGCTGATAGCAGTATTGTGGTGGCAATCAACAATTGTCACAGTCCATTTATGGATAATGCCATCCTTATAATAACCGATTTCTGGTTCTTTGTAGGAGTAGTCTGTTGCATATTTACTTATTCATTCCGTCAATATAAATATCAAAAAGCATTGCTTTTCTGTGCATTGCTAATTGCGACTGTAGGATGCACGGACTATCTATGCGCCGGCATTATCCGGCCGGTAGTTCAGCAGCTTAGACCTACTAATCCCGACAATCCTCTTCATACCATATTGCATATAGTAAACGGCTATGTTGGTGGGAAATATGGTTTCCCGTCTTGCCATGCTGCAAATTCTTTTGCGATCACCGTTTTCACTTCCTTATGGTTCAGAAGAAAATGGATTGCGACAATATTGATAGGATGGGCATTATTAGAGTGCTACACGCGTTTATATCTTGGGGTACATTATCCCTCCGATATAGTTTTTGGAATAGCTATCGGAAGTTTGACGGCATATTTCTCTTATTTTATATCTAATAAAATACGTCATAAATCAACCTCTCTAATCTCTTTATTACATTAATTTAGTTATTTTTAGGTTGTGCATTAATTGAAAGGGTATTGCGACAGCACGGGAAAATCATTAATTTTGCATTATCTATATCTTTTATCTATATTTATAAGAAAATCTAAACTATGCTTATCACCATAATCACGCTTGTATTGGCTGCAGCCGGCTTCGTCTGGGGGCGAATACGCGCCGATGTTGTCGCCCTCCTTGCGCTGCTGATACTTACCCTTTTCGGCATTCTGACAACTCAGGAAGCTCTTTCGGGATTCTCAAACCCGATCGTTATCATGATGGTAGGACTGTTTGTGGTCGGAGGTGCCATATTCAATACCGGACTCGCAAAAATGGTCGGTGCGCGTCTGTCGCATCTTGGCAACGGCAGTCCTACACGCCTCTTCCTTGTTGTTGTACTTGCCACCGGACTGATCGGCGGATTCGTCAGCAATACGGGCACCGTGGCGTTAATGCTCCCCATAGTAGTCTCAATGGCGGCTTCAGCCGGCGCATCCGCATCAAGGTTTCTTATGCCGATTGCCTTCGCTTCAAGCATCGGCGGAATGCTTACCCTCATAGGTACACCGCCAAACCTTGTCATTGCTGAGGCATGGGAGGAATTCAGCGGAGAACCTCTCACGATGTTCTCGTTTCTCCCTACCGGTCTGATATGTCTTGCGGCTGGAACTTTGCTCCTCATCCCATTCAGCAAAATGCTTTCCGGCAACAGGAAGAAAAACGCAGGTTCATCGAAAGAGAACCGCACCCTCACCGATATCGTAGAGGAATACAACCTGAATCATGACCTCTGGCGCGTAGACGTGCCAGCCTCCTCTCCTATCTCGGGACTTTCCCTCGGAGCATTGGCACTGAGAGCCAACTATGGACTTGACGTGTTGGAACTCCGCGTGGTGGAAGGTAAAGGATTACTAAAGAATGTGTCGCAGGAGGCTCCGTCAGCATCTTCCGTAATCGAAGGTGGAAATATTCTTTTCATCCGTGGACCTCGCGATAGCGTTGACCGTTTCGTGTCGGATTATCATCTGCACATCGCCGATGACAACGATGAATCAAGACGACATTTGGATTTTTACGACATCGGGCTGGCTGAAATCGTAGTTCTCCCCAACTCCGGTATTCTAAAAGAGACCATAGCCGAACTCGACTTCCGCAACCGTTATAACGTAAACATTCTCGGAGTGAGAAGAGGGGGTGAATATATCACAGAGAATCTTGGAGACAGGAAAGTGGCAAAAGGAGACGTGCTTCTTGTTCAAGGCACATGGGACGCCATAGAACGAATCAGCAGCAACACACGCGACTGGGTCGTGCTTGGCGAACCGGAAAATCAGGCATCCAAGGTAACGATCAACTACAAGGCACCGGTTGCTGCCGTGATAATGCTTGCTATGATCGCAGCTCTCGTGTTCAGCAATATTCCGGCTGTGTTCATAGTCCTCACAGCCGGAGTGATGATGATGCTTACGGGGTGTTTCCGCACGGTAGCCGATGCCTACAAAACCATCAACTGGGAGAGCATCGTACTTATTGCCGCTATGATGCCCATGAGCTTTGCTCTGGAGAAAACCGGAGTGAGCGAGATCGTTAGTGTGTCGCTTGTAGAAGCACTCGGCAGTGTGGGTCCGCATTGGCTGATGGCTGGAATATATTTCACTACATCGTTGCTCACCCTTTTCATTTCCAACACAGCCACAAGCGTGCTTATGGCACCAATAGCAGTACAGAGCGCCGTGGCATACGGAGTCAGTCCGCTTCCGATGCTTTTCGCCGTAACCTTCGCTGCATCGCTCTGCTTCATGTCTCCGTTCTCCACGCCTCCAAACGCATTGGTGATGCCGGCAGGGCAATATACATTCATGGACTACGTAAAAGTCGGAGCTCCGCTCCAACTGCTCCTCGGCATTCTCATGATATTCGTTATTCCATTGTTCTTCCCCTTCTGAGTCTGGATTACGTAAAGATTTTGTATGCATTTTGATAATTGCAGGTATGTCATATTTTTTTAGTATCTTTGCGGTATTCTCCTCAGCTCAATTATAAAATTCAAAACATTTGAATTTTTCGGTTGGTAAATTATTAGAGTTGATTCGTATAATAATATAATTCAACTTTCGCAAGCGGAAAGTTGAAGTTTATAAGTTTAATTACGCTTCGCGCAGTTTATGAGTTTATTTGTTTGATGCGAATAAATGAAAACTCGGTCATATTCGCATCTGATAAACTTTTAAACTTATAAACTCTTAAACTTTAAGTTAAAGCTTGCGAAACTTAAATAATATAAGTAAGTATTGAAAATTAGTTTATAATAAGTAAATGCAGAGCTTATTTAAATTTTGAATCTTTTGGATGCTTTCCCGCTTTCTCATCAGTCACATAGCCCGCTATGCTCCTTCTTCGAAATCAGGAAATCATCTCAAAATATCCTAAAATTTAATATAAGCTAATTTCCAACACTTACTTAAAAAATTCAACATATATATTATGTCAAAGATAGTAACACTCGGCGAGATTATGCTTCGCCTTTCTCCGGAAGGAAACAAAAGGTTTGTTCAGGTAGACAGTTTCGATGCCATCTGGGGCGGTGGCGAGGCAAACGTGGCTGTTAGCTGCGCAAATTATGGGCTTGACGCTTTTTTCGTCACGAAACTTCCTACTCATGAAATCGGTCAAGCTGCTGTAAATGCACTTCGCCGTTATGGCGTAGACACTCGTTATATTGCACGCGGAGGCGATCGCGTCGGCATATATTACTGTGAGACGGGAGCCTCAATGCGTCCGTCAAAGGTGATTTACGATCGCGCTCATTCTTCAATTGCAGAAGCGAATCCTTCTGATTTCGATTTCGACGAGATTATGAAAGATGCTACTTGGTTCCACTGGAGCGGCATAACTCCCGCCATTTCCGATAAGGCTGCCGAACTTACGCGTCTTGCATGTGAGGCGGCAAAAAGACATGGCGTAACCGTATCGGTCGACCTTAATTTCCGCAAAAAACTTTGGACTAAAGAGAAAGCTCAGAGCATAATGCGTCCGCTCATGAAATATGTAGACGTTTGCATCGGCAATGAAGAGGATGCGGAACTTTGTCTTGGTTTCAAACCGGAAGCGGATGTGGAAGCGGGCGATACAGGTGCAGAGGGATACAAGGGAATATTCAAGGCCATGGCTGAGGAATTCGGTTTCCGCTATGTTGCATCAACTCTAAGAGAATCTTTCTCTGCAACCCACAATGGCTGGAAGGCGATGATATATGACGGCAAGGATTTCTATGAATCAAAACGTTACGACATCAATCCGATTGTTGACCGCGTTGGTGGTGGGGATTCATTCTCCGGAGGCCTCATCTACGGGCTTCTCACCAAACCGACACAGGGCGAGGCTCTTGAATTTGCCGTAGCCGCTTCTGCACTCAAACAGACAATAAACGGGGATTTCAACCTTGTTTCAGTTGAGGAAGTGGAAGCGCTTGCAGGAGGTTCAGCCAACGGCAGAGTGCAACGTTAATGAGGTTATGGAACAATTCAAGGAAGTATCACAAAACTATACCCTCCCGGAGGCTATCCGGGAGGCTCAAAGGTGCCTGAAATGCAAAGTGCCGGGATGCAAGAAGGGATGCCCTATTGCCAATGACATCCCCGATTGGATTGCGGAACTTGCTAAAGGTAATTTCGGGAATGCAATCGAGATTATCCGTAGTCGCAGCAATCTGCCGGCTGTATGCGGGCGCGTTTGCGCACACGAGCGTCAATGTGAGGGCAACTGTGCCCTCTCCAAGGTCGGGAAACATATCAATATAGGGAAGCTCGAGAGATTTGTTGCAGATTTCGACAGTGAGGCAGGTCTTAACCATGACAACATCCCGGAAAAGACAAAAGGGAGCGTTGCTGTTATCGGCAGCGGTCCTGCAGGATTGACGATTGCTGGTGATCTTGCCAGAAAAGGTTTCAATGTGGAAATCTTCGAGATGGAGCAGGAAGCCGGAGGTGTCTTGCTCTATGGCATTCCGGAATACAGATTGCCTAAGGAAGTTGTCCGTAGAGAGATCCGCAAGATTGAAGCACTTGGAGTGAAATTCCATTTGGGATTCACGATTGGTGAAGACGCGACCATCGATGATCTTTTTGCAAAAGGTTTTGACGCCATATTCATCGGCACAGGTGCCGGGCAACCGAAGAAACTGCCCATAGAGGGTATGGATCATCCCGGTGTGAAACAAGCACTCCCCTTCCTGCGTCGCGTGCAGCTCTGGAATTCGGGACACATCGACCGCAGCGAAGTGCCGGTTGGCGATGGCGATGTTGTGTATGTGATTGGCGGTGGAAACACTGCCATGGATTCTGCCCGCACGGCATTAAGACTTGGATGCCGCAAAGTGGTGGTGGCATATCGGAAAACCATCAACGAGATGCGCGCACTTCGTTCCGAATATGAAGATGCAGTAAAAGAAGGAGTGGAATTCATGTGGAATTCCAATGTGGTTAAAGTGAACGGGGGAGAAGGCGACAGACTGCAATCTCTGATCATCGACACGGAAGGTGTGCAGAAAGAGTATCCGGCTGACCATCTCATCGGAGCTGTCGGCAATGCACCCGCCGCCCGCATCGTTTCTACAACGAAAGGGATAGATGTTGATTCAAAAGGTTATGTGCTAATTCGTGAGATGCCTTACGGCATGACCACAAGAGTCGGTGTTTTTGCCGGCGGTGATGTCTCGGCTCAGCCCGCAACGGTAGTTCATGCCATGCGTGATGCAAAGAAAGTGGCGGAAGCCATCGAACAATACGTTTCTGCAATAAAACTGATAGCAGCCATCACTCCTGCCGAATAACCGCATCGATCATATAATCTCAAATATAATTCCTTCCTGCCGTAATGCTTCAAGACTTCGGCGGGAAGGATTTACTATATAGTTCACTCCCCTGCAATTTGCCTTGAGCAATGGCAAATCATCTCTATGATCAGTAATCACAATGGTATTTTCATCAAAGATTATTCCCGAATTGAGCAAATTATCAAGTTTATGTTTGCCTTTATTCTCCTCAACGCCTTGACGTGTAGCATTAAATCGTGTGATACTCACTTCGGATGCGAATGCTGAAACATATATTTCCGGAGCCGCAGTTGCGAGACACACCTCTTCTGCGCCTGTGATAATTTCTTTAACCTTTGGGTTAATTCTGCTGCATAAAAATTCCACAAACTCTTTTATATCAGTCGTTGAAAGCAGATCGGCAGCCAAAGGAATTATTCTCTCCTTTGCGGCATGATGACTAAGGATCCTCAGTTTTCGGCAAACCACTATTTTTATCAGAGGGAAACGTGCTGCAGGACAACGTTTGAACAGAAATTTAACAAATTCCGTAAACGAGTTGCAATCAACCAATGTGCCGTCAAGATCTACTATTGTCATCGCTGCAGGCCTTTTGAATCATCACAAACATCTCCAGCCCAAGGGAAACGCAAAAGTGTGGAATTTCGAAATAATGCATAATCCGGTTCAATCAAAACCTTTTTGCGCGTCACTGTTATTACCGCTGTCCGTATTATATTTTCCGATGAAATACGCTTTACAGCCTCTACCACACTCAATAGCGAACAACCGCTGTCAACTGCATCATCCACTATCAATACCTTATGCCCCCCTTCCTTCAAACGCAAAGTAAGCTTTTCATCAATTTCTACCTCCTTGAGTGTAGGACGCTTAAACGCATCTTTCCATTCAAGGATTTTAGACTCCGCCATCCGAAGGAAACAATTTAAAAATGCCGGCATTTTAAGCAAAATGGAATTAACCGTACCACGCTTGGCAGACGTACCTCCACGCTGGCTTTTTATAATATAAAATTCCTTTGCATCAAACTTTTCAGCCACATACACCCCAGCTCTTGCGATCCCAATAAGAACATCATAATCGTATGCCGATTTCATGACCAGCCCATGAAGATCGGCACACATATTATCAAATTCATTATTAGATACTGTTATGACTTTCATTTCCAAAGCAAATACGCTCCCCGTCCACCGAGGGCAGTGTAATGATACAGCAATTTGAGCAGCCATTTGCGTGGCAACGACAGAGTGCGGTGTGAAAGTGCCTTGCGAAGCAACGGATCTGCCAAATCCGGTCGTTTCTCTCGCTTGTAATACGCTGCAAGAATGGCACGTCTGTAATTAATCATATCTACGAGCCAATCCGCATCCTTATATCCCGAACTTTCCACGTATCTTTCCGTTGCATCAATAGCCCGTTCCCATTCGCCAGCTTTAGAACTGAAGTTATCACCCGTAATAGAATCGCTTTGATGATATACCGTTGCGAGCACTCTGTCAATCCCTTTCATAAGAGGATTTGAGAGCAACAATCGCATACCGAGCTCCCAATCGTCCCAACAGTAAAGATCCTCATTCCAGGCACCTGCATTCCTGAAAAAAACTGTTTTCACAGCATAACATATAGTAGCAAAAATAGAATGATAAGCCTGATATCTCCATTCATCCGTAAGAGTATATTTGGAGACCCTTTTTCTATTATCAGAGAAAAAATATCCAATACGCCAGTGCACAATATCAAGATCCGGGTGGTCAATAAACTCCCTCATGGCGGTCTCTACAAGATCAGGATGCATCACATCATCAGAATCGAAAAATAGCATGTATTCCGTCTCCACCTCCTGCAACCCACGGTTACGAGCAACGGCGGCTCCCGGTCTCGTCTCCTCAACAAGAGTCATCTGAAAATTCTCTTCTTCATTACGGGAGATCCAGTCAGTAACTACATGCTTTGTATCATCTGTTGAGCCATTATCAACAACAATAACCCTTATCGGGCGCCAGGTCTGTGCCTTGACACTATCAAGACATCTTCCGATTAATCCAGCCCTGTTTCTGACCGGAATAACCACCGACATCATATTGTTATAAGATGATTTCATTAATCAATTATCAGACATCAACACTGAATGAACACATATTATAAACGCATAGATTTTTAAGATATTTTTCGAATTGATGAATAAGTATATCTATGGTTACTCAGTTTTGTGATTATATCGCTGTCAAAACAAAAAACTTCCGGCATGTCTAATGCAACAATGCCGGAAGTTGAATTATTTAATTAATCAGATATGTATCAGTTACCAGGTTTGAATACCTTCACCTTGTTGAGGAAGAAACGGAAACAACCCTCATTGGCATATTTAGGCATACACTGGTCATCGATAGGACGGATTGTAATTGTTGTGTTCTTATCAAGTGAAACACCCTTGAGATCTATCTCTACAGGATACCACTTCAAAGATGCTCCGGCAGCCAGACTTAGCGCAGGAACGGGGAATTGAGTCTCAACACCACCCTTGTCAACAACTACTACTATCTGCACAGCGTCATAATTCAATCCATCTGCAGGAGCTTTATCACGCCATGGACACCAGTCGAACGATACCTTTACACCTTCTGTGCCATCTCCAAGCTCAGGCATCTTAGGTGTTGTAAGACATCCTTGCTTATTAGTAGCACCAAGACGGATATACATCTTCTGGAACGTAGACGAACCGGTTATTGACCATCCTTTCTGTTTTAGAATATCCATCGGGCTTACGCCATTAATTTTAGGAGTAGTCAAATTCGGGAGATAGTTGTTGACATTATCACAACCGATACAGTCAATCTCTTTACCCTCGTTAGCTCCAGATCCGGTCCATGATGCATAATCTGCCCACCAGTTGTCGAAATCTGTCATACAATAGATGATTTCATTGAGTCCCAAATCTTCAACAGACGTTGCTATCACATTCACCACAGGAGAAGCAGTGCCGGAATAAACCCCAGTGATTGTCAGGATATGACCGGCATATTTACTCATGTCACATTCTACAGGATTGTCAACTACAGAAATGCCCATTTTCTTGTCTGAAATAACAAGTTTGGTGCCATCATAGATACCTGTTGCCCTTACGAGTGTTCTCTTTGTTGCCTTGTAGCTATCAATATTGCCTGTGATATCCACAGGTGTAACATCGGGGACGCTACCAGACTTGACATCCGTCAACTGGTCACATATTACCTCTGTAAGACCAACAGAGTTCACAGCCTTCGTGCCGAACATATCAATCAATTGACCAGCTCGAGCCTGCGCGGCATCACCGGTAACATAAACGAAATCCTTGCCATCCGTGCCGACAAAACCTTTTTTGGTCTGAGCAAGCACGGCAAGATTCTTGAACTGCAGAGCACTCTCTTCCTCCATTGCATCTACATCTGCGATAGATGAAGGCTGGATATCGCGGAACTTATCACCTTCCTGACGCACGGTCAGCTCGAAAATACTCCGTTTCTGCTCTCCCTTGAAAACAAGCGTATATTTACGGGGAAGGTCAGCGACACCACCGCGCTCATTGTTAGAGACCACTATGGTAACATCTGTGGTTCCGGCAACACCACTTGACGGTGTCACTGTTATCCAGTCGGGAGCATCCACATGCCAGTCTCCGTCAGCAGCAATCGAAATTATTGCAGGCACAGCATCGGTCACAGGAAACTCAAGATTATCCGTGGTGCCGAGCACTGCCGTTGCGACGCCACCCTCATCGTCGCTGCAGGAGGTAAGCCAAACCCCTAATACAGAGACGAGCGTAATCAGTAAAAGATTTATTTTATTTTTCATATTGTTTAGTCTTAGAATCTGTTTAAACACACTCTTATTTCCAGTTGGGATTCTGTTTAAGATTCGGGTTAAGGTTCAGATCATTGGTAGGAATCGGATAGAGATAATCGCGCGACTCATCAAAGCCCATGATCTCATTATTAAACTTATGGTTGCAGGTATAACCCTGAGTGCCGTTCGAAAGGAATATATCCTTATTAATCTCAAAAGCTGTTGCCCCCGCCACATTTGGTTTGGAAGTTCCGTTGGCATAGAACACAACATCTGGCTTTCCGTCACCACTCATGTCGAGCTGACAAGGACCGGGAACATACATTCCGAGAATCGGCTGATCAAGACATTTACCGTTTTTCCAACGCATCAAATCATAATATCTGAAATGTTCCTGGAAAAGCTCAATAGCACGCTCACGGCGTATCTCCAGAATAACCCCCTTATTGGCTCCGCTCACATTGAAATAACCTGTGTCACCACCGTCAAGATACGGATCCGGATTTGCATTAGCTGCGGTCATATTAATGTTGGCACTCATACCTACACGGTCACGGATCACACCGATTGTCTTGTCAAGATCCGACTGTGTCAGTGTTCCAAGTTCAGCCTTTGCCTCAGCAAGGTTGAGAAGAACTTCACTGTAGCGGAATATAGGCATGTCATTGGTTGTTCTGCCTGCAAGGTCTTCATTGTTTCCGTTGACATTGGATGCCGTCACATATTTGATCGGCTGGTATCCTGTTGAGGAAACTTCCATATCGGGAGCAAGGACAGCGGTGCCGTTGATACGCTTATAGTTCAAACCGCGGATTGTCTGTGTCAGACGCGGATCTCGATTTGCTATCTCATCCTTGAATTCCATAGTCTGCCAACCCGGTTGGTCGGTGAAGCGAGTACCATCCTTCATCAGATAAGAGCAGATAAACTTACGTGTTGCGGATGGATTGTTCTTAACTTTGCTTATCGCATAGTCATTGATGTCATTGAAAAGGTTTGACGATACAGAAAAACCGGCAGCAAGTATAAACTCATCCTGCACAGAAGATGCACTTGCCTGTGTGAAGAGGTCACGGTAGTTTGTCTCGGGATTTGCACCCTTATAAACTTTATATCTTCCATACTCTCCGCTCATCAGCTTCTCACTGGCGTCAACACACTGGTTGAGATAATACTGCCAGTCATGTCCGTCGAGTGTTATGCCATGATATTTTCGGAATGTACCTTCAAAAAGACAGAAACGGGATTTAAGAGCAAGAGCGGCACCTTTTGTCACACGGTAAACATTTTTTTCCGTCACATTATCCGGAAGTCCGGCAATTGCAGCGTCAATATCCTCGAGCATATGTGTCATGACAACCTCACGAGAATTGCGGGCAGCATAAAGTTCCGGATCATCAGAGAAGAGCTGATGGTCGATCCATGGCACGTCGCCGAAACGTTTCACTTTCTCAAAATAGAATGCCGCGCGGAAAAATCTTGCGAGAGCAATATACTTAGTCTTGGCATCATTATCTGTGCAGTTCTTTGGAGCATACTCAAGAAGAGTATTGATCTTACGGAGCGCAGTCCATGTCCAGCCGCCGCCCGAAGCGGGTGTGGTGCGATAACTGCCCCCCTTGAGTTCAGCACTCAATGCGCGACGCACGTAATGGTCGTCTTGAGCATCATATGGTTTATCATCAAGAATGCTGCTGTAGAAGCTGTTGGAAAAAGCTTCCAAGTCTGATGCAGTTCTGAAATAGTTTTCGATATCCAGCGTGTCTTTCGGAGTCACGTCGAGATTGTCATCACACGCCGTGAAACCGAGACCGAGGAAACCGATGCATGCTATCAATATATATTTTTTCATTTTGATATCTGTTAAAGGTTAAAGTTTTTTATACTTTAAACAGTTTCTAAAATTGAAGATCGATACCGAAAGTAAAGGTCTTCGGCCATGGATAAGGCATCATATTCGCGTGATTGTTGCGGCTTGATTTTCCTTCGTCAACAGTGAAAGCACCTTCCGGATCAAGATATTTGGTATATTTCTTCATAGGAGACCAATATGCGAGATTCTCAGCCGTGAAATAAAGACGAAGTTTCTCAACACCTGCCACTCTTGTCCACTTTTTCGGGAACGTATAACCCACTGTCAAGTTCTTGAAGCGCAGATAGCGACGGTTTAGGAGATAGCGGTCATTTACATATTGCAGGTAGCTTGAAGATGCTGCTGCACCACGTGCACGTGGAAAATATGCATCTGTATTGTCTTCTGTCCAGTATTGGTCTTTAAAATCAGCTGAAAGGAAAGAACAGCGCAAGTATGTGCTGAAAGGTCCCCAGAAAGATGCTGCGTCAGCAGAAGGATACCAATAATGATTACCTGTACCTTGTAAGAACACACTGAAATCTACACCGACATAGTTGAATCCGGCGCGGATACCATATTGTAGACGAGGAAGTTTGTTACCAAGTTTTACACGATCACCGGGGTTTGCCAGACAGTTTGTTGGTATCTGATGCCCCTCTTCATCATAAAGATCATCGCGTCCGATTGTAATCTTGCCGTCACCATCCACATCAAGGAATTTCAGGTCTCCAGCCTGCCAGCCGCCACGCACTGCTTTGTTAACATATGCCAAATCAACATCTTTCGCATACTGTGCAGCTTCTTCATCGCTCTGGAAGAGACCACCTGTGCGGAAGCCCCAGATCTCACCAATCTCCATACCTTCGTAATAATCCTTGGCGAATGTCTTGGTGGGGTTCTCATATCTCGTAATCTTGCTCTGATATTGCGAGAGGTTGAAGCCTACGTTATAAGTGAACGGACGATCGAAAAGAGAGAATGAGTCGTTCCATTCAAGTGACAACTCATAACCCTTTGTGCGAAGGTCAGCAGCATTCATGTTAGGTTCGCTTGCTCCGTAAACAGAGGGTAGAGCCGAACCAAGTGTGATCATATCCTTGGTGTCGCGGATATAAAGGTCTGCAACGATATTTAGTCGGTTGTTAAAGAAACCGAGATCGAAGCCAAGATCCCATTGATTTGTTTTCTCCCATGTGAAATCACCGGAAATAGGCTTGTCTGCTTTTGAGGTGATTGCCTTACTCGTTCCATCAAAAGTCCAGTTTATGGATTCTGTGTCTAT
Source organism: uncultured Porphyromonadaceae bacterium (assembly GCA_902495075.1). Classification (GTDB taxonomy): domain Bacteria; phylum Bacteroidota; class Bacteroidia; order Bacteroidales; family Muribaculaceae; genus Lepagella. The sequence continues at coordinate 48,226 of CABUVO010000028.1, forward strand.
TTTGCGAAGGAAAGTGTAGTAATCGGAAACATTCTGGTTACCGAGGCTACCGTAAGAGAAACGGATCTTACCATTGCTCCACCAGGGATTCAGGCTCTCGAAGAATTTCTCCTCGCTGAAGCGCCATCCAGCCGATCCGGAGGGGAAGAAGCCCCAGCGATGACCTTTGGCAAAACGGGAGGTGCCGTCATATCGACCGGAAACTTCCACGAGATATTTTCCTTGATAATCGTAATTGATACGTCCGAAATATCCCTGAAGGAAATAGTCGTTCTGACCGCCATAGATAGCAACTACATCCGTTGCCATATTTGTTACCAGAGAAGCATCATTAAGATTAGGAATACCTATGTTCTGCACTTTCGATCCCACACGCTTGTAATTACGGTTCTCATAATTGTAACCGAGCACAACAGTAAGATTGTGGGCATCCTTGAATGTATCCTTATAAGTTGCGAATGCATTGGCAGAATAATAGTTGTAGACAGTCTGCTGCTCCAAAAGGTCATCTGCTCCGGCACCGGATCTATAATACGACATTTCTTCATTGGGACGTATGCGGAAGGGAACATTGTTAGATCGGCTCATGCTTCGGTTGTTGGCGAACCGATATGTAAAGTCTGCCGTGAATGTCAGCTGTTTTATAGGCGTGATGTTCAAGCGACTTGTTGAGGTCACGGAATTACGGCGTGTTGAACCGGGATGACTGCCTTCCATCATCATGATGTGGCGTGCATTACCGGGCTTGTAATTATATACTGTATTGTCTCCGACATACGATCCATCCGGATTCTTCAGAGGGAAGAGGGCAAGTGCACTCTCCGCGAGATAGTTGAGGGTATTCTCAACACTTCCGTCACCATTATAAGTGTAATTGTTTCCGAAATATGACAGATTCTCTTCGAAATCAGCCCATTTGTTGATCTTGAAACTTACGCGGCTACGAAGAGTGTACTGATTATAGTTATCGGGATTATATTTGGCAAGACCATCGGTATGCTTGTAACCTCCCGATACGAAATATTTCATATTCTTTGATCCACCGGAGAGGGAAACATTATGCTGGGTTGAGAAGCGACGTTCGTTATAAAGTTCATGATACCAGTCGGTGTTGGCATAATACTTCCATTCTCCATTCTGTTCTACAACCCATGGACGAGCGGGATTCTCAGTCTTGTCATTAACACGGGCAAGAAGTTGGAACCAGTCATTGTCGTCATAACTTGCGATGAGCGGGTTGCCGTTTCTTCCACGCTGGAATTCGTCATAGACACGGAGCTGACGATAACCGGATGTTTCATAGTCTGTTGAAGTAGTTGACTCGTCCCATCCAAAGCGACCGTTATAACGCACTGTTGCTTTTCCGTCTTTCTCTGTTCCCTGCTTGGTCGTGATAAGAATCACACCAAAAGCGGCGCGTGCACCATAAACGGCAGCAGCAGAAGCATCCTTGATTACAGAAATTGAAGCCACGTCGTTAGGATCAATCTGGTTAATGTCTCCGATCGCGCCATCAATCATGATCAATGGGCTGGCACTATTGATTGACGTTGTGCCTCGGATGTTGAGCGATGCGCCCTGCCCCGGCTTACCGGACGATGTTGACACGTTGAGACCGGCAACAGCACCCTGAAGCATAGACGACACATTGCTTACCGGGCGCCCTTCGAGACTCTTGCCTTCGATGGCAGCAACGGCACCAGTAAGGTTTACCTTCTTCTGTGTGCCATAACCCACCACCACGGTCTCCTCAAGAGTCTGGGAATCTTCCTTCATCTTGACATCGACAACCGTTTGGGTTGGAGCAACTTTTATTGTTTGAGGCTGATAGCCTATAAGGGCTATCTTCAGTTGTGCCGGACCTTCAGGCACCTGAAGAGAGAAACGGCCGTCAATATCGGCCATACACCCGGTGCGGGAATTGACCAGCATTACGCTGGCACCGACCAAGGGTTCTCCCTGCATGTCGGTAATCGTACCCGTCACTTGTCTTGTCGCTGCCAGCGCGGGTATGCCCGCAAGCAATGCAACAAGAATCAGAATTAGTCTGCTGACTTGTTTCATAAGGTAGGTATTAGTTGTGAAAAAATAGTTATTTATTTAAGTTTCGCAAGCTTCAACTTAAAGTTTAAGAGTTCATAAGTTTAAAAGTTTAAACTGATACGAATCCGTTGTTCGCGTCAAACATAAACTTCTAAACTGCGCACTGCGCAATTAAACTTATAAACTTCAACTTTCCGCCTGCGAAAGTTGAATTAGTTTAGGCGGTATGCATCTGTTGAAAACGCCTTCGGACGTTCCATTGTCTCCTTGTAGACATTCCCGAACTTGTCAGTCACGATTATCTCAAGATCTGTGTCGGCATCCGGGCATTGAATCTGGAAGAAGTGGAAACGCTGAGAGGTCCCGGTTCCCGGAATCGAAGTCAGGGCATCGCGATCCCAATAAGGGATTGTAAGGGCTGCTATCGAAAGAGGGTCATATGCCACAACCTGAGTCGCCGCCAATGTCTTGCCGGAAACCGTCTTCACTTCAATCTTGCAGTCCGAGTTCCAGTTCCAAACATTCACGAGCACTTGATTCTTACGAGTGCCGGAAGCATAGGGAGTCACATAGCGATCGGTAAATGTCTTTATGACCTTAGAATCTTTAAGGTTCTTCCACTGCACATTGCTGAAATCCACATTATTAAGGTCATAAGCACGGAATTGTATTCTCTCATCCATACCGGTACCCTTATAGTTCCATTTCACATTTTTACCGGTAAAGTCAAAAATTGCATATCCATAAGGAGTTCCATCACAACATACTCCAACACCAGGTGTGTAGTATCCCGAATACCACCAGTCGCCACACACGGCTGGAATATTGTGCTCATATACAGGATGGTTGTAATTCTTAGCAGGAACATCAGTTGGCAACACCGTATGCTGCAGATGCAGGTGTCCGTTTACGAAATGCACCTCATAGCCAGCGCAGGCAGCTATGAGCTGGTCGGCATTCATATATGGATTCGAAGAGGATTTGGCACGCAGAGAATAAGAATTAGCGACTGACGTGCTGTATGAGAACTGCGACCCATGCGTCACCACATACACAGGCGTGGATTTATCCACATAGCTGAGATCCTTTGCAAGCCATGCAAGCTGCGGACCATAGACGCTCTGTTTGTACGGACGGTCTGCCACACCATCATAGAGCTGGCAGTCGATATTGTCAAGCACCACGAAATGTATCTGACCGATATTGAAAGAATACCATGCTGGAGCCACATGTGTGAGCATCGGGCTCGTAGCAGCCTTGTTGCTTGCCACAGCTTTAGGATCATGGTCATGGTTGCCGATCACCTGATAGACGGTCATGTTCTTGATATTCTCATTGATTGTCTTAACATAATTTGGGAGCTCGTAGCCATTCTTCCAATACTGATCCCAGGTCATATCTCCCAGGGTTATTCCATATATCTTCTCAGAAGCATGATTACCTTTGTATGTTGTTACATCTGTACAGAATTTCTTATACTGCACAATATCCTGACTGCGGTTTGCAAGATGCATGTCTCCGAAGAAAAGCACCTTGAAATTATCCTGTCCGTCAACCTTATTAAGCGTAAAAGATATGTTTTCAGGCACATCCTTGCTCAATGCCGTGCGCTGATACATCTTGGGAAATACGCCGTTTGTTTCAGGCTCGTATCCTGACGGAACTGACATAAATACATAACCCTGTTCCTTTTCAGAAGCAAGACCATAGATTCCCTCTGCATTCGTAACAGTGCAATTCTCCCCATCGCTGACAACGACATTTGCTACAGGTTTGCCGTCTGAGGTTTCAATGATGCCATAAACTGTAGCGCCCTGAGGAATCGGAATCTGTCGAGCCACTATAGTGATCTTGATAGTGCCAAGAAGAGTGCGCTGTCCATTCTTACCAACATGGATCCGATATGTGCCTGTCTCTATATTGGCTGGCACAGAAAAAGTAAAATGATCTGCCGCTGCCTCGATGATGTCGCACGCTGTAAGTTTTCCGCTAAGCTCAAGGTAGATTTTCTCGGAAGTTGTGATGCCTCCACCCTCCTGAGGGATCGTGATAGTGCCACCTTTCACCAGATCCACATTCTCGGGAACAGTAACGTTGAATTCATTTGTGACTGTCGAATTGCCATTAGGGTTGTCGTCTTTACAGGAAACGATGGAACCGGTCAACAGGGCTGCCACAAGCATCGTTTTCAGCAAGTTGCTTATTTTTTGAGTCATGGTTGTTATTAATTGTTCTAATGTTTTAGTTATGGTAATCTTGCGAGATGTCCTAAGGTTGAAGGGGAGTTTTTCAAAGTCAATGAGGCTTCAGAAGAAGTTGCATTTACGTATGAAATTCAAAATCAAGACAGCTTCAAGTTCAGTTGCATTTCATGGATGAAATGATAATTTTCCAGTAAATCAAGAATGCAAACCATAGGCGTTTTCTTCGTCTGCATTATGATTATCTCTCCGCAAGAGATACTTGTTTACTTGGCAAAGATATGTAAAAATTTTTATATAATTTCAAATTAATCAAAAAAATTTATAAAAATTCAATCAAATCGCTCCGGCGGGGCAATAG
>CABUVO010000029.1 GCA_902495075.1 uncultured Porphyromonadaceae bacterium
CGAGAATCTCAATGTCGTGAGCCGGCATTGTCTCGGGGATATTCTGCCATCCTGCAAATGTGTGCCCCTCTTTTTCAGGCGCATCAGGAGCGACAACAGGCTGTCCGAAAACGACTGTCTTTGTCTCGATCACTTCCTCACCAATCTTGAACACAGCGTTGTAAGAATTGATTGAGAAAGACCCTGTGACAGTAACGTCACGAGCCGGCATGGTCTCCGGCAGATCTTTCCAACCTGAGAAAGTGTATCCTTCCTTTTCGGGAGCTACCTCCGCAACGATCGGAGATCCAAACTTAATCTCAACCACCTTGTATGTCTCTCCGTCCAAAAGGTAAGTTAGTTTGTAGGAGTTGACAGTGTAGCTTCCGAGAATCTCAATGTCGTGAGCCGGCATTGTCTCGGGGATATTCTGCCATCCTGCAAACGTGTGTCCCTCTTTTTCAGGCGCATTAGGAGCGACAACAGGCTGTCCGAAAACGACTGTCTTTGTCTCGATCACGTCCTCGCCGATCTTGAACACAGCGTTGTATGAATTGATGGAGAAAGACCCCGTGACGGTAACATCACGAGCCGGCATCGTCTCCGGCAGATCTTTCCAACCTGAGAAAGAGTAGCCTTCCTTTTCGGGAGCTGTTTCAGGTGTGATCGATGTGCCAAAACTCACATCATATTCTTTATACAAGCTATTGTCAACATTGTATATAAGTTTGTAGGTGTTGGCATCAAACTCAGCTGTAAGAGTGATGTCATTCTCTATCACTATATTTCTCGGATTATCAGTATTGCCGTCAGACCATTGCTTGAAATGATAACCCTCCGATGGCTTTGCAGTAATGGTTAACTCCGTGGCTTCTGCTATCATCCCACCCGTTTGATCAATTGAGCCTCCATTCCCGGCATTTAGATTCACAGCAAAATGCCGTATTATATCAACCATATAAGGATCCGAAGGATATCCCAACCGGGATTCTGCTTCGAATGGGAAGGACACACCGTAGACCGGCAGGATCTCTCCTGTCTCTTTATTGCAATATTTGAAAGTCAGTGCCTCGTCAGATTCCTGATTACTTCGTGTTCTAAGATATAGGCATTCTTTACCATTCTCTAATGATAATATTTCTGCTACTCCGCGACATTGGTCACCGGAGAAAACAGCAACATTATATTTTGAGTAATCCATCCGAGTGCCATAAAGTATCACGTCCAGATAGAGACTCATGTCATACCTGTAATCGCCAGGATTGACCACCCATGGGGTCGTGGCATGTGCCACGACTCCATGAAGGACAATCATCAAGATGGCAATTATCGAATATTTGAATTTGATAATCGAATTATTCATTTATTTGGTTGAAATTTTGTGATATGTATATTCTCCATTACCTTTGACTATCACAACATATATGCCGTTGGTCAACGATGATATCCGGATTCCTGATTCCGGCACATTTGTTTCGCGGATCAGCTTCCGACCATTGATATCATATATTTCTATAAGATCAATATCCTCTGGTGATATGCCTTTTATTCTGAGCATGTCATTCTCAACGTAAACCTTGATATTTCCCTCGTATCTTACGTTGCTAATGCCGCTCTGTCCGTTGATGGCAATGGCATAAGGACTGAAAACGTTGCCAACTACGTTCTCGCAGAATTGCAATGACGCGTTGTTCGGGAAATTAATCTCACCATTGGCATCGGTAACTCTGAACGTAATGTTATCGTTGAGATTACCATATACATTCATCATCACAAGACCATTGACAACACGACCAATGCCACGGCATTCCGTGCCACAGAAAGCCGCGATTTGATAGTCTTCGTTATCAAGTTGTGTGCCATCAGTGCCGTTGAGGGTGGCAATCACAGGCATTATTACTCCATACTTGTGAATGTCAAGTGCTAACGGTGAATGGCTGGAGATTCCGGACGCATATCTTGCGGAAGCAGTAGACACCACAGAAGTATTGTAAACGATATTTTTTGCAGACAGACTTTGGTACATGTAACCCATGCCGGGTGACATTGTTTCAAGTGTACCAACCCAGTTCTCTCCATCGAATTGTGCGAAACCATTCTGACCAACCACAACATCAAGTGTTTCAGCCTCAGTGGTGGCGAATGCCTCATCAACCGACATTGTCTGGGCAACTGGATATCCGAGCCAGTTCCAGCCTGAATTGATTGCTATCGGCGTTGCCGGATTCCTTGCTATATCGCTCAATCGTTTACGAGCAGTGGCATTGGCGGTTTCAATCTTATAGCTCTCGGAAGCATCCAGTTCTGTAAGATTTCCAACTATGCCCATTTGAGGGTCACGTATCACCTCTTGCGACTGACTGAGGATCCTCGAAACGCCCTGATCAGAAGTAAGCTCTGTTGGAGTTATGGGTGTATCGAAGTTATGCGATATCCATGTCCAGCCTTCAGACATCTGGAAATCCATATCTGAATGTTTAAGAGTGTAGTTGAACTCTACGGTTTCAGAGATATCCTCATCACCGTTTCCGACACTTGTCATTGCGAGAATCTTGGTATCCTCATTGATGATGATAGGTACAGTATATTTACGACGCGTACCGTTTTCATCACACGGACAAGAACCATCAGTGGTGAAATAGATGGTTGCATTCTTAGAATCAGAGGTCAGTTCAATTTTTGTTCCGCGATAGACTGCGGTGCCGCTTGCACGTGAAGATTTCGGTGCCTCAGCCGTGAGGATTTCTGTTACCACATCCACTGTGCATTCTCCGGTTGCGGTCACGTCATCGATTGTAAAGGAGAGTTGAGTCGTGCCCGGTAAATCTCCTTTAACTTTTAATATAGCTTTCCCTTCTTCATCAATGGTTGCCTCAGTAACATCAATTGAAGCAATCAAATCTGAAGAATTGGCGATATGGAGGGTGCGACCGGCTGCGGCTTCAAATGGCAAAGCGTATACAGTCACTTCCTTTTCTCCACCATAAAGCACTTTCACATCTTCTGCTGTTATAACCTGTACCTCTTTTTCGACATCCAGTACCTGACTGAATGTTTCGGTCATCGGTATCCCGGCGTAGGAAAGGACATTCCGGCTGACTGTGACGCGGATCTCACCGGTTGTAGCGCTAAGCGGTTGTTCCGGTATAAATCTTACTCGCGATGCATAGCGAGTTGCATTTGCATCATCCTCGCTCGCAAATTCATCAGCAAGTTCTGAGTCGAGAAGGCGTATCTCACCATTTAGTTTCTCACCGTTAGCTGTGACGTAGATATTGGAAGTAGTCAGTGTTGAAGGATCCATGAATTTGTCAAACTGAACTTCAATGCCCTCTTCATAAGCACGTGCTTCTGTTACCTCAGGTTGCTTGTTCTGTACGATACCGATGTTGACTTCAAGCTGCGGAGGAGGAACCGGTAACCATTCGCTAAAAGCGGTCTGATAGCCGTCTTTCTCATACTTGACTTGCCATAAACCTGCAGGTACGTCCCAACGGTAACGGCCTTCCTCATTAGTTAGTTGTGGATTAAGTTGTCCATACTTCTCTGCATCCCAAAGTACGACCTGCTTATGCGGATCGTCATAGATATCATAATATGTATCTTCGTAATAACAAGATGCTTGAACACCCGCTACTCGATTAGAAGGAACTGCTTCATAAACAAAGCCCGAAGGGTCGATATGTGGCGTAGAATTTGGATAACCAGATTTGTATGCACCACCATCCGAATTGTTCCCATTTCCTTCATTTTCAGGATTATTATCGTTATTATCATCAGGGCAAGGAGGCTGTCCAGATTGTCCGCAATCTTTATGGCATTTCAAAGAAGCCCTCTCTTTAATGCGTAGATTCATATTATTAACGGATCCATTGTGTGCATCGTTATATATATCTTCCGCAATATCCAAAAGCGCACCGGCAATTATTCCAGCTAAAGTCTTAAGGACCCATTTAACAGGTCCCTTTTGAACCTTCATGGCAATAGAAATGCCAGAAGATATTCCACTAAGTGTTACCGAACCGATGTATCCTCCCAGAGCTTCGTTTCGATTATCCTGACTGATGGTTACTAATGAGTTTGCATTATCTGGGTCATCCGGGCAAGGTGTCAGGGTATTTATAAATGAATTCCAACCTATATAATCATTAATGCCGGTACTGGCATACCAGATTAGACGATTCAAACCATTTACTATTTCCCAGTAGTCCATAGCTTCATTTAACAATGCATTAAGACCAAACAACTTAGTTCTTATACTGCTTACCTGTCGACGCATCATTGAATAATTCTTTTTCATTCGTTCTGCGTCTTTAAGGAGTTGATTGCGCTCTGCAACTAACTTGGACTTATATTCATTCATCTCATCGATAAACGCACCGCCTCTGTAATTACGTTCACAATTAGCAAGCTGCTTTTCAATATCTGCTATTTTTTGCCCTTTAGAAGCGCTCTCTGCCAAAAGCATGTCGGCATTAGCATCATTTTGTTTGAGAAGGTCCTCATATTTTTTTATGTCTTTTCTGAATGATTCAGTTAAATCGTTAATCCAACTGGAAACATTCCTGGCACTTGTACTAAGCTTATCTTGCGCTTCTTTCAATATAGATAGTCCAACATTTGGTGCTTTAAGAGGGCTCTTCGCTCTATATGTAGAATTAACATCTAAGGCAGCAATGACATAGGCTTTGTTATTGGATTTATCGATAATTGTCCAATTCAAGTCATCTGTATAGCAGATAATAGACGAACCATCTGATAAGTTTAGACAATGTTTCTCTTGATACGAAAGAGTATTTTCGTCAACGGTAGCGATGTCAATCTCTTTATAACAGAACTTTATACCATCGTTATCGAAAATAAACTCTTCATCGTCTATAGAGTTAATTGACTCTTGCTCGTCACAGGCAGAATCTTCAAGTGCCTGATTTACTGCAGATATTAATAAATCTAATTCCGTAAAATCATATTTTTCACTATTAAGAAGTGATTGTCCTGATTCGATAAAACTTATAACATTTTCATCAGTTATTTCGATATTGTCGGGAGCAACTGAAGTTTCATCCAATTGCGAATTGAGTAAATTAAGAACAGAAGCAATGTGGCTATGAGAAGATTCAAAAGATGATGATTCAATTATAGATAATACTTCTGTTAGACGGGCAGTCTGATTGTCAATATCTAAAATTGAGGTGTTCTCATTATTTATATAGTCCTTAATTTCCTTATTTATTTTCCTAAGTTCATTTTTCCGATCAATTTCTTCTAATATATTATCCGAATATTTTCTTGCATCTATGATTGATTGTTTACAATAATCAAAATCGATGCTAACATTTACCGGACCAAGACCTGCTGGATTATATTTTGTTGATGCTACCCACAATCCTTTTTCTTCGTTATAGTGAGCAGGCAGAGGGTCTTGAACTCCGTCTGTACGTTCTGCCCATACAATGACGTTTGATATTTTTTCAGGGTCGTTATCAGTAAAGGATACTGTAAATGTGTACACCTGAGGATTGGTACATTGGAAGAACAACTCTTTATCTTCTGGGTTCTGGAAGTCCCACTCAATCGTTTGTCCATCAACTAAAAGTGTCACTTTTGAAACACCAATTGCATTTTTATCGTAGGTGAATTGACGGGTTTCTGTAAGTAGATGCGCATTTTGACTTGTTATAATATCCGCATAAATATTATATGTTGAAAGATTATATGGATTGTCAATCGAACAAGCTACATTCCAAAATCCGTACGAATTAACTCTGCCGGAGCCCACCAATTGATTGTTTGCATAAACGTTTACAGCCGAATTGGCGGGACCTGACCCCGAGACTTTAAAATCATCGTTTGCAGACACAGATGGAAGAGTTATGCTCAAATCGTTGATTTTAGTAGCAGTAGAACCTATAGGTTGTGTTATAGTTTTTCCGTTGTAATCAAAGATGATTGAGGCAGTGGAGTTTAATAAACCTCCCGACGTTGGTATAATGCAGAAACGAGTTTGAGACTGGTAATTGTTGCCGAGCTGTACTGTCAGGCGGTGATTGTCGAGAGTATAAGGCAACAGATTCGGACCTTGAATAACAGACTGCTCAACAAAATCGCAGGCTTCAGGAAGGTCGACTACGAGGGCTACATTGGAGATGTCATTCTTATAGACACCTTTGAAGTCAACAGCGGCACGGAGGGTCAGATAATTTCCTGTAGTGACGCTGCTCTTGTTGGATGAGAAGCTCGTGTTGGAATTAGTATAATAGAACAAGCTTTCATCAAATGCCGGAACCTCAGGAATCGTGACTTCAGTGAGTCTGCCGGTTTCTACAGAAACCACGTTCTTCACATAATCCGTTCCTTCCTTTAATCCTATTTCATCGAAGTTTGAGAGACGTAGAATTGAATTCATCAGGTCTGACTGACCCATGGAAATCAAAGTGTAGTTCCCATCCTCTAATTGTGTGAATGTTGTTGTCGCTTCGGAATATGTGGTTTTCTTAAGTAATTCCCCTTTAGAATCATAGAGCATGGCAACGACTGCAGGATTATCGGTCATTTCAAACGAGGCTGTAATGCCACCCTTCCCGATTATCTCGAATGTCACATCTCCTCGTTGATCTTCACCTATAGTAACAGTTTTTACAATAGGATTGAACGCTCCGGTTTTAGATGTAGCCGTAAGTTTTAGCTCGTCGCCAGTGTGAATGTTCTCATCAAGTACCGCAAGAACAGGATACTGGAGTGAAAGCTGATCATGTGCGCGGTTTTGTGTGGTGTTGAATACACTGATGGTTACATTTTGATAGTCAGAATAATAAGATTCAGCGTCTTCTGTTCCGGCAGCCTGATATGTGAAATTGTATGATATGCGAGCTCCAACAATTGATTTGAGAGTAGTCTGACCGACATCGAGGGTATTGATGTTTGATTCAAATCCCCCGATTGTGTCGTTCACATTGACGCACTCAGTCGCCGCGTAGGTTAGACGAGTTTCAGGGGCATCAAGAACTGATAGCCTCCATCCTCCTTTACGGTCTGTTTTGGTTGTGTAGGTCTTGGAATGCTTGTTGTTGAGCGTTTGGTTCACAGAAACAGATGCTCCTGAAAGTGGTGCACCGTCTCCATCGACAATCGTTCCGCTTAGTTCAATAGACCGGAAAGGCACAAGATTAATCACGCATGTGTTATTATGAGAGGTAACAGTAAATTCTACATCCTCCGGATTCAAATAAACTACACCGAGTTGATTGTCAAGAGCGATGTGGCATATAAGTTGCTGACCATCCGGAATCTCACCAAGTGAAATCGCTTTGCGAAGATATGTCGCGGTGCCGTCAGCAAGCGGCTTATACCATTCTACTGAAACATTGGAAGTGACATCAGAGCCATTAGTGTCTAAAACTTTCGCAAAAACAGTGTGTAATGATTTTAGATTGTCGAAACTGACTTCAATATCTTGATCAGGAATTACAACATTTTCAATACTTCCGATTTCAAGACCGGCTTGAGAGAACATATAAATATTATATTGCTCATCTTTCTGAAGGCCATTGAACGTGTAGAGCATGCGATCCGAAATCACGTATTTCTGGCGTACTCCGGAGTTTATGTTTACAATCTCAATGGAATTATGTTTATATCTTCCATCAGATGCATCTTCCGGCAGGTTTACTTGAAGCATGTGAGCGTCATTTGTGATTGGCAGAATTGTGAAATCTTTCCAGTAATCAGCATTCGTATACAGTTCGATTGCCGAAGCCGGAACATATATTGTACAATTTGCCTTATTTGTGAAATTTGAGAAAGTAGACGAATTACATGTAGGGGGTTCCTGAGCATAGATAGTCAGAGATGCAAGGTTTGAACAGTTACGGAATGCATAGTTGCCCATATTTGTTACAGTGCTTGGCAGCACTATACTCGATGCATCTATGGATTCAAAAGTATAAGACGGGAGCGTCAATATTCCTCCCGTGCGTGAAAGGTCAATAGACCTGGCATTAGAGAAATAGTTTAGATTCCCCAAATCATTTGAATTCATCTTTCCCTTTACGATCAAGCTGCTGATGTTGGAGAAATTGTCATATCCAACAAGATCGCTTAAAGCATTGTAGAGGTATCCGGGAGTGAAGTCGTCAATTATTACTTGTCCCGTCATGGAATTGTAATAATTGGCATCAGGATTAGATGGCGAAGATGGTTCATATATGAAACTTGCTGCAATGTCCAGAGCTTTTTCTCCCATTTTTAAAGTTAGTGGAGAGGTGGTTTGTTCCTGCGCTTCTCCGTTAATTGTCCATCCTGTGAGTTTCCAACCTTTGTTGGGATATGCATACACTTCGCGAGTAGAATTCTCTTCCATGTCGAATGCACCTGATGGCCTGAGAGATGCTGCTCCCGATGGCATGCTTCTGACAACCACAGGATGTTTTACTTTCTGCTCCTCAGGACTTGGATTCCCCGGACTTGCTGGATTGTATTCATAGTTTGCAACAATAGTAACGTCATATCCCGGCATTACATAGCTGAATTCAGGGCTATTGGTAACTTCTTCCCCTTCAATAGTCCAGTTTTTGAAAGAGAATCCATTGTCGTTTCTTGCATAGACCCAGGTTTGTTCTCCGGATTTAAGCTCATATGAATTTGCAGAAGCATATCCGGCTCCGGTAGGATTGACTACGACTGTCAGTTTATATTTTTTATCTTGTACCTCTACGGTTTCGCTTCCGGGATTTCCGGGAGAATCAGGATTGTAATCTTCCCCAATTCCATGACGGGTGCAGGTGTATGTCGCTTTCGCTACGCTACTGACGTTCCCATTGCTGTCTGCTGCGATAGCCATTATGGTTGTCGTTGCAGAAATAACGATGGCTCCGTTATATCTGTCATCCTCGCTGACTGACGGCTCCTTCCCATTGGTGGTGAAATATATGTCTAATCCATCATCTGCAAGAATAGTTACGGATATTGGTTTGTTGAATGAGCCACCTGCGGGCATAAAGACCGGCGGAGCAATACTTATGTTATCTGAAGACAAGGTTTCTGCTGACTCGTTTAGTGAAGACGATGCAGTTGCCGCGAACAGACACAGCCCCGTCAGAAGCAGTGTCAGTATGCGGAACAGGAACCTTGACATCGGTATTTGTTTCGATGAATGGTTTATATTCATTGTGAAAAATTCTTTTAAGACTTATTTAAGAATTACCTTGCGAGTTTCTTTTCCGTTGGAAATTATATAGATGCCGGCAGACGGCACTTCCATCTCAGACAAACAACCTGAATAAACGGTTTTCCCATCAATTGCGGTCACGGTAACATTTGATTCTGCCCCGAAGTCTGAAATTATAGAGTCGATGCCTGACTGACCTCCGAGTTGGAATTTTACAGAGAAACGGGTATTGGAATCTCCTTTGGTAGTTGCGAACTGATAATCTTGTTCGGTTAAGTCGACAGTTATTCCGGTTACATTATCAGTGATTATAACATGCCATTCAGAACTGTAACGACCTGTTAGCGAGAGAGTATATGTCTCTTCTTTTGACGAACGAATACCTAATGTCGCAATTCCATTATTTACAGGACGCTCGCAAATGCTGTAGTTTACATCTGCTGCTACATATAGTTGCGCACAGTCTGTATTGTCAGAAAAGAATTTAGAGGCATCGCGACCGATTTCATAATCTATAGTTGCATCCGGATTCATGACAATGCGTGCGCGGTCTGAAGATTTATCATTGGAGACTTCAAAATTAAATACATTACGTTCCTCTGCCGATTGGATTGTATGAATCTTTGCGGGAGATTTATATTTTGTTTTCCCGTCTTCGGCATGCATACGACCGGTTTCCTTAAAAATCATTTCTGTTGCATTAAGAGGACATTGCACGAAGAATGCTTCATAAGGAGATAGAACAAGATCATCGTCTACGGGAGAATAGGCAATGTAAGATTCGCCATTCCAGATTGTAATAGGTGCTGTGAATTCTTCATTCAGATAGTGCATATCGAAGTAACAAGGATAAGGATTGCCGATAAGATTCCATGAACGGTTATGGGCAAATTCAGCTGTATATTCCGTCAGAGGCACGATAATGTCTGTCGGCCTGAAAAGATTGTTTTTTGTAATGGTGTTTCCGGAAGTAAAGTTTAGACAAGGGTTGGTATTGTTGCTGTATCCTTCCTCATCAATTTCAGTTGCGACTGCTGAGACAATATATCCTTTGCCGGCTTCCATTGTGTCTTCGTTTGTTAGATTGACCCATGTGGAAGATGTCTCGCCGGCAGCGCGTGCTGCGGAGTCATAGCGGCGGATTACCCAATAAGTGTTATCACTCGGAATAATTTCTGAAACCTTTACATCAAACGGCAAAGAAATAAAATACCAGTTGGCATCTGACCTATATGAATAATAATTGTAAAGTGACATTTTTACCGTCACATTGTCAGCACGCATCCTGTCTGCGTAATTGATGAGAGTTGGGCAATATTGGTATGATTTCTGGGAACGTGTTGCAAGAGTTGTGTTGATTGTCATGTTGCCGGCCGACAGGGTTCCCGCACCGGTGGCGGTAAGTTGTCCCACATTTGTGGCATCCCCATATTTTGATGTCGGGCCGGTTGACAAAACTATCTGCGGGTTGTTTGCAACAACGTCGTTATCTTCTTCTTCAAGATTAATTGTGATTGGCCTATCCACGAAAATATAATCTATTTGATCCTCAATAGAACGCATAAGATAGAAATTGCTCCAATATTGGGTATTGCGGTAAAAATCTTTAGAGAACGGAGGAACATATAGATATGTGCGCGACATATCCATGTTGTTGCCTATGAATGAACCGTCGGTTGCAGGAGGAACGACTGCGTAGCACTTGAAACTTTTGATGCCTGTGCCATCGAATGCATTTTGACCGATGGATGTTACCGTTGAGGGAATCACTATCTCTTCAAGTGATGAACAATCTTCAAATGCTCTCTCTGCAATGGTTGTGAGACCGGTTTTTAAAGATAGTGATGAAAGAGATGTACATCCTGAAAAAGCTTGGGAGTCTATTACGGTTAGGGAAGACGGGAGTTCGATACTTGATAGTTTTTTACACTCTCTGAAAGTCTGAGAAGGTAATTTAGACAATCCTTCCGGAATGGTTATGTTTTCAACACCTGTATTTTCGAAGTCCCCGTATGCGAGTTGCATGAGCTTGTTGCCGAATAATACATTCTTTAATGATATGCAGTTTTGGAATGCATTACCGCCAGAGGAGTAACCACCACCTTCAGATGTCCCAATTGTTATTGCGGAGGCGAGATCCACGGACTCTAATGAAATGCATTCTGAAAAAGCAGAATAGCCGATGTGCTCTACTGTTGAAAGATCAATATTGTTTAGTTTTGAACAACCGTAGAAGGCGTAATCCCCGATAGATTGAACTCCATTAAGATTGATATATGAAAGTTGATTGCATCCTCTGAACACGCTGCTGCCAATCTCTGTTATTCCATTGAGGTCAAAAGATTGAAGGGCAAAGCAACCATAGAAGGCTGAATTCCCTATACTCTCCACTGTTGCCGGTAATTTTACTTCTTTAAGTGAGGCTCGGTTATACATAAATTCCTCCGGCAGGGTTGTGATTGTGGTTTCACTTAAATCAAGTTTAATAAGAGAAGTGAGATTCTTTATGGCACTGAGATCAATATCATTGATATTGCCTGTTACCTTTACGTATTGGGCTGCATCCCAATTATAATTGTTTTGAGTTAGGTATGTTTCAGCAAACTCTCCGTTTTTCTCTACATTAACGGTAACCCAATCAAAATCCCATCCAAAGGGGAGAATAGTAGAATTTGAATAATTATCGTTATTTAGATACCCGGCAAGATGAGATTTATTGCAAACATATACATTGGGAACCATGAGTGGCGATGAGATATACGGTGCTTCTCCCAACATATATATTGATTCAAGATTGCGATCGAATTGGTAGTCTATGTAAATAGAGTTTACGGTAGCCGGTACGGTAAGAGATTTAATATTGGAATTAAAACCATCTCTAAGGTTCCGAGAGCCAATAATTCTTTCTATGGGATAAGTTTTATCCGCAATTCTAATACTGTCTGGAATTGTAACTGTTTCTTCTGACGAATTAATTGCCGTGAGATTTATATAATCGACTTGAATTTCTTGCCCGTCTTCGGTATACGAATCATTCATTAACTCGAAGCCTATATAAGTCCCTTCTGAGGTTTGAGCGACATATTCGACATCATCAAAATTATTAAAATTCAGACCAGATGTGGAATAATCGCGGGCATCTACTGTCCCAATTGAAACACCATATGAAGATGTTTTTTCAGCTTTTGCTGTAATGTCAGATACTTCTGTTTGAACTACTGTCATTCTTCGGTTCTGACCGGTTGTGGCGTACACAAGCGAGCCGCATAATATAGCAGCGCATACGCTAAACGTAAGTAACGTTCTTTTCATTGCGATTATGTTTAGTTATTATTGTTATTTCATATAGGCTCGTCACAATCTCTTGCTAAGAGATTTGGATGTAAATTATGAATCTGTGGATGTGCTATTTGGCTGGAATCATTGATTTGTTAGCTAAACCTTGCGTGTATATTATACTGTTTTCCCCAATTTATTATCAAAATTTTATCTAAATCAGTAAAAAAATTATGCAAAACAATAGGGTTTTAAGATTATTTAATTAATTTTGCTCTTCGTTAAGTATCTCTTAGCAAGAGATTTGGATGGTTGCTAAACAAAGATGCCTCAGAATCAGGAGTTGAATGCCCGATGCTGAGGCGATACTTTTTGTGGGGAGGCGTGAAATTCTATTAGGATTTGGGGAGGGTTATGAATCAGAGGGAGGAGAGGATGAGGGTGTTGGCGCGGTCGATGGCGGAAGTGTCGAGGCTGGCGAGGTAGATCTGGGTTGTTGCCTCGCTGTCGTGTCCCATGCCTTCTGAGATGACAGAGAGGGGGATGCCTTTGGCTTTGGCAGCGGAAGCCCAGCTGTGACGTGCGACGTAAAGGGTCAGGGGGATGGTAACGCCAACCATCACGGCAATGCGTTTTAGGTTGTGGTTGATGTTGTAGCCGATGTTGCGGTAGGTACAGCGCTCGTTGAGTCCGGGATTGCGGATGACCGGAAGCAGGTATTCGCTCTTGTTTTCGGGGTATTTGTCAAGTATCATCTGCATTTCCTTTGTCCATTCGATGATGAGTTGCTGACCGGTCTTGCGGCGGCGATAGGTGACGTAGCCGTTTTTGAGGTCGGTCTTTTTCAGAAAAGCCATGTCGATGAAGCTCATGCCGCGTAAATAAAAGCTCATCATGAACATATCGCGGGCATAGTCGAGCACCGGTGTTAAGGATAGATCCAATGCTTTGATTTTCTTGAGGACAGCCAACGGCAATGCGCGTTTTACTGTTTTGTCAACGCCGGTATAGACATGACGGAAGGGATTGCGGTTCTCGATGATGTCTTCTTCAACCGCACGATTATAAACCGCCCGAAGGATGCGAGTGTAGAAGGAGATGGTGTTGGGAGAGACGCCACGGCTCTTGTGCCATGCTTCGTAACTTTCCATGATACCGGAGGTGATGCAGTCGAGCATGATGTCTTCGTCATCGCGGAATTTTTTGAAACTATTCAGGGCTGATTTGTAGGTTTCTGATGTACGGATCTTGCCGTTCTGTTTCAGTTTGGCGATGATGCTTTCCATGAAGTTGAAGAGGGAGTATTCATGTGCATAACGGTTGAACTCGTCGATTATATCATCTGCTGTGTAGGTCATCCCTATAGCATTCATTTTGCGGTCGATCTTAGTCAAACGTTCAATGTCCCAACGGATGCGTTCGCGGATTGAGAGAATTAATGATTGGCGGCTGCAGGTATGGGAGACGCAAACCGTAGAGCGGTGGTCATCCCATTCGGAGGGGTAGATTTTGTAGCCTGTAATAAGTTGACGCACTTTGCGCTCATGGATGATCTGAAAATAGATTGCGCCCGGATGGTCGGGGAGGGTTGAGGGGCGAAACTTTACTTTTATTGATGCCATATGATTGATATTTTGATATGGCAATATAGCGGAAAGAAAGGGGATAGGGGTTAAAAGCTTTGAATAATTCAATCAAGAGGATAACGTATAAGAAGGGGAGGACGGCAGACGGGGCACTAAGGTGCCTTCACTCAACCGACTGCGCGAAAGGGAGGGGAATGAAGGATTTTGATGGGGAGAAAAAACTTTGAGGAAAGTTTGCGGATAAGGGAAATATATAGTAATTTTACAGCACAAATCCGAAAATCGGGTTGGAATGACATCAAAGTAAGGAATAAAGATGACATACGTTAATATGAATATGATGATAATGCGCAGCCGACGAAGCCGGGTGTAAAGTTATCATGCGTATTAATGATAAAACAGGCAGCCGGCTAATTTAAGCCGGCTGCCTGTTTTATTTAAAGGGAGCCGCGAGCAGTGCTCGCTAAACGGAACCTCATAAAGACACTCAGGACAGGAAGAAGGATTTTGATTGGATGGATTCTGATGGAGAAGGATTTTGATCGGGATGGATTCTGATGGGGAAGATTTTGATATGGAAATAATTAAATATGAATGATATGGATGTAAAGAAACTTAAGTTTGAGACGCGGCAGATTCATGCCGGGTTGAATCATGCGGAGCCGACGGGCTCAAGGGGTATCGCTATCTATCCTACGGCTGCTTACAGGTTCGGTTCTTGCGAGTATGCCGCGAATCTGTTTGAACTTTCGGAAGCCGGGAATATATATACGCGTCTGCAGAATCCTACCACCACTGCCTATGAGGAACGTGTGGCTGCACTTTACAATGGCGTGGGAGCAATGGCTCTTTCGTCGGGTATGGCGGCTTTGCTTGTGACTTTTACTTCCCTTGCCTCTGCCGGTGATAATATCGTGACCTCACCCTATCTCTACGGCGGCACTTACAATCAGTTCCGTCACACGTTGCGCCGTCTGGGGATTGAGGTGAGAATCGCGCCTGAGGCTACTGCGGAATCTATCGGGAAATTGATTGACGACAAGACACGGGCGGTCTTTGCCGAGAGTATGGGTAATCCGACTTGCGCGGTGCTTGATTTGGAGAAGATTGCGGCTGTGGCTCATGCCAATGGAGTGCCTTTCGTTGTTGACAATACTTTCGGTGCGGGTGGCTATCTCTGCAATCCATTCGATTGGGGGGCTGACATTATAGTGGATTCCGCTACTAAATGGATTAACGGTCACGGTACGGCTATGGGTGGCATCATCGTGGACGGTGGTACATTCCCATGGAATAACGGGCGTTATCCTCAGATCGATGGTCCATCGGAGGGGTATCACGGGCTGAACCTTTACGAGGCTTTCGGGAATGCAGCCTTTATCGTGAAATGCAGGGTTGACGGACAGCGAGACCTCGGTACTTGCCCTTCGGCTTTCGACAGTTATCTGATGCTTCTCGGTCTGGAGACTCTTTCCCTGAGAGTGCGCCATCAGGTTGAATCCACGCGCCGTCTTGCGGAATATTTGAAAAGCAATCCGAAGGTGAAGAGCGTGAGCTATGTGGGCTTCCCTGAGCATCCGTCGCACGAGAATGCGAAGAAATATTTCAAATTCGGTTCTTCCGCCGTGTTAAATGTCGAGTTGCAGGGGGATCTCGATACGACGGTGAAATTTGTGGAGGCTCTTGAACTCGCCGCACACATGACCATGATCGGGGACTCCATCACTGTTGTGACGCATCCGGCATCCACGACGCACAAGCAGCTCTCGGAGTCAGACATGCTGCAAGCCGGAGTTACTCCCACATTGTTGCGGATATCGCTCGGACTGGAGGATGTGGAGGATATAATAGCGGATTTCGAACAGGCTTTTGAGAAAACAGGATTATGATAAGTTATTATCATCCGTCAGAACCGTTCCGTCTTGAATCAGGGGAGGAGATCCGAGATCTTACGATCGCATATAACACATACGGCACATTGAATGAAGACCGGTCGAATGTGGTGTGGGTATGCCATGCCCTCACAGCCAACAGCGATGTGAGCGACTGGTGGCCTCATACCGTAGAGAAAGATCGCTTTCTTGATCCCGACAGATGGTTTGTGGTATGTGCGAATATCATAGGCTCTTGTTACGGCACGACGGGTCCCCTCTCCGAGAACCCGGCTACCGGAGAGCCTTATTACGGAGATTTCCCGCTGGTGACAATGCGCGATATAGTTAACGCCCACCGCCTTCTGGCAGACCATCTCGGCATAGGCAGGATCCATGCCCTTGTCGGGAGTTCGGTAGGCGGTTTTCAGGCTCTTGAATGGATTGCGGAAGAGACCGACAGGTTTGACAAACTTATTCTCATAGCTACAGATGCCAAGGCTTCCCCGTGGGCAATAGCCATCGACGAGACGCAGCGTATGGCGATAGAGGCGGATCCTACTTACGGTACGCGTGACCCGCGCGCAGGAATGGCAGGAATGGCGGCTGCGAGGGCTATCGGACTCTTGACATATCGCGGAAATCCGGGTTACAATATCACCCAGCAGAACCTTGCAGGGCATGACATTTTCAAAGATAAGCACCGGGCTTGCACCTATCAGCGATATCAAGGAGAGAAGCTTTGCCGCAGGTTTAACGCCTATTCCTACATGTCGATTCTCGACTCATTCGACACGCATGATATCGGGCGCGACCGGGGCGGAGTGAAAGCTGCTTTGGCGCGTATCAAGGCAGAGACAGTGGTGATTGGTCTGTCGACGGATATAATATTTACTCCCGGCGAGATGAGGCAATTATGCTCCAAGATACCCGGAGCCGAATATTTCGAGATATACTCCCTCTTCGGACATGACGGCTTTCTCGTGGAGTATGGGCAATTGAACAATATACTAAAACCATTTATAGAGAAATGAATCAGGAAATCAAGATAGGGCTCTTTGGCTTTGGCACGGTGGGGCAAGGTGTCTACCGCGTTATAACGAGTGCAAAGAACGCCCACGCATCCATACGCCGCGTATGTGTGCGCAACATCAATAAAGATCGAGACATCGAGACCCCGCACGGGCTTCTTACCGACGATGCCGACGATATTTTCAACGACCCGGAGATCAATCTTATCGTGGAGGTGGTTGACGACGCATCTGCATCATACCGGATCGTGACCACAGCGCTTAAGAAAGGGTTGCCTGTGGTGTCGGGTTCAAAGGCGATGATTGCGGTCCATCTGCCCGAACTAATAGAGCTGCAGGAGAAACATCACACTGCGATTCTCTATGATGCCTCCTCCTGCGGCTCCATCCCGGTGATCCGCAACCTTGAAGAGTATTATGACAACGATCTCCTTCTTGAAGTGAAGGGAATACTTAACGGCTCCTCTAATTATATCCTCTCCCGCGTGTTTGATCATGGCGAAGAATACTCGGCAGCCTTGAAAAAAGCCCAGAACCTCGGTTTTGCGGAGAGTGATCCTACATTTGATATCAGTGGTAAAGACTCCCTGTATAAACTCATTATCATCACTGTCCACGCCTTGGGCGTATACGTGAAACCGGAAGAAATATTCACTTACGGCATATCCACGATTCATGATGCCGATATCCGGTATGCACGCGAGAAAGGGGTGAAGATCAAACTTGTGGCTCAGGTGGTGAAAGTATGCGATTCGAAGTTCACTATGTTTGTGATGCCGGAGTTTGTGGAGCCGTCGCGCTATATCTATAGTGTTGACAACGAATATAATGGCGTGGTGATTCGCGGTGAATGTTACGACCGGCAGTTTATGTTCGGGAAAGGTGCCGGAGGTTTGCCCACGGCATCATCCATACTTAGCGACATCATGGCGCGTCGTCATGGTTATCGCTATGAATACAAGAAGATGAGCTATATCGACACACCCGCCTACACCACGGATGTGCTTTTGAAAGTCTATATCCATTACGAGACAACAGACATACCCGGGCTGATCGAGTTTGAACGGATCCGCGAGATGTACACATCCGAAACCGACAATTACATCATCGCCGACATATCGTTGCGCGACCTGATGCGCTATCGCCAGCTGCTTTCCGCTCCCGATGTATTCATCGCCAATATCCCCGTTTTCTTCCTTGATAAGGATGATTGAGATGAGGATAGGATGACTGAGAAGCGATTTCTGTCGCTTCCCGGTCAGTGGAAAAGGCGGGGAAGGAAATCGAGGAGGTATCGGCGCCAGTTCTGCCAGGTGTGACCGCCATCGGAGGGGTGGTAGACGTAGGGATAGCCGGCGGCATCGAGTTTTTTCATATAGTCGTCGTTGAGCTTCTTCACGAAATCATCCGAACCGAAGGCTATATAATATAGTTTGGGAGCCGGAGAGAACTGTTTCTTCAACTTATTGTCAAGGTCTTCATATACAGAGAGATTGCCCGAAGAATACTTTGATATGGTGCGGTCGAGTTTGCTGTTGCCGACAATCGGGAGATCCTCCTTGAACTGTTTCCATGCATCTCCGAGACTGCGTATTGTGCCGATACGGTTGTCATTGAGCGCATTGGTGGTCTGTGCGGAGAAAAGACCGACATAATCGAAAGTCTGGGGATTATTCAGAGAGATGAAAAGGGTATGCAAGCCGCCTAATGATAAGCCCGCGATGGCGCGGTGGCTCTTATCGTTTATCGTGCGGTAATTCTTGTCGATATAATTCACCACTTCATCCACAAACACGCTCTCGATATTGCCCATCATTGAGGTCATGTTGTTGGCTTTCGGCTTTACATCAGGGTTCGCCGGGTCATCACCCGGAGCCGCCGCGAGTTCCACGTTACCGTTAGGCATAACCACAATCATCGGTTCGCATTTCCCCTCGGCAATCATGTTGTCGAGAATCTGAACTGCCCGTCCGCACTCTTCCCATGCATTCTCGTCGCCTCCCGATCCATGCAGCAGATACAATACCGGGAATCTCTTTGTGCTATTGGTTTTATATTGTGCAGGCAGATAAATGGTCATGCGCCTTTTTGTCATGCCCGGCAATGTGGAAGGATACCATACCTTCCGCACATCACCATGCGCCACATTTCTATCCATGTAGTAATCACCGTTGCCGCCACCTATGATGAAATAATTCAGGATATTGTCGATATCCCTGACGGTATCGGGATTATTCGGATCGTTGGCTTTCTCCTCATCAATCTCATACCAATATGAATACAGATCCGAAGGGAGAACTCCAGTGGTGCATGTCCAGTAATCGCCATCCTTCTTCATCTCAATCTTACCTTCGCGGCTGAAAGGTCCGAAACTTTTCCCCTTGATGAACGATCCCTTTAGGATTACTTCATCCGCCTCCGGAGCATAGATGCGGAAAGTTGCGGAATTATTGGGGTTGATAACCGGATAATTCACAGAATCCTTGGCAAAAGACGGGATTGCGGACACGGCAAACAATGTTGCGGTCAATACTGCGGATAATTTCATTTCGATTAAATATTTTCAGGTTTGGAGTCGAGGATATGCAGATTGGGCGTGAATCCTTCCGCGCATGTCTTTATTATAGCTCTTGCATCTTCCGAAGAGGTGTACACAAAGACATCTCTTTCAGGATGCAGACGAGCCAAAAGAAGAGCCAATTCGCCATTTCCATGCGGCTCGTCGAGATATATTTCAGAAAGATCCTTGTAACCTCTCAATGAATCCGGCTCGTAGCCTATAGCTTTAAAGGCTTTCCTTGCGGCAATCTCTATTTCGCGTCCCTTGTAGAGATATCTTCCCATCACGCATTCCATGGCGTAAGCGAGCTCCGACTGATTCTTTTTCCGGCGGATATCCGAACGGCTGAAGTTGTATCTGCCTGTCAAGACGCTCATGAGAGTAACGGGATAGAGGCGCCGCGAGCCATCCTTGCGGCGTGTGAGCCACTTGAAAAGCAGCGGAGGGAATAGATACGCCATCAGCACTACGGAAATCATGCCCACAACCGTGATCTCGCCCAAGGAGCGCATGGCTGGATGCTTTGCCACCAAGAGCGTGCCGATACCTATGAACATTATCAATGCCGACACAACGATACTGTTTTTATACGATTGCAGCAGTTTGCGGCGATAGGCAAATTCGTAGGTTAGTCCTTCGGTCATGAAGATGGTATAGTCATCGCCCTGTCCGAAGATGAAAGTGGCGAGAATCACATTCACAATATTGAACTTTATACCTAAGATTCCCATAATGCCGAGAATCCATATCCAGCTGAA
Organism: uncultured Porphyromonadaceae bacterium; assembly: GCA_902495075.1. Lineage (GTDB taxonomy): Bacteria > Bacteroidota > Bacteroidia > Bacteroidales > Muribaculaceae > Lepagella. The sequence continues at coordinate 20,228 of CABUVO010000029.1, forward strand.
AGCCATCGGCATGAAGGAAATCACTGCGAGTTCGATGCTGCCTAAAGAGATCCACAGGAATATGAACACTATAAATCCGCACGCTATGCCGATATAATTGAAATCATCGGAAAGCGTGTTGGCGATGGATCCGTTCATGCTCTTCACATCAAAGACAAGTCCGCCGAATTCACGATGGTCAGATAATGTGTTTTTTATCTCCTCAGCTGATTTCAGAGGCACATCTATCACCTGAACTATGGATTTGCGTCCTGATTCCGGATCTTCGCTGATATTGCCCATGAATACGGCTGAATACAACTCCTTGAAACTTTCGAAATCCTGTGGAGTATAGTCAGCGGAGATTATATCGCTGAAAGGGGAGAACGCTTCGGTGCTGAACCCATGATGTTTGGCAGCACTCGCCAAGGATGTTGAAATGGAGTCACGGTATTTTGCGATAAATTCATTCCATTTCGCCAAGCGGTGTGCCTGTTCTTCCTTCGAGGTGAGGAAGGAATTGACCTCGTTCTGACGTGTCGCCGCGCCTGCATTCACGAGCGAATCAACAGTCTTGTTGATTATTCCGCTTTGGGTGAGAGCCTCGTCCCAAGTTTTGCCACTGCCGACGATATAGAGGTTCTCTTTATCCGGGCTTTCGTTTGCCAGACGTGAGAAATATTCCATATCGGCTTTCTGGTCGTCAGTCATGTAGTTTATATTGCGCATGTCGGAGTCAAACTCCGTGCGCAGACTGAAAAATCCGAATACGACAGTAAGGATAAGCACTCCCCACACAACGTAGCGATTGTTTTCAAGCGATAGTCCGGCAACGCGGGTTATCAGTCGGGGATCGCGCTCCGGTCTGTCACCCGGCTTGCGGGTCTTGACGGCGTGCGGAAGGAATATAAGCACAAAGAGGATTGTGCCTATCAGCAGGAGCGAGGCAAAGAGACCCAGGTCATGAAGCGCCGGAGCATTTAGCGGCACAAGGCATAGGAACGCACCGACTGTGGTGACGTTGCCCACTACCAGAGGAGAGATTATTTCCTTTAATGCGGCTCTTGGATGCAGACTGTCTTTAAGATGGTCGATAAGATGCAGGGGATAGTTCACTGCAATGCCGAGAATCACCGAAGCTATACCTATCACGATAATCGAAACGGAATCATAATAGAGTGCAATCATCCCCATGGCGAAAAGCCATCCCCAGCCTACCGCCACAACAATGAGTAGGATATTTCTCAGGTTGCGGAACACATATATGAGGAGCAGCAATATCAATATCCCCGCAATACTGATTGCAAGGATACTGTCGCTCTTGATGCGGTTGGCGTTACCCACGGCAATCACCGGACCTCCGATGATATGTATGTCAAGATTGCTGTTGCCTTTTTCCGTAAGCGACACGGCATCATTCAGCATCGCCACAAGCGAGGCATTGTGTTCCGATTCGCGTGCACCGAATGCAGATTCAAGGATGACTATCGCTTTTTTCGCATCAGGGGAAAGGATATAACCGTCGTAAGTCTCGAAATTTATTGACATGCCGCCGTTTTTCAACCTTCCCAGAGCCGGGGAAAAGAGATTCAGCGGGTCGCGCGAGATGTTTCCGCTCAGTATTCCCGACGACGGGAAGAGCAGCATATTTTTGTCTTCACCAACCTGGCGGTGAATGTATTCAGGATCGGCGAGGAGGGAATCAATTCGCGCATAATCCTTATCCGTAAGGAAATAAGGTATTTTTTCGTAAACGATATCGGTGATTCCGAGCATCTTCTCCATGTCTACCTCCTTCATCACATCGCTCAGATAGCGGAGGGAGTCAAGTTGCTCAACATTCGCAGCGAACGCCTCTACGCCATCCGCCAGCTCCTGCGGATCCACATCGGTGGTGTCGCGCGTGGAGATGATGGCATAGATCTTATTGGCACCGGATATGTCCTGATACACCGACATGGCAGTGTGGTTCTTTTCATCAAGAGGAAGGAAATCGGAGATATCCTCCTTATATCCGAGTCTCAGAAACGACAGCACAAGGGCAGCCGTGGAGACTAAAAATAGTCCCCAGGCAAGAAGAGGGCGTTTCTTGAAAAGGTCATAGAGGCGAAGCATGGTTTTTAGTCCTCTTCCTATTATCAATGAATTTTATCGGTTTCCGGTTATTGCCGGGGTTGTTGATTTTGCCGATGTCCTCGGGCGAAAGGATCTCCACGATGGGAGCGACACGTATCCTTGAGCGGAAACGGTCTTTAAGATCCTTGATTACGTCGAACGGCTGTGCCGATGCAACGCCTGCCTTTACAACAACTTCATCGGTGCCCGCAAAGCTATTGCGAACCTCAACCACATAGTTGATTACGTAGGGAGTGTTATCGAGCACATCGTTGATTGCCGGAGGGTAGATTGTGGTGCCCTTGAGCTTTATCATATTGTTTTTGCGCCCCACAAGTGGAGTGAGTCGATATGAATTTCTGCCGCATTTGCATTGCTCGGTGATCTTGCAGCTCATATCGCCAGTGCGAAACCGAAGAAGAGGCATCCCTTCGACTCCGAGGGTGGTCACAACCACCTCTCCGACCTCTCCGTCTTTTACAGGGAGATTGTTGTCGTCTATTATTTCCACGATAATAAGCTCAGGATGCACATGCCCACCGCAGCCATAGGGACACTCTGAGAATGTGGCTCCCATCTCGGTCGAGGAATATGTGGCGAAGAGATCTACATCCCATTTCTCCTTTATGCGGTTGCCGAGAAGGTTGAGTGTGAAATCCTGCTCACGCAATCCTTCGCCGATTCCGATTATGCGTTTGATGCTGGAATTGCGATAGTCAATGCCGTTCTGTTCGGCATATTCGATGAGACGCAGGATAAATGAAGGTACGCACATTATGGTGTCGGGCTTCAGCCGTCGTATGGTATCCCATTGGAGTTCCGGCATACCGTTGCCTACGCGGATCACGCTCGCCCCGAGTTTGCGGATGCCGAGGAAATAAGCTAAACCTGCCATAAACCGCTTGTCGAGCGTCGTCATCAGTTGCACGATGTTACCCGGTTTTACTCCCGCGCAGGAGAAAGATTTCATCTCGTTGAATGCCAGTCTGTCAAGATCCTTGTCGGTGCATCCGAATGTCACAGGATCGCCAAGGGTTCCGGATGTGGTGATGTAATCGATTATCTTCTCAGGCGGCATACAGAGGAAATCCGCGTTATGAAGTTGCAGATCCTTCTTTTCAGTGAACGGGATCTTCACAAGGTCATCAATCGTCTGGATCTCATCGATATTTATGTTGTTGTCCTTGAACACCCTCTGATAAAAAGGTGAGTTGTCGGCGAGATAGCGCAACGCTTCGCGGAGTCTCCCGTTCTGGTATTCCTTGATTTCCTCGGGAGAGCGAAATTCTATATCTTCTTTCATCATATTCATTTGAATAGATTCCTTAACCAGTTAATGAAATCATCTTTCCATGTTATCGCCTCGGGAGTGGTTTTCTTCGGGTTTGCGCCGAAACCATGACCACCGGTTTTGAATTGCACATATCTGTGTCTGACACCGGCTGCTGTCATCGCAGAGTCGAGTAATACGGAATTATGGTAGTCGACGATAGGGTCGTCAACGCAATTCATGAGATAAACGGGTGGCATATCCCTGTGCACATGTCTCTCAAGAGAAAGGGAATCCTTCATTTCAGGAGATATCGCCTTACCTTCTCCTAACAGTCCTCGGCGCGAACGTTTGTGGGTGGATTTATCCACCAGCGACACCACGGGATATATCGGCGCTATGAAATCAGGCTTCAGGGATACATCAGGTGTGATGCCCAAGCTTGCCAGCGAATTGGTGTCGAAGAATATCCCCGACATGGCGGATAGATGGCCACCGGCAGAGAATCCCATCACGCCGAGGCGGTTAGGGTCAATGCCGTATTTATCCGCGTTGTCGCGGATTAACTCGATGCTCCGCTGCACGTCTTGCAGCATGTCGGGATAACGGTGTCCGCGACGTGAATACCGGTCGTGCCAGATGAAGGCGTTTATGCCGGCAACACGATATTCCAATACGAAAGCTGAAATTCCTTGGCTTTGAAGCCATTCCGCAACGCCGATCCCTTCAGTTTTCTTGTCGAGCCAAAAATAGCTGCCTCCGGGGCATACGATGCAAGCGATATTGTTTTCTCCCGGCGCGGGATATGGTGTTAGCATTACCTCCTCCTTGCACGAAGTGCCCTCCCATATGTTGATGGCTTTCTCTTCGGCAAAGATGGGGAACCCGATGACTGAAAGAAACAGCAAAGTCAATATTTTAAATATTCTTGTTGGCATCGTTGATTCCTTTTACAATAGTGTTGACACCTAAAATAGCCTCCGCCGTATAGATGGCTGTCAGGGGCACTCCGCACATGCCGTGGAGGTTTATGTTCTGACCCGTGAGAAGGAGATTCTTGACCTTTGTATATACCGGTAGCTGAGAGAAGATGAGGTTCTGGCAATCCTTTCGATAGCCGAACATCGCGCCCTCCTTGGTGTTGTAATAGTCGCGTATAGTCAGCGGGCTTGCAGAATATACGTTGGCTATTTTGTCGTAAAGATTCGGGAAGAGAGACTGCAGTTTGTCAAGAATCTTCCTGACATTCTCCTTTTTCCATTCCTCGTAATCCTCACCGCGGTGCCCTACAGTGGTGTTCTCCCATTTCCTTACGTGCTCATAGCTCATTATGCAGTGCACGAGAAGACGGTTGGCATATTCTCCCTGATCGGGGTCGGGGGGAGTCATATACATAAAGCATTTGGGCCACTCGGCAGGATCATAACCATCCTGATTCCACATCCATCTATAATCTTCCATATAGTAGCTTGTATGGTCGATATAGGGGAATGTGTTAGGTTTTAGGTCGATATATAACGAGAATGCGGAATATGAATTGGGGATTTCATTGAGACGATTGACGAATATACGCTGGAAAGTGCCTTCGGGCACAAGTTTCAGCAATGCCACGGGATGAATAGCGGAAATGTAATTGTTTGCTGTAAATACATCGCCGTCGGAAGTGTGTACGGCTGTTATCGTCTTGTCGGCGGCATCTATTCTGACCACTTCCTTGTTGGAAAGCACTTCACCGCCGGCATCCTCAATGACTCCTTTCAAAGAATCTGCAAGTTGCTGGCTGCCTCCGATGAAACGGGAGGCTCCGTTGATATAGAGCACGTGGATCAAGGCATGCACATATGCCGGCGTATGACCTTCCACACCGCCGTATAGCGGATTCAGGTATGCCAGCAACTCTCTGAGTCGCGGATCTGTGACATGGGAGTTGATGAGCCTGTCGGCAGACCACGTGAATTTTTCGGAATGAATCCTTGTGCCTCCGTCATCTTCCTTGAGATAGAAGAGCGGAACTTCTTCAGTCAGCTTGTATATGTCTTCGACATAAGCCCGTATTCCTTCCGCTTCTTCCGGAAAATATTCAGACATGCATCTGATAAAATTCTCTTTACCGGAAGCAATGCGGTAGACATCGCCGGTTTTCCGATAATGAATCTCGTCTATGCAGTCGCTGTCAACATGTTGCAGTTTTAAGGAGTCGTATATTCCGAGATATTTACAGATTTTATGAAGATTGCCGTTTTTCTGGAAGCCACCCATTACGTGCATTCCGGTTTCGAAAATCTTTCCCTTGCGGTGGAAGCATTGCAAACCACCCCCGATGATGGCATTCTTTTCAAGAACTGTCACTTTCTTGCCGTTTTTAGCAAGGAACGCACCTGAGAAAAGACCCCCGATGCCGCCTCCGATTATTATGCAGTCCGTGTGGTTTGTCATCTTTCAAGGGTTATTGTTTTGTCAAAATCGGCATCATTCCCGAAATCGCTGTCCCATATCGCATGAATGTAATGCAGATTTGAGGGGAGGGCGGGTGTTTCAGTGGCAATCCTGAAATCGCGCACATCCTCTATATAGGCGAAAACTTCCGTATCTTTGTTCACCAAGGCAAAGAGGAGGGGATAGACTCCGATTCCACCATTTATGATGCGAACCTTGCCAACGTTTTCACCATTGATGATATCGGCATGTTTGAGTGCTTTCTTCATCTCCTTCTTGCTACGGCTCACGATGTCCCAGCCGCGGTAGGCATATTTGTAAAGCACAAAGTTTTTGAAATATTCCGCATCCTCTTTTTCGCGGATGAGATGCTCATGCTCGGTTCTGATCAGCTTGCGGAAATAAGAAGCCTGTTTCAGGAAGGGTAGATCTTCGTAATCCTCCCGGTTTGCGCGACCGATGATCTTAACCGTCAACCTTCCTTTGCGGAAAAGGAAGCTTTTTTTCGGGAGGAAATGTCCGGCACCATGCAGCACCATTGGCAGAATATCGATATCCAGCTCTTTTGCAAGATGAAACGCTCCCTGATGGAAGCGGCGTATCGTGCAATCTTCCGAGCGGGTTCCTTCCGGGAAGACCACGATTGAATAGCCTTGGTCTTTAAGTTCGCGGAGTCTTGGTATTATGACATCGACACCTGCGGAGACCGGAAGGAAATCGGCGTTGTGGATTATATTGCCGAAAATAGGACTGTTCCACACCCAGTCGTTTGTAAGGAAAATCAGTTTGGGATGCATCCCAATCAGCACCGGCAGGTCAAGATGCGACTGGTGATTGCATATGATAAGCGCCGGGCGGCTGAGGTCTTCGTCTGAGGGATTTTCATAGTAAGTCTTGGCTCCGGGATAATGGCGTGTGATAAATGCGCATCCCCGACTCACCATCTTGTGGAAGCGCAGTTTCCTTTTTTCAGTTTTCTTACCGATCATAAAATAGATCGAGGCGAAAGGAGTGAATATCACGCCGGCAATAAATGCGAATAAAGAAAAACCATATATAGAACGGAATATTCTGTCAAGCGTGACCGCAGCATCCAGTTTCTCTCCGTTTTTTCGTGTGAACGGCTTGAATTCACGGTTGAAGATGCGCCGCTTCGAGACAGTATGCCAGCCTCGAACCGGAAGACCGTAGACGATGGCTCCGACACACAAGATTGTATTCAGTATGCTAATGCGGGTGAAATCGAGTCCCGGCTTGAAATGCGACACGCGTTCTGCCTGAGGTGGATAATACACGCGAATGGGGATGGAGACTATTCTGACTCCATTCCAAGCTGCAAACACAAGGAGTTCGAGCTCTGCTTCGTAGCGGCTTGTAAGCATCGACAATCCGTGCAACCTCTTCAAGGGATAGGCGCGGTAGCCGGTCTGTGTGTCTTTCAGTCTGCGCCCTGTCTGAACGCAAAACCAAAAATTGGAAAATTTATTGGCAAAAGAGCTTTTGCCGTTGATATCAACATTCGACAGGTCTCTTTCTCCCACAATCAATGCTCCGGGATTCTCTACGATTCCCTTTACAAATGCAGGAATATCCTCCGGGTAATGCTGACCGTCGGAATCGATGGTTATGGCATATTCATAACCAAGTTCGATTGCTTTGCGGAATCCGCTTTTGAGGGCGTGACCTTTGCCGGCATTGAGTGGATAGCTCACTACGTGGATGGCATCTCCGAAAGATTCGAGAATCTCGGGAGTGTTGTCGGTGCTCCCGTCGTTTACAACTATTACATCGGCGGAATAATTCAGAATTCCGGACACAACATCGCGTAGCGTCCCGGCATTGTTGTATGTCGGCACGAGCACACAAATCTTGTGTCTGCGCATTGTCTGGATTAAATTATTCTTTTCCGGAGAAATCATCCGCCTTGTCTGTCTTAAGAAACTGCAAATTTAAAACTATTTGTCGGGATTTTGATATTTTAGCGATAGTTTTGTGAAAATTGTATCTTTATCGCTTATTGTTGCCGAGACTTTGAGATACCCGTCTTCTTCTGTGATTTTCTTGAAAGTGAACGTCACCTCCTCAGATTCAAGAGGATTGATGATGGAGAGGAATTTTGCATTCCCGACTGTGGAAATGGTCGGGTTGCAAGGCATCATCTCGTTAAGAAGTTCGGAGGCTATCTGTATGATGCACACCCCGGGCGTGATGGGTTTGCCGGGGAAGTGAGCCTTATAAATCTTGCAGTCGGGATTCAGTTTGATACGGAATGATTTCGCCTCAGGATTGGCAGATAATATGTTGTAAAGATTATTCTTCAGTGTCATTATCGGTTGTTTCGACTTTATTTACTAACGGAGAGAATGTGTATTTGATTTTTCTTTTTGTGTTAAAAATCGTCATATTTTCGCCGTCATGAGTCACTTCATAATGATGTTTTTTCTTATAGGGCATGCCGTATAAGATGTGGAGGGCGAAATTGATGTCGTTTTTGAGCACCTGCTTGATATACCATTTATTGAGAAAACTACCGACGTTTATCAGCTTTACTTTCTTTTTTTCTTTTGAATAAGTGAAGTCTATTGCTGAAATGCCGAATTCGTTCACCATGCTTCCGTTGATGGCATCCTCCGTTTCCGCACAAATCATTATCCCCGATACATATCCTTTCTGCATCTCAATGCGGAAAGCCATCTTCCGGTTTCCGGATGCATTGGTCTGCCGATCTGTTTCAGGCGCTGCAAACGCGCTGCAAACGGTGAAAAAACTACTTAGCAGGAACAGCAAAAAGGTTCTCATTTATCGCGATGTTGGTTTTTATGTTCCGTAGACGGATATTTGTGCGGTCATTATTTTTCTCATGAAGATTGATTTCCGATATCATGAGATCGGATTTTGAGAAAGAAAGGACGATACGCGTAAACATCTTTTTCATCTCTTTCTTTTTGGGTATGAGGGTCACGTTCCAGAGCGTCTTTCCATCTTCTACTGTCACCGAGAAATCAGCAGCATTGGAGAGGGCGGTTCCCGTGACAGTGCTCATCATGATACGAGCCACCTCCTTGAAGAGTTTGTTGCTGTTGGTGTCGATCACATCTTTGCGGGATTTGTTTCCGACATAAACCTTTGTGCCGTTGAATATGAAGAGATACTGATAGGGCGACGTATATTCCCAGCGGAGTTTATTGGGTTGCTTATAGTTCATCTTCCCTTCCGACACCATTTTGTCGCTGAGCATAGACAGATGTTTGGTCTGGGTGAAATTGCAGCTCATTGACTTGAGCCCGGATGTGGCTTTATTGATTTTGGCTATTACCTCTTTTTGCTGTGCCGCAGAGATGGGTGCTGCAACTGTATTGGCAACGCACGCCAAGACAACCAGACATATTGTGATTATTCTTTTCATTCAGTTATGATTTAATATAAGCTAATTTCCAACACTTTTATTTAGCTACGAAGATGCAGCCGATCATTATCAACGCTACTCCCAGCCAGCGGTTCCACGCGATTGATTCGTGCAGGAACACCACGGCGAAAACAAGTGCTATCACATAACTCATGCTCGCCATGGGATATGCCATGCTGAGCGGGAAATGTTTGAGAATATACATCCAGAGAACTGAGGCTCCGCCGAAGAGGAGACCGCAAGCGAGAAACCACCAGTTGGTAAGAAGGTCGCCCCAGAACCGCGTGGTCCATCCGAACGCTGGCATCTTCGCCAGCGCCAGTTTCAGAGTGAGCTGCCCCAAAGAGAGCATCACGCTCTGGATAATCGATAAGCCTATCAGCTGCCACATCTCTTTCTTTAAATGTTTAATGTTTAATGTTTAATTAGGAATTAGGAATTAGGAGTTAGAAATTAAATCCTTTGCCTCTGATAATTCCTCGCCCTTATTTTTTGTCTCTGATAATTCCTAATTCCTCATTCCTCATTCCTAATTCTCACGACGCTCCAGGCGGTGGATTCGGAGTGGTTGAGGATGGTGATGCGCCGTAGGGGAGTGCCGTCGGTTTCACCTTTCTCCAAAATCCTTGCTGCCGAATAGAATGCCATTGCCGAGGTGGAGAAGTTCTCGCCAAAGATATTCTTATACTGCATGATTCGGGGTGAATAATCCAGATTCTCGATAAGTTCCTGATATGGCTTATCGTTCAGGGGATTGCCGTTGGTGCCTAACATCAATATCGAATCCTTCTCCTCCGTAAGGAGAGTTGAGAGGTCTTTGATATCAGGATGATGAAAAATCCTTATGTCCTCAATCTCACAGATATTTCCGGTATCTTCATTGCCCGATAAGACTGCCGACATGGAGGTCTCAGAAATGAATGAATATTCCGGGTGTGTCCGTTCCATAACAAGCGACATAAATGGTGTGACCTCATCATGTGCCCCAACAAGAGCATTACGAATCAAGCCTCCCTTGATCTGAAGCCATGCGTCGAGCAATGCACTTTCAAAAGATAAACCTTTGTGAGAATACGTGTTATTATACCCATGACATTTAAGGATTATCGCTATCAGTGAACTGATAGTGTTGTGAGTAGACTGCATGAAAAGGGTGGGTTTCAAGCAGCTTTCTCCATATGTGCACAGATCGATAAGGAATTTTTCGGAATTTTCCATGCAACCGTTTCCTGTTCCGGTTATGATCGCATCAGGATGCTGGATGCCGGATTGATTGAGGGCAGCTATTGATGTGGCTACAGTGCGTTTGAGAATTTTACTCATACGCCGAGCTTCAGCCGGATGTATCAAACCTTTGGTGTCAGGTTCCTGTGCGCGGACGTAGCTCTTGTCGAAGACCACAGGGTTATCTATCCATTCATCGCTTAATGGGGTCTGGCATGAGACTTGTGCCAAAGACCGCACGTAGCAAGGCTTAAGGGGGAATGAGGAATTAGGAATTAGGAATGAGGAATTATCGTCGCATCGGGAGAGTATGAGGGTGGAGTCGTTGCCGCCGAAGCCGAATGAGTTGTTGATGATATGGCGTATGTTTTCTGCATTCTCATGTGCGGTCAGCGGAACGCCCGCATCTCGGATTGGATTCTTCCAGCCAAGGTTTGGAGGCATGAAGCCATGTTGCAGCGCAAGAAGGCATATCACTGTTTCAATAGAACCGGAAGCACTTGTGGTGTGACCTGTAAACGCCTTTGTTGACGAAAATTTAGGAATCCGGTCGCCCCAGATTCTCTCCATTGCCGCGAGTTCACAGTCGTCATTGTTGGGAGTGCCGGTGCCGTGGGCGTTGATATAGTCAATATCCTGCGGATTCAGGCGAGCCATATCCATTGCCTTCCGCATTGCCAGGTATGCCCCCTCACCATTCTCGGAAGTGGCAGTCTGATGGAAAGCATCACATGTGTTGGCGTATCCGCTCAGTTCTGCGAGAGGTGTGACCCCGCGTCGCTTTGCCGAAGCCTCGCTCTCAAGCACGATGTATCCGGCGCCTTCTCCGAGGTTTATGCCGGAGCGATCGCGGTCGAACGGGCGACATCTTTCTTTGTCAAGAATCATGAGGGTATTGAAGCCGTTCAGATGGAATTTTGTGAGGGCTTCGGCACCTCCGACCACGGCTATCTCCACCATGCCGCTCTTGATGAGGTTGGCACCGAGGATAATGGCGTTGGCGGCAGAAGAGCATGCTGTGGAGGTAGTTGTGGTCATTGCGAATTTACCGATATTGTCGGCTATTAATTCAGTCGAACAACCGCAATCATTATACTTCAGTTCAAGACTGTCGTCTGCCTTTGATTCAGAATCAAAAGCAGTCTTAAAATACTTTTCGGTCTTATCCATGCCTCCGACCGTGGTGCCGCTGATGAAGGCGGCTTTCGCCAGATCCGCTTCGCTGAGATGAGCGGAAGCCACGGCTTCTTTTGCCGCTATGATTCCGAGCAGGACAGTGCGCAATTGAGCCTCCGGATATCCCACACCGAGCATCTTCGCCATCTCTTTATCGGACATGACGACCTCACCGACGGGAAACTCAGTGTGTTCCGTCGATAAATGCCTGATGGCGCCTATGCCGCTCTTCCCTTCGAGAAGAGACTGCAAGGTGGCATCCAACCCGCACCCTAATGCCGAGATAATCCCCGCGCCAGTGATCAATAATCTTTCTGCCATTGTTTTTAGGCTTTATGCCTTAGGCTTTAGGTTTTAGATCCATTCGGCGAAGCTTCTAATGCCTAACGCCTAAAACCTAACACCTAAATTTACTTTATTCTGTTCTTGTCTACGAAATCGGCGATGGTGGCAACGGATTTGAAGATCTTCTTTCCTTCGGCAGGATTGGTGAGTTTTATGCCGTATTCGCGCTCCAGAAGCACGATGAGTTCAAGGGCATCTATTGAATCGAGACCGAGACCATCACCAAAGAGTGGAGCTTCGGCATCAATATCCTGTGCTGTCATGTCTTCGAGGTTAAGAGCCTCGATAATCTGGTTTTTAAGCTGATCAATAAGTTCGTTCATATTTTTTGTGCAATTAAAGATCGATATTATTGAATCGAGGAGGTCACTAAAGTGACCTCACTCAACCTGTTTCATTTTAAGCAATTTCAGCTCGGCGAGATAATCGCTGTCGCTGTTGTAATCCACCCAGCCGGTGAGGACAAGAGGAGAGGAGGGAGCCACGCTCGTTACTATCTCTTCAATCTTCTGCGCGTCGTACCTGTCGAGAAGATAGAACGATGTTTCTCCATATGTCTTGTTGCGAATGGCTATTTCTCCGGTCACGATGTTTGCCAACGTATAGACAAACAGGGCAGGGCTGGGGTAATAATTGTCATCGGCTATTGTTTTCTGGTAGTTGCGGTCGGTGATGAGAGATCCGTTGCGATTGAAGAGTATGACGGCTGTATTCTCACGTTCCTGCGCAGGGATATCTTTCAGAAGCAGTTCGGCTCCCATAAAACCGAGTTTGCAGAGAGAATCCATCTTGAAGAATTTGGGGTAGTCACCTGCAAACTGCCGGTAAAGCCCTGTTATCGAAGCTTCGGATATCTTCTCGCCGTTGAGGCTCGTTGCTTCAGGAGTTATTCTCACTTCAGCTACGGTCTCGAATGCCTCATGTATGCTGCGGGGCTCTGCATTTCCAGCTTTTTCTTCTGCAGCAGGTTGCCCTGCGGTATGCTTGCGGTAAGCTATCCCGGCATTCGACCCTCCGAAGCCCGACAGAATCTTGATGAAAGTATTTTTATTGGTATGGCGTATTTCGGGTTTGACCGCTACATCGTATGTGGTGCCTTTCTCAGTGAAATTCCTGGTCGGAAGTATGAGACTATTTTCGAGGGCATGCATCGAAAGGATGGTTTCGATTATGCCCGCTGCTCCGAGCGTATGACCATAGAAACCCTTCAACCCGTTGGCGGGAGTGTCGCTTAGCCCGGCGCGATGAAGCGCGATGGATTCCATCTCATCGTTGTATGCTGTGGCAGTGCCGTGAAGATTGACAAAAGCGAGATCATCTTTGTCAACTACCTCAAGTATGTCGGAAAGTACACGGTAAGATCCTTCGCCCGTGCGCGACGGTCCTGAAATATGGTTGGCATCGTTATGGTTCGAACATGCGATAAATTCCCAGCAATCCCCCTTTCCCCTTTTACCTTCTACCTTTTCCCTTTCTAAAATAATGGTGCCGGCGCCTTCCCCTAAGTTCAGCCCAATGCGGTCTTTGTCGAAAGGTTTGCACGGGTCGGGACTCAGCGCCTTGAACGACTGGAATCCGGATATTATGAAGCGTGAGAGCAGGTCGCAACCGATAACAACTGCATATCTGTATTTTCCGCTTGACAGAGCCCTGACAGCGGCTATTTGGGCACATACGCCGGAGATACAGGCGTTTGATGCCACAATCGGAGTGTTGCGATTGCCAAAATATTCGGCTATTTTTTTTGCTGATTCGGCGAGATAACACCTAGGGTCATCGATATCTTCCTCAAGCATGTCAACATTCCCCTTGGTTGTGGAAAGCACAAACAACACATCATCGTTCTCAGCCTGCAAAGAGCATTCAGCGATTGCTTCAGTGGCTGAAAGTATGCATAATTTCTCGAAGAGAGAGAAATCATCACCTGCGATGGCATGGCTCTCGAACATCTCCGAGATCATTTTGCGATTGAGGAGTGAACCGCAGAAGGCTTCAGGCAATCCGAATGTTCCTTCGTGGTGGCAGATTCCGGATTCTCCGGCAATTATGCTCTTCAGATTATCTTCGGAAGTGAGCCCTAATGGTGAAATTATGTTGTCTGCGATTTTTGTTATCATAATACCTCCCATTTCTCTTTCCACTTGCGATAAAATTCAGGATTTTCCCACACTAACTGGTAATTCTGATCCATGAATACCTGAACGGAGCGTCCTGTGGCAACAACCGAGCCATCGCAGTCATCAATGATTTCGTAATCAAACACGATCTTTGCAGCTTCCGTTGGGACGTAAGTAATCACCACAGACGGCTTCATTTCATAGACAAGAGGTTTCTTGTATTTGAATGATAGCTCCACGAGCGGGGCGAAATAGCCGTTAGAAAAGATTGTCATGTATCCTAACCCGTATTTCTTACCGAATGCCTCCCGGGCATCTTCGAAATAGAGGGTATAGGAACCATGCCAAACGATATTCATCGAGTCAACCTCGCTGAAACGTATGTCAAACTTATGTGAAGCTGTCAGTTTATTCATCTCTTTATGTTTGTTTGGGGCTTTAGGCTTTAGGTTTTAGGCTTTAGAACCATTCGGCGAAGCATCTAACGCCTAACACCTAATGCCTTTCGCTTACGGCAATCTTCATTTCGGCGTCAGCGAGCACCTCATCTCCAATTTTTACGGATGCTGAAACGAGAGTCATACCGAAAACTTCCTCAATGACGGAGATGGTGGTCGTGATCTCCTCGCCAGTCCTCGGAAGACGGTGGAGGTTGAGATCCCTTATCGCACCGATGAAACCGATCTGTATCCCTTTCTTCAGGATATATTTGTTGATATATCCGATACGAGTGGCGCATGTCTGGGCAATGTTCTCGATAATTCCCGAAGGAGTGAAAACACCGGCTTCAACAAAGATATTCTCATCAGAAATCTTTGTGGTGGTAATGGTCACGACATCATCGTAATGTATGAGTTTCCCCACCATTACAAAAGGTTCCTGCTGCGGCAGCAATTCGTGTATGTCAATCTTATCCAGTTCCATGTTATTTCAGGTTTTAGGCTTTAGGTTTTAGGCTTTAGAACCATTCGGCGAAGCATCTAAAGCCTAACGCCTAATGACTACCGTCTAACATCCCAGAATTCAAAATAGTTATACCACTGAGCGGGATGTTTCCTCACTGTCTTTTCAAGCAATTCCACATACTTGCGTGCTAACGCTGCGGCTTTGGCTTTAGTGTTCCCTTCCGTCCCTGTTTCAATACGGCTGACAGTAGCGGTATATCGCTTGGCTCCGGTCTTCATTACCGATACAAAAAGCATAGGCACGTTTCTGACGGCTGCGAGAAGGAATGGTCCCTGCGGGAATTTAGCCTGTTGCCCTAAAAACTCGCATGGGAATGCCTTCTGCGATCCGAAGACGCGGTCGGCGGGCATGCTCAGTATCTCGCCATCGGCGAGAGCCTGGTTGATTTCGAAGAGGTGCGACATATCCTCGCGCATGGGAATCATGCGTATATTGTTGCCTTCGAAAAGCTTGCTGCGGTTTGCCATCACGCTCTCCTTTTCTCCGCCAAACACCATGGCATTAAAGCGTTTCTCGGGAGTGCGTAAGGAATATCCAGCAATCTCATAGTTGCCAATATGTGAACTCAGCTGGATAAATCCCTCGGGTTGCCGGGTTAGTTGCTTGAACTCATCATATCCTACGATATCAATCTTGAATTTCTTGCCTGCATACATGGCAAAACGATCAATAACGACCTGCGAGAAAGCGCAATGGTTTTTATAGGTCATCCATGCAGATTTCAATTTCCCATAGCGCATTCCTTTGCGGTAGAAGCCATAGATCGCGCGTCGAGCCTTCGCGTTTACTATCAGAGTGGGAGGGATAACGAACACGGAGGTGAAAGCATAGAGAAGACGCACGTCGATAACTCTCAGGAATCTGATGAGCCACCGGTGCATCCATCCGTTGCCGTAGGTTGTGCCTACCCAGTTGTCGTGTTTAAGTTCTCCCAATGCTTTCTTTGATATAGATGCGTCCGCACGGTTATTTACAG
The DNA here is from genome assembly GCA_902495075.1 of uncultured Porphyromonadaceae bacterium. Lineage (GTDB taxonomy): Bacteria > Bacteroidota > Bacteroidia > Bacteroidales > Muribaculaceae > Lepagella. The sequence continues at coordinate 36,238 of CABUVO010000029.1, forward strand.
GCGCGAGCAGTGCTCGCTAAACAGAACCGGCAACGCGAGCGATTCCGCTAATTATAACCCGGAGCCGCAACGCGAGCGGCGATCGCTAAGCCGAACTGCGGAAACTATGCGTTTACTTTTTTCTCGATGTAGCTGTAGAAATCGCTGAGGGTCTTGACCTCTGCCATCTCCTCGGGTTTGATCTTGAATCCAAAATTTTTCTCTACAATCACCACGATGTCAACAAAATCGAGGCTGTCGATGCCAACGTCTTCCTTAAGACGGGCATCGGGGAAGATTTTTTCTTCATCTACTTCCAAATCCTCAATGAGGAAATCTCTTACTTTGTTTTCTATTTCGGTTCTATCCACTTTGTATTTAATGTTTAATGTTTATTCTTTAATTGGGGGGAGTTTAATTAGGAGTTAGGAATTAGGAATTAGGAGTTAATTCCTTCGACTCAAATAATTCCTCATTCCTAATTTCTCATTCCTAATTCCTCATTCCTAATTTACACACAATAATGCTGTGTCCCTGACCCAATGAGTCGTGAACGGTCTCAATTTCAAGTCCGGCTTCCTTTATTAAACGCTCCATGTCTTCGGAATGATACATCTTGCTGTTGCCGTTGGCAATGGCTGTGAAGTATAGGCTCGTCAGGGTGAGACAGAGGGCGGCAGGCTCGAAGCGCTGACGATTCCATAGCGTCTCCATTATATATAGCCGCGAATCTTCAGTCATCACTTTGGAAGCGCGGCGCAATATGCTCACAATCTGTTCTTCGCTGAAGCAGTCGAGAAATTGGCTCATCCAGATGGCGTCGAATTTGCGGTCGGCGGGCATTTCTGTGGATTCGTCAAGGAGGTTGACTCCCATGCCGTCGATGCGATCTGCGCCCTCTTTCCCCTCGATATTGGCTTTCATCATGCCTATCTGCTGGGGAAGATCGAGAATGGTGACATTCACGTCTTTGTCATATGCCACGCAACGGAGTGCCCATCTGCCGGTGTTGCCACCGACATCGAGAAGTGTGCGCGGTTTGTTGGCGAAAACGATCTCAAGAGCTTCATCGAAAGAATGATCAGAATAGAAGTGGTCGAAATCAAACCAGCTTTTCTGAATATGCGGAGGAAGCGATGACAGACCTTCGTACACTGTCGACCAGTTGCCAAGAGTCTTGAGTCCTGCCGGTTTCCCCTCTTTAAGTGCTTCCTCAAGGTTAAACCAGCCGAGATAATTGACATCATGGTTGAAGTTGATGTTGACTCTTGTGGCAGGATCGTTGATGAGGAACCATCCGGTTTTGGAAATGCGGAATCGGTCGGTTTTGTCGTCTATCAGAATGATTCCGATGCATAGGGATGCCTCTAACAGACATTTTGCAGCATACACAGATAAGTTGGCTTTCTCTGCAACCTCCTCAATTGTCATGCCGTCTTTACTGTCGCGCAGCATATCCATGATCCCGGTTGAGAGCATTATGCGTGCTGTCTGAAAGATGACAGGTCCAAAAGCAATGAACTCCGCGAGGCGTTGAGCCTCGCGGGCGTTCATCGTTTCTTTGGTGTATTTTTTTTGTAATTCAGGGAATAAATTCATTGCAATTTCCCTTATTTAGCTTTGGCTTTGCCGATGAGTTTTGCCATATCTTTGGCGAGATCTTGATATGCGAGCACACGGCGAGCCTCGTTGCTGTATGCAGCAGCCCCGGAGCAGTCGAACTGGATGGATGCAATCTTGGATTTGTTAGCGAGCTTGACAACCTCTACTGTGCCTTCGATGTGGGCACCGCGTGCGAAACCGCCGAATGCGATTGCGGCACCGAGTGAGCCATAATGAAATTTGTCAACATGAATGATGAATTCATATTGAGCAGCTTCATCATCATCGGTGATCTGGGCATATTTCTTATCTTTCTTGTTGAAAAGCACATCGAAAGCAGCTTCTCCGGCAGATACCTCTGCGGGATAATCTTTCTCCCAATCCGGACCTTTCTCTTTGAGGAATTCGGTTGGAGCTTTATCTTCGATTGTCATCTTGGAGTAATCCCAGGTGATGAGAACACGAGCATCTGCGTTTTTGAGGGGTGCGAGGTTGCCGTCTTTTACTTCGGCGTCTGCCCATGCGGTCATTGAAATCATAACCGCTGCCAAGAGCATGAAAATCTTTTTCATAATTTTATTATTTAGAGTGATAAATAAGATCGCAGAGATATTCGGCAAGATCGCTAAGGCATTGTTTGAGCCCGGGATAGCTGGGAACCGGACTGCCCATGATGGTGCCGTTCATTTTCAAAATCTCCACGACTGCGAAAGGTTCTGCATCGCCGGTTTTATAAAACTCAGCGTATCCGCTTATCGAGGAACCGCCCGATCCGGATTTTGAACCCATCTGTAAAGTTTTGATTATTATTTTCAACTGAAAATCTGCATTTTCAGATGTTGTGGTCTTTGGACCTTTCTCAATATCGTCATCCCATCTTTCGGAAAACCACTGGAGCATTTCCGGTTCATAACGATGGAAAGTATCCATGTCTCCGTAGAAATCTTCAAGTATGTATTGTTCGAGGGGTTTGCGATTTGCGCGAGTCTTACTGAAATCTATCACGCAATGTATCGAGCCTCCTTTCCCCTTGAGGGGAGTGAGCGAACCGCTTTTAAGACGTAGCGGATTGTCTTTAGCCACAGCCAAACCGCAGCTAAAGACAATCGCCAATATGAGAATTATCGTCTTCTTCATTTAGAATGAATTAGAAGTGGACACCTACAGAGATTGCGATGTTATGATAAGAGCAGTTTTCAGAAACTTCTGTACGATATCTTCCGCTGCCTATGTATGCGTCTGTAGTAGTATTGTTTAATTTATAGTTGAGTCCTACATCAAGACCGAAGCGTTTTGTGAAGTTGAATGTCACGCCAACCGACGGATTGAAGAGGAAAACGCCTGCTTCGTCAAATGACTGCCAGCCGCCACCAATACGTGTTCCTACGAATGGGGAAACTTTGCGACCACGAAGGAAATTGTAACGCACATCTGCGAAGACATTGATAAATGCACCGGCATCTGTTTCTGTTTCACCTGAATAGCCGTCATAGCTGTAGAAGCATCCAGTAATGTCAAGACCACCACCAAGGAAGAGACCACCGAAAAGTTCCACACCATGGCTGGTTGTAATTCCAAATGTAGGACCTGACTCCCAATCGGAATCACCGGGAGGAACCATAACTCCACCCTGAACATCAACATAGCCCTTGTAACGGACCTGAGCTGTCACTGCGCTTGCTCCGATGAGCAATACGGATAAGATCAAAAGAATCTTTCTCATTGTTTTGTTGGTTTAATTAGGTTGATATAAAGTTGAATCTATGTTAGAAGTCAAATGCTACGCTGAGCGCAATGCCACTCAATATTTCTTTACTTGTCCAGGAATAATTGCCGTAGCCGTATTCAGTAATTTTGGCTTGCTGAAGATGATAACTGATGCCGCATCCGATTCCGAATTTCTTATGCCCGAAATAGAAATGCATGCCTACTTCGGGGGCGAAGAAGACACCCGTGACATTCACAAAGTTGTAGCCAAGCTTCAAATCAATGTATGGAGAGAAATTCCTGCGGATGAGGTTGTGGATCTCGCCTCTGACATTTACGAAAAGGGGAATGCTTGCGTATGCTTCCTCTCCCCAGTAATCATAAATATCGAACCATGCTGTGATACCCGTGCCGATACCTGCGTAAATTTCAGGTGTGATCTGTACACCGTGAGAGGTGAGGAACATTATTCTGGAATAATCATAGTCCCCAACGCCGAATATGGTGGATTCTCCTGCGAATCCGCGATAGCGCGGTGCTTTCTCCCATCCGTATTCTTGATATACGGGATATTGACGGCTTTGAACGCTTTCAACGGGAGTGGAGTCTGTCACGCCATAGCTATAATTACTGCGATTGGATTTTGGCTGATATACAGGCTCTTTTGTGATTTTCTCTACTTCGTCAATCTTGAAGACGAAAATATTGCCGTCGGTGGTTTTGATCTTGAGACTTTGATTCGGTACCTGTTCTACGATTGTGCCTCGGATCACGCTGCCGTTCTTGAGGTAAACCACCTCTTGAAGATCCTCTGCCCATGCCGATGCAATGCATGCTGACAAAAGGCAAATTACATAGAAAAGTCTTCGAATAGCTTGTCTCATGATGTTAAAATTTATGAATTATGACTTTAAAGTGTAAAATTAATAAAAATTATTGAGATCCTGTTGCTAATTGTAACAAAATACGATATAAGAGAAAGAAAAGTGAAATCTTGTTCACTCTTACACTTTGCGAATCACGAGGGCGCTGTTGGTGCCTCCGAATCCGAAGGAGTTGGAGAGAATGATGTCAAGAGGCATATCTACTGTCTCCCTGGCTATGTTTAGGTTGGCAGCGGATTCGCATGGGGTTTCGAGATTGATGTTGGGAGCCACGAAATTATTCTGCATCATGATCACGCTATACACAATCTCACTCGCTCCTGCCATCCAGCACTCATGACCGGTCATAGACTTGGTGCTGCTTATCAGGGCTTTCTTACCTCTAAAAAGACGGTCGAGCGCCAATGCCTCGAATTCATCGCCTTGCGGAGTGGAAGTGGCGTGAGCGTTGATATAGTCGATATCATCGGGTGTTACACCGGCATCCTCCATTGCGCGGGACATGGCTTTCAGCGAACCGTCGTCGCTTGGCTGAGATATACCTCCACCGTTTGAGGAGAAGCCATAGCCTACCACTTCGGCGAGTATGTTGGCACCGCGAGCCACGGCATGATCGTAGTCTTCAAGCACGAGAGCCGCCGCGCCGCCGCTGGGAATGAGTCCGTCGCGTGAGGCATCAAACGGACGTGAGGCTTTTGTCGGGTCGTCCATGCGCACTGAGAACGCTCCGAGAGCATCGAAGGTAGCCATTGAATAGTAGTTGGTTTCCTGCGCACCGCCGGCAAGCACCATATCTTGCAATCCCAGTTTTATCATCATGTATGCGAGCCCGATAGAATGCGAACCGCTGGCGCACGCCGCGCTGACGGTGAAGTTCACACCCTTGAGGTGAAAGATGGTGCTCAGATTCATGTTTACGGTCGAATTCATCGATTGGAATATGTATCCAGATCCGATGAGAGCCGAATCATGTTTCTCTTTCATGATGTTGGCAGCCTCGATCACCGGTTTTGCGGAGGAGTCATTGCCGAAGATTACGCCGACCTCATTTTCGCGTAGATATTCGTCAGTTACCTTGGCTTCATCGAAAGCCTCCTTGGCTGCCATGTATGCAAACTCCGCCTCCTCGGAAAGAGCCACACGAGTGCGGCGGTCGAGAACACCCTTAAGCTTGGGATGCTCTACGATGCCGGTAAGTCCGGAGCGATAGCCGTATTCCAGACGTTCCGGTTCGAGTCCGATTCCGGATTTGCCCTGATAGAGCGAATCCTTCACTTCCTCTTTATTTTTGCCGATACAGGACCAGATTCCCATACCTGTTATAACTACTCTTCTGTTCACCCCTTTATTTAATGTTTAATGTTTTTATTAATTAGGAATTAGGAGTTAGGAATTAGGAATTAAATCCGTTGCCTCTGATAATTTCTTACCTTTATTTTTGTCTCTGATAATTCCTAATTCCTCATTCCTAATTCCTCATTCTTAAAGGATTCCGCCATTGATCGAGATTGTTTCGCCGGTGATGTATGCCGAATCATCGGATGCAAGAAAAGCCACAAGCGCGGCAACTTCATCGGCTTCTCCGAATCTTCCGAGAGGCACGGTCTTTTTCAACGAATCCTCATCAAGGTCTTTTGTCATATCGGATTTGATGAATCCGGGAGCCACGGCATTAACCGTAACCTTGCGCGGAGCAACTTCCTGCGCAAGAGCTTTTGTGGCTCCGATCAGGGCTGCTTTCGCAGCCGAATAGTTCGCCTGCCCGGGCAATCCCTTGAGACCTGAGAGGGAGGCAATATTTATGATCCTGCCGTGACGCTTTGTCAGCATCCCTTTAAGCACTCGGCGCGTCACATAGAAGAATCCGTCGAGGGTGGTGTTGATAACGTTGTGCCATTGTTCGGTCTGCATGAATATCAGCAGATTGTCTTCACGTATGCCGGCATTATTGACAAGCACGGTGATGCGGTCGGAGGGATGCGTCTCTTCCCAGCTCTCCAATGCGGAATCAACGGATTCCTCATTGCTGACATCGAAAGGAAGAAGATCGGCTACGCCCCCTTTGCTGCGTATGGATTCCGCAACCTCCCGGGCTGCGGCTTCATTGGAGCGGTAGTTTATGATTATTCCAAGTCCCTGCGAAGCGAGGCGTCGGCATATTGCAGCGCCAAGTCCGCGCGAGCCACCTGTAACCAATGCAAAGTTCATGATTTCAAGTATTGGATAATGTTCGTTCTTAAATAATTCTCTGTTTCCGCCACTTCTTCATAGAAAGGTGTGTCTTCAATGAATTTCGGGCAAATCTCGCGTATTGCATCGTATTGCTCGCGGGTCTTTGGCGACAGTTTGTCGGCGATTTGCAGACAGTCTGTTGCCTGGGCGAGGGCGATATAGAGAATAGACATCACCTGATAAGCATTGTCGATCACCTTCCTGCATAAAAGCGCGGAGTTGGTGCCCATGCTTACGATGTCCTGGTTGTCGTTGTTGTTGGGGATGCTATGCACATAGTTTGGCATGGCGAGAGTCTGGCACTCGGCGGTGGTGGAGGTAGCGGTAAACTGGCAAGCCTGCATTCCGTAGTTGAGCCCGAGCACTCCGAGATTGAGGAAAGGAGGAAGGATGCCGTTGATGCGGTCGTGGAAAAGATAGTTGAGCTGGCGTTCAGCTGTCATGGCGAGTCGCACCATAGCTATTTTCACCTTGTCTTCTTCAAGAGAAATATAGTCGCCATGGAAGTTGCCGCCATGGTATATGTTTTTTGTAGTGTAATCTACGATGGGGTTGTCGCATGCCGAGTTCAGTTCGTTCTGAAGCACCTCCGCTGTGTTTGAGAGCGTGTCGAAGATCGGTCCGTAGATCTGGGGTATGCAACGCAGTGAATAATAAGCCTGCACTTTATGCTCGAAATAGGTTTCCTTGTTCTTCGCGGGGTCGTAAAGCTCATGTTCACGCTTCTGCAGATGCTTGCTCCCTTCGCTGACTTCACGGAGCCAGCGGGCTATTACCTGCTGACCGGGCTGACGACGGCAGATGTTTTCCTCTACCGACATGTAATCGTCGAAAGAATCGGCTATTTCATTGATCCATGCCGATGCTATCACTCCATATTTCAAGAGATTCTCGGCATAATACTGGTTGACAACTGATATGCCGGTCATCACGGATGTGCCGTTGGTAACGGATAATCCTTCGCGCACAAAAATACCCATCGGAGTGAGCCCCTCTTCCTTCATGACGTCGGCAGTAGGTCTCCATTCCCCTTTGTAGTGCACTTTCCCCTCGCCGATAAGGCAGAGGGCGATGTGAGCGAGCTGCACGAGGTCGCCGCTGGCTCCAACACTTCCGTGCATGGGGATGAAAGGATATATTCCCCGGTTCACGAATTCCTGCAGGAGGGTGATGACCGAGGGATTGATGCCGGAGCGCGCCTGCAGGAAGGTGCCGATGCGGGCAATCATTGCTGATTTAACCTCAATGTCGGAGAGGGGAGCGCCGGCACCGGTGGCGTGGCTGCGTATGATGTTGTATTGAAGTTCCTTGAGGTGATTGTCGTCTACGCGCCATTGAGCCATAGGACCGAAGCCGGTGTTGATGCCGTAGATGACCTTGTCGGCTACAAATTCCTTAAGAAATTCGTGGCAATCCCTAATGTTGACCATCTCCTCAGCTGGAAGGGTCAAGGATTTGCCGGAGAACAGAATATCGTAAACAGATGACAGGTTCATGAGAAAACTATTAAACTGCGCTATGCGCTACATATATCCTACAAAATTAGCAAAATTTTTCCAACTTAATGAATTATTGGTCGGATTTTACATAATTTTGGTCTAAAATGCAGTTGCGCGAGACTTGGAGAAGAGCCACGGCAGAAGAGTTGGGTAGTTGAAAGCCCATGGCCAGCATTCGTGTCCGACGCATGAAATCTCTGAATATTCCACATCGGCACCTGCATCTTTGAGTGCGCGATAGGCGGTGCGGCTGCTTATAACCGGTATCTCGTCATCTTTTTCGCCGTGGAAGATATAAAATTTTACATTTTTTGCGTCTTTAAGTCTGTCGGGGTTCACGGCTCCGCAAATAGGCACGACTGCTGCGAACCTCTCCGGATAACGGCATGCAAGATCGTATGCGGCAATTGCTCCCATCGACACTCCGATAAGATATACTCTGTCGGTATCGACGGGATTTTTCGTCACTATCGTATCCAAAAGATTCATCAGTGACTGTTCTGTTGGTGATTCTTCAGGGATTTCAGCTCCCGGCATGAATGTGCGTTCGTCAATTTTCCCTGTCCAAGTTCGCTCATTGCATTGTGGAAAGACCACGAATGCCTCAAAAATCTCTCTGTTTGCAGGGTTAGAGAAAATATTAGCACCGACAGAGAGCTGGCTCTCATTGTCATCTCCCCGTTCTCCCGATCCGTGAAGAAAAAGCACGAGAGGATATTTTTTTCCCTCTTTTATTTTTTCGGGGGAAAGCATGCGATAAGGCATCGAGACGGTGAAAGGGTCGCGGAAAACATGACGCGAGTAGTCGTCATTGATTCCTGGCGCGAGCATCTGAGCGTTCGCGCTACAAGGAAATAAGGCGCAAAGCGCCCAAAAGAGTATTGTCGGGAATTTCATAGTGGATCTTGTTATGCGCAGCTTGTATTTATTATAAAATACAGTTACAGCTTCTTAACTTTTAACAAATGTGTGCTTTGCTTGGTTTTGAGTTGAATCTAACTTCAGCGATTTGAGGATTACGGAGTTGGCGCGGTCAACCACTGATGTATCGAGCGATGCCAGGTATATGCGTGTCGTGGATTCTGAGTCGTGTCCCATCCCTTCGCTTATCACGCTTATCGGTATTCCGTTGGTTTTAGCGGCGGATGCCCAGCTGTGACGTGCCACATACATTGTCAAAGGAAGTTCCATTCCTGTCATACTTGCTATCTCTTTCAGGCAGCGGTTTATATTATAACTCATGTTTCGATAGGCGTATATTTCGCCGGCGCCTTCGCGGCGTATCAGAGGGAGGAGGTAGCATGTCTGGTTCTCAGGATATTTGTTGAGGATCCGTTGCATTTCATCAGTCCATTTGATATGGAGCTGCTGTCCTGTTTTTCTGCGGCGGTAAGATATATAGCCGTTCCGGAGATCCGTCTTGCGGAGAAAAGCCATATCCACAAAACTCATCCCGCGCAGAAAGAAACTCATCAGAAACATGTCGCGGGCAAAATCGAGGCGCGGAGAATGGTGCAGGTCCAACGTGTATATTTTACGGATCGACGAGAGATGCACAGCTCTTTTTGTGGTCTTGTCAATGCCCGTGTATACGTGTTTGAACGGGGATTTGTTGTCGATGATGTTTTCTTCCACTGCCCGGTTGTAGGTGGCTCGCAATATTCTCATGTAAAAAGATATTGTATTGGGCGTAAGTCCGTGATGTCTGAGCCATCCTTCGTATCCCTCGATGAGTTCCCGGGTGATGTTGTCGAGGCGGATGCTATTGCGCCCATAATATTTTTTGAAGCTGTTGAGGGTGGCTCGGTAGGTTTCGGAAGTGCGGATTTTGCCGTTTTGATGGAGTTGGGAAATAATGTTTTCCATGTAATTGTTCAGTGTGTATTCGCTTGTGTATTTTTCAAATTTGGCAGCAATGTCCCGGCAGGTAAAAGAAATGTTGTCAGCCTCCAGATTGTGAATGATCTTTCTGAATAAATCCATATCCGTTTGAATCTTTTCTCGCAATGTCAGAATGTGGTTTCGCCGGGGGTTTAGTTTATTCATTACTACCGTTTGAGCTTTTGCATTCCATTCATCGGTAAAGACGCGGTAATGTGTACGCATAACTTTTATTTTTTTGCCGTGGGAGAGCTGGTAATAGATTTCGCCCTCAGTTCCGTCACCTGAAGGACGAAATCTGACTTTTATTGTAGTAGTCATATCAAATAATTTTTTTTGCGTAAATTTACTTTTTGCAATTAGAAATTTACGAATTGTGACTGATTCGCCGGAAGGTTTTCGTTATTTTACATATCCATATAATGAATATTGATAAAACTTACCGATACATGAGACATTTTTATACCAGGCTTTGCGGGATATTATTCCTGGTGTCGCTCGGATTGCTGATTGCTGATATCTGCACTATCAACAATCAACTGAAAACGGGCGGACAGATGATCGCGTTGGATTCGAAGCAGAAACTGCCGGTAGTTATAAACGGCGACACTACTTTCGTGAATCTTACCAAAGGAGATAGTCTCCGCATCCTTGGTTTTACGAGACTCACCACTCATCAGGATGTATTGGTAGAGACGCAGCGCGGCGACCGCGGTGAACTCGATGCGTCGCAGTTGCCCGTCCGGCAGCTCGTAGTTAAAGGCGACAACAAAGGTGACACGATTGTCAGTCTTGTCCCCCAATATCTTGGCAAATCCCATTACGCGCATAAATACAAGGCGCGCAGCGCCAAGGGTGAAGAGCTTGAATTGAAGGGAGAGGACTTTGCCCCTATTTGTGAAGGATGGGAAGACTACAACCTTCTCAACAATGCCTCCACTTCGATAACAACGCAGAAAACGTTGGAAAAATGCAAGGGAAAGACACTTGAAGAGATTGAGAAGAAATTCGGCATGGCATACGATGTGATTGTCAACGCAGATGGCAGCAAAGAAGCTGGATTCCGCATATACGCATATGGATCCGACGGAAAGATTTACACACCGGCAGTTGCATTCGACAGTCAGGGACACGCCGTCGGTTTTTCGTATGATTTGTTGAAATCGAAAGCGAAAAACAGCTGGTTGCTCGGCAATCCTCTTGCCGATGGGGTGATATCAATGCCGCTGATCCGTTTGCTTACGAAAAGTGACTCGTATGGCACTCCAAGCCACACCGGCAACGCTACCCCATGGTATATGTATATGCTGCTTGTGGTGGGACTGCTGGCGCTCGCCGTGTGGTATCTGCTCGTTCCCTCCTTGCCGACTCTCCTTATGGGATGGCTGATAGCGTATCCGATAGTGTTCAAGCCACTGAGCAACCGGATGCTGAAGCTCATAATGATGACGGCTACGGTGCTGTGCACCGGGATATGGATGGTGGCATTGATGGGATGGGGAATGCACTGGTTCTTCACGCTGCTTGTGATTCCCGTAAGTTACTACTTCCTTCGCTGGGCAACGGAATATCTTGATGACTATGTGCCACATCAGCGCTGCCCGCAATGCAAGCATATCGAAAGTATCTATTTTGATCATGATGAGGTCACTGACACCAAATATATGAAGGGCTCCGACATTAAGCGCGACAAACTTCTCTCTACCCATGACGAGCGTTACCAGACATGGACGCAGGTTACTGAAAAATGGAGTGATGGATCTACAAGGAGCTATCGGGAGAATGTGCGTAACCACAAGCGGCGTCATGATGCTTACCGTTATATCGATTTTGAAGTGACATACTTTGTAACGTTCTATCTCAACCACTTCTATTGCAAGAAATGCAAATATCATGAGACCAGCACAAGCACCACACAGGAAGAGGTGGACCGCAAGGTCGTGGGCTCCCACAGCGGCACGGAGTCATACGAAGTTTAACCGCTGGTAATTGCCATCTTTATCACTGCCGTATATATATACCTTTTGCTTTCATGCCTAATTGGCATCAGGGCTTATCTGTGTGTTGGCGGAAATAGTCGCGATGTACGCGATACACAAGGACTGCAACCATTATTACGAATGCTATTGCGCATAATCCCACGCATCCTCTCAGAAAGAGGGTTATCCCCACGGATATGTAATCCATGCAGAATGCCAGAATAAGCATGAGGATAATCGCTACGCTGATCACGCCTAAGGCTGCATATTTCAGCTTTAGGTTGGCATTGGCTTTATATAACTTCTCGATTTCGTTACGTCTCTGATCCTTATAATTTTCCAGGTTCCTTTGCATATTACAGTGGTATTTGTCAGTATTTTAACGCTCCAGTCATCATTATTGTTGTTTCATTACGAAGAACCTAATTTAAGTTTCGCAAGCTTCAACTTAAAGTTTAAGAGTTTAGAAGTTAAGGAGTTTATCCGATGCGAATATGACTGTGTTTTCTTTTTTTCGCATCAAACGAATAAACTCATAAACTGCGTGCTGCGCGATTAAACTTATAAACTTCAACTTTTCGCTCGCGAAAGTTGAATTATTAACTATAGTGTTCAGTTACATGTTCCCAATTTTACCCTATAAATCCACGTTTATCGAACCGAGTTCGATAAGGTAAGAGGTAAAAGGGAATAGGTAAAAAGTAAGGAGACTATCTCTGAGACCACCTTCAGTAAAGCACAGTAGTCAGAGTCGATTTCGCGACAACCCTCGAAGAGAGGGTGATTGGTTATAACCCCATATTGGTTAAGCACTTATGAAATAATGCTTAACCGGTATGGGGTGACATAAGTCGCGTCGCTGCGGCCTGGGAGAGGTCGATTAATAAACTTTGCGCGGTACTATTCGACATCTCCGATGCCGTCTGACGCGAAGAGGTCCAACCCCACGCCGACCGGTTCGTTCGTACAACCGTCCGCGATGGCGTATTGCACCGAAGCGACTATATTTCTAACTTTGCACTTATTATGGAACAGTTAGAACTATATGGCAGCGTGTTTTTCAGATACATGGAG
>CABUVO010000030.1 GCA_902495075.1 uncultured Porphyromonadaceae bacterium
AAGGAGCAATGCGGGCATTGTGACTGATGAAACTTGGCGGAAAGCACCAAAAATTTCAAGTATTGGATATGTGAGATGAGAAATTTCATTTTTATCGGTTTAATTTGATTCATTACTTACAATTATAACCTATATTTACATATTTTTGTTCGCTATACAGACATCGTAATATTTCATATCATATCATAGCAACTGCTGAATGATATTTTGCAACGTTGGATGCTTTCTTGATCGCTTTCCAAGCCTTTCTGCCTATCTCTTCTTCGGCATATTCCCAGAATGGTTTTATCTTCGACAGGATCTGTGAATCGCCGCACAGCGTAGATTCATAATGATGAAGCAAACTGCCATGAAACTTAAGCATCTTCTCCAAACGATCTTCCCTGGTCCGTTCCTTACCCTCTTCACATTCCACTATCAATGACGGACGTCCGAGAACCCCTCTTGCAGTCATTACACCCGCAATTTCTGGGAAACGTCTCCGGATATCAACAATGTCACGTGGTGTTTTCAATTCTCCATTGAATATAACGGGATGCACACACTGCTTCAAGAATTCCTCAAACCGATCGAAATAAAGTTCACCTCCATATTGCTGACGGGCAATACGCGGGTGTAGCGTCACCTGCGTCAAAGGCATATCATTAATCGCATCGATGACCATCTTCCATTCATCCGGTTCGGCATAACCCAGACGCATCTTCAATGAAAACTCTGTTCCCGGAAACTCTTTAAGTAGTTCCGGAATTTTATGATATTCTTCGGTGTTGCGGATAAAACCTGCGCCACGCCCTTTTGCAGTCTGCAACGGGAAGGGACACCCCGTATTAAGGTCGATTCTTCGCGCGCCATTCTTTACAAGTCCTTCCACAAGCGGACGCAATTCAGACATGTCGCGAAAAATCACCTGCGGAACGACATAATGATTCTCATTCAGTTCCGACATGAAATCCTTGAGATCATGTTTTCGGAACTCTCCCCTCTCAAGACGTATAAACGGGGTGTAGTAACATTGATTACCACCATATATATCCCTGTGGAAATGCCTCCAGGCAGCATCGGTATGCCCCTGAACCGGAGCCACGTCTATCTTAAACTCTGTCATGATTATTTAGTAGGTAAAAAAGCAAAAACCACGGCTGCAACAAGGCATAGATACGACATTGCGTGATTCCACTGGAATTTCTGACCCTGAAAACATATTACCGCAATGATGGTGAAGACAGTAAGCGTGATCACCTCCTGAATGACTTTCAATTGAAATAGTGAAAACGGACCTCCGTTATCCTTGAATCCGATTTTATTCGCAGGAATCATAAAACAATATTCAAGGAGGGCTATACCCCAGGAAAACAATATGACCACAAACAATGGCCAGTTTTTCGATATTCCGCTGGCACTTAGTTTGAGATGTCCATACCATGCAAATGTCATAAAGACGTTAGAAATAACCAATAATAAAACTGTTATTAATGCCGCTTTCATTGTTGTGTAACAAGTTATTCGAAAATATTTGACAAAATTACAATTAATTTTTTGTAATTTTGCAAACGAACATATGAAAAGGATATAATTTTTCATTAATCATGAATATTCAAGAGATTGTAAAAGATATATTTTATGTTGGGGTCAACGACCGAGTTAAACACAAATTCGAAGCGCTGTGGCCACTCCCTTACGGTGTAAGCTACAATTCCTACATTGTGGCAGGAACTGAAAAGCTGGCTCTTATCGACACTGTATGTATCGAAGAAGTTCGCGAATATTTCAACAACATCAACTCTATAGCCGGTGATCGCCGCATCGATTATCTTGTTGTCAACCATATGGAACCCGATCACTCCGGCTCCATACCGGAAATAGTGCTTGCATATCCCGATATAAAGATTGTCGGAAATTCAAAGACCATTGACATGATAAAGGGGTTTTACCACATCGATGATCCCGAAAGATATCTTGAAGTAAAGGATGGCGACACTATCGACCTGGGTGAACATACGTTGAAATTCTATCTCACCCCTATGGTCCACTGGCCCGAGACGATGATGACATATGTCGAAGATCTCAAGGTGCTCTTTTCCGGAGATGCGTTCGGCACGTTCGGTGCTCTCAACGGGGCGGTGATTGACCGTGATATGGAAACTGATGTTTACGTAGCGGAGATGTATCGTTATTATTCCAACATTGTGGGTAAATACGGACGCTTCGTGCAAAAGGCGATCGAAAAACTCTCTGGTCTCGAGTTCTCTTACATTTGTTCTACACACGGTCCCGTATGGAATGAAAAAATTCCTGAAATCGTTGAACTTTATTCACGCCTTGCAGCTTATAAAAGTGAACCGGGCGTTGTGATCGTTTACGGATCAATGTATGGCAACACTGCTGAAGTGGCTGAGATGATAGCACGAGAGATTTCAGCCCTGGGGGTGAAGCGCATAATTATACACAATGCATCGCATGCAGATATGAGCGACATGATTACTGACGCGTTCCGTTACGAAACACTCATCGTCGGTTCGGCAACATATTCAATGCGCCTTTTCCCGCCTGTCGAAACATTCATGAATGCAATGGAGACTCGCGAAATAAAAAACAAGGTGTTTGCGACTTTCGGCAACTTCACATGGGCACCAGGTGCCGTTACGGGCAAGTTGAATGAGTATTCCGAACGCATGAAACTCCCTGTCTGCGCTTCAATGCTCATAAAGCAGTCTTCAGGCGCTACCACCCCGGATGAGGTGCGTGAATTTGCTCGCATGGTCGTGAATACCATGGAGGCAAAAGAGAAATAGATCTGAGTCATTATGGATATTAAAGAGGAGAAAGAGGGATTGGAAATAGAATCCCATCCATGGCCACCTTTCATTCCGGAAGGTGCAAAAGTGCTTATTATGGGAACTTTTCCACCGCAATCAAAGCGATGGAACATGGATTTCTATTATCCCAATCGCACTAATGATTTCTGGAAAATTTGCGGACTGCTTTTCTGTGGCAACAAAGATGCACTTCTTAAGGAAGACGGCAAGAATTATGATGTCAACAAGATTCGCGAACTGATGACAGACAAACATATCTCGCTTAATGACACTGTCAGAAAAGCCCGCAGATTGAAAGGAAACGCAAGCGACAAGTTTCTTGATGTCGTAGAACCAGTGCCACTCTTCACTCTTCTCTCCGAGATGCTGGAATGTCACACTGTTGTTACGACCGGAGAAAAGGCAGCCGGAATAATTGCAGAGCTTACGAACACAGAAATCCCCAAAATGGGAGAGATGGTCAGAGCTTCCATTCCTGCCCGTGATGGCAGCGATAGTAATGAAATCCTTGAAATATGGCGCATGCCCTCTACCAGTCGTGCGTATCCTCTCGCGGTAGAGCGTAAAGCCGAATATTACGGGCGCATGTTCCGTCATCTCCACATCCTATGACACAATTAAACATTACACATTGAAAATTACTCATTACACATTAAACATTAAACAAAGTGCTTGACATGATACCTTTGGCGATCTTTGACGCCAGTGAATTTTTCCAATGGTTTGTTGACCATGCGAGTTATCTTTTTGTATTCATCTTTATGGTGATAGAAAGCAGTTTCATACCCTTTCCATCTGAGGTAATTGTGCCCCCGGCAGCGTATCTGGCTTGCACCAACACCGGAGTTGGCAGCAACATGAATATTTTCCTGGTCGTTGTTGTTGCTACCCTTGGAGCCCTTGTTGGCGCATTTATCAATTATTACCTCGCTCTCTGGATTGGACGCCCGGTTGTGTATCGTTTTGCGGACAGCCGTCTGGGACATGCATGCCTGATCGACAGGGCGAAAGTTGACAAAGCCGAGAAATATTTCGACAAACATGGTGCGGTCTCCACATTTGTTGGCAGACTTATTCCAGCCATCCGTCAGCTCATATCAATCCCCGCAGGAATATCCAGAATGAATGTGGCTCAATTCGCCATCTTCACATCTCTTGGGGCATTAGTTTGGAACGCTATACTTGCAGGCTTAGGCTACTGGCTCTCCCTTCACGTATCTCCCGATATGCTCTTTGAGAAGGTAGAAGAATACAACCGCTATCTCACCTGGGCAGGCTACGGACTCTTTGCAATCTGCGTCGTGTATATCCTGTACAACGCTTTCCGCAAAAAGAAATAGAATTACATAAAAGAGTTTATCAGATGCAAATATGACTGAGCGGATATTTATTCCCATCAAACAAATAAACTCATAAACTGCATACCGAGCGATTAAACTTATAAACTTATAAACTTCAACTTTCCGCTTGCGAAAGTTGAATTAACAAAATAAAATCGATTTATCCTTATCCGATAAATCGATTTTTTATTTTCAGGCGAAGCTGGTTGAGTGAAGGCACCTTGGTGCCTCGTATGTCGACAGAATCTATTTCCCCGGATAAAACGTTTCAAAGGTCGAATCGTCGTAATAAACGGTGATTTGGACAACTTTTCGGGGATTTTTACGCATTTTTTCTATTTCCCTCTGAAGTTCCGAGTTTTTTAAATCTGCCTGAATCCCGTTATTCATACGGGATGAAGCGATATTCGGACCTTCATTTAACGCCGCGAGAGTGGAATATTTGTCAAAATCCGACTCTCTGGGCGAGTTTTTAGGCTGCTCGCTAAATAAATTAGGAAGTCCATCTTCAGACTGCTCTTCATTCGGCAAGGGCATCAACATTTCCCCTTCACCAAACAAAAGCCACAAGACCGATAGGCGAGGGAACGCCGTGTGAATCTGTCCGACTATGACATCGGATATTTTCTTATTTCTCCCTGTTAGGATCTGTGAAAGGCTTGGACGAGGGATGCCGCACTGATCAGCAAACTGAGAGTTGGTAAGACCCATCTCATCCATGAACCCTTTTAGACGAATTGCAACATTATCCTCAATCATAAGCCGTTTTTTGATTTATAAATTCAGACTGCAAATGTAACTATTTATTTGCAAATTGCAAATTTTAAACAGCAAATTTTAAAATTAAATTCTTTAAATTTATCTTTTACCAATGTAATTTACAATTTGCAATCATATATGTAAATCTTCTAATATTCATAGGTTTAATGCAATTATCAACTATTATTCAGTAATATAGTCGCACTTAAACAATGTGCGCCGTATTAAATTCGAAATAATAGACAAATTTCATCAATCTACTTTAATATTTTATTATAATACGCATTAAATCACGCACTTAATATTAACGTTAATGAATATTAACGACCATTATTTGCATTTTAATTCAATTTACAATTAATAATTTCAATATATTTGCATTACAACATCGGCAAATCGCACCAAGGTATGAATTGCGATTTGTTATTTACATACGGAACAACAGCAGCGATTTACAGAAATTAATTCAAATATCTACATCCATTATTGTAAATAGGCTGGCTGCTTGAATTTCTCATTATCATTATGTTCCAATTTGACCAATTTGCAAATCACTCAATTAACCGCTCCCTCATCTATTTTCTTAAATAGAAATTTTTCTGAGCATCTTTTACGCGAGGGTTCTGTAAACCCGTATAATCAAATCAAATTTTGACATATATTCGATTCTCAAAGCCTTATTTACATAACAAAACAGAGATAAAATCCCGATATACAAGATTTTACCTCTATTTGCAAATTTTAATTTAAATTCTCAAATTAGAAAATTATATTTGAAATTTCAATTTTCATAGTTTCTAATCGAGCATAAGGTTGATCGTTCCTGCCAATGGAGGAAGAGAAAGCACCTCCTCTACTATTGGTTCTGAATCTGGACGACGAAATAATATCTCCGCCACTTCTCTTCGATTCATGACATCAGCAGGATTTTCCGATACACCATTGGCAGAAGATATTTCTTCGTAATATAATTTTCCATCTTTAGCTCGGAATCTCTCAAATTTACCGTTTTTATCATTTTTCACGAGAATCGAATATTTTAAATCGCTCCTCTCTTCGGCTTGAAATTTTAGAATCTCGTGAAGATTCAAAATTCGAGCCATCCCATACACTTCCGAATGGGCAACCGGATCATATACCCGTTCACTTACACCAACAGCTCCGGCAGCCGGAGCCTCCGGCAAAGCCGCGCCATAATATGGCGACCAGAGTCCTGAAGATTCCGATTTCACAGGATAGCGACAAAGCGTTATGCCACGCAAAGGATAATCCTTTTTGATTTCACTCAATATCCGATAATAGCTACACCTGTCAGCGGCAATAAGAAGATAGACCGATAAGGTATTCTCGCAGATGGCAGTAAAAGCGACTCCGGTTATCCGGTTTTCATAATTCAGACAATAATATAAGCAGCCGCCGGAAATGATACATTCTTTGATTGCCACAGAAAGATCTTTGGAACTATGCAAGATTCCCAGATCTTTTCCTGAAAGCTCACATTCCATTATATAGGATATGACACGGTCGATCTCGTCTTCCGTTAATACAGGCATATGAGATATCTTCTTACAGATAATCCGTTCGCAATAGCGCCGTTTTATTCCGCTCACCCTCTCATCTTCCCCATTCAGTATGTTTTCATATTCGAGGTTAAAATCGTGGACAGATGTATATCGATCCTTGATACGATAGAATGCATTAACAAACCCTTGATCTTTATAATACCGCTGCAATCCTACATCAGCAGGAATAAGAAACAAGAATGAATATTCGGAAGCTTGCATTCTCTCGGCGAGCCGGTCTATCATGCCGCTCATGATACCCTTTCTGCGATACTCCGGATCAGTGGCAAGTCCACATAGATACAATCCATGCAACCGGCTCCTCCCGTTTCCAAAACAATACGGCACAGCCATCATTGCAGACACAACTCGCCCGTCTCTCTCTTCATATTCCACAAATTCGGGATTGAAATACGCATCAAAAACGAGATTTATATATTCATCGGAATCATGGAAAGTATCCTTCCACAATCGCATCATTTCTTTTCTTATATCGGCATCATTCATCATAAAAGATATTGACAAGTGTTTGTTAGATATATTAGAGATAGAAGTTAAATACTTGCATCCATTCCTTATCAAGAAAACATGTTTTTACCGATATTTGTTTCAAAAAAATTCGGATCGATATTGAGAATATCGACCCGAATTATTCATGATTGATTCGAAATAACGGTTAGAGGAGTTTACGATGCTCATGTTTCTCGATGGCACGATGAACTTTATGAATTTCCTTCACCATGCATACCCCCACAGCAACAGTTGCTGCAGAAAGAACAACTTTCGCGATCTTCAATCCTAATTTCACGCCATAATGACAATGGCTATGTTCATTCTCGTGACTCATAATAATTGTGTTTTTTATAGTTAAAATTAAGCCATATCGGAGCCGGATATTTGAAATCTTCCGAAAACCGAATTCATCTATAAGAACACCCCTAATCTTTCTTTAGTTCATTCGAACTTTTTATATGGTCAATGTATTTTACTATAAAGGAAATTCCACAAAGGGAAAGTGTTAACTATGTCTAATCATCGACCCATAACGTTCGACCGTGTGATTCGGGTGCTTGTAACGCTCGCTGTGCTCGGCGTGGCGATATGGCTGATCGACATATTGCGCAACGTGCTGCTCCCGTTTTGCGTGGCATGCCTGATTTCATATCTGCTCGAACCCGTAGTGGAATTCCAGCAGAAACATCTGCATCTCAAACACCGGTTTATCCCCGTGCTGCTCACTCTTCTTGAAGCGACCTTGATCGTCGGTGCACTCGCATATTTTTTCATCCCTTCAGCTATTGATGAAATCACTCAGCTGGATGACATAGTGAAGACAACCTCCGCCAACGAAGCAGCATCCTCCATTCTGCCCCCGGAAATTTATGAATACTTTAAAAGGTATTTCAGCTACGAAAACATATCGCAGTATCTGAGTGGAAGCCGCATTGAAGCCGTGCTCAATAAAAGCACAACGGTGCTTGCTGCTACTATTGATTTTCTCATGCACACAATAGAATGGCTTCTGACATTCATATACGTGATATTCATCCTCCTCGACTATAAACGTCTGATGCGAGGTTTCAGGCTCGCCGTGCCACCGAAATACCGTAAAAAGACATATCCTGTGCTCGACGACATCAAGGATAATATGGACCGATATTTCCGCAGTCAGGCAGTAATTGCAGGCTGCGCCGCAATATTTTATTGCATCGGATTCTCGATCGTTGGTCTGCCACTCTCAATTGTGATGGGAATAACGGTAGGAATTTTATACATGATACCATATTTTCAGTATGTCACCCTTATTCCTGTGATAATACTGTGTTATATCTATTCCATGACGGGAGCTTGCGAATTCTGGCCCGAATTCGGGAAATGCATCGCTGTTTACGTCATAAGCCAATGTATATGCGACTATCTTCTCACGCCGAAGATAATGGGAAAATCGCTCGGGATGAATCCGGCAATAATCCTCCTCTCTTTATCCGTCTGGGGCACGTTGCTGGGCATAATCGGCATGATAATCGCTCTCCCAGTCACTGCCCTCCTGATTGCCTATTATAAGCAATATGTCCTCGCGGAGCCCTCCGACACAACAGAGCCCGATCCCCCATCCCCATAGATCCCCATTCATCCCCATCTCTCCCCAGCCCCCATCTCTCCCCATTTCACCCCATTTAGCCCCATTTTTAAACACAAAAACATATGGAAAAATTCACATTCAAAGGAGGAATCACCCGTTACTGGTGGATGCCCTTGATCACCGGGCTCCTCTCTATCGCAATCGGAATCTGGTGCCTTTGCAGCCCTGATTCATCTCTGCCCGTGCTCGCTTATGTTTTCGCAGCGGTAGTAATCGTGGCAGGTGTAGTCAACATCGCTTTTGCCATTGCCAACTCGCAGATAATGCCGGGATGGGGATGGTCGCTTGCTCTCGGCTTGATCGAAATCATTGTGGGAATATGGCTATACACCCTTCCTGAAGAGATGCTGATTATCACTTTTATCTACACAATTGGTGTCTATCTCATTTTCATCACGATCAATGCCATTTGTGAATCATGCATGCTTTACACCTACTCTTCAGGCATGACGGGCTGGTTGCTCGCCCTGCTTCTGATCACACTGGCGTTTTCTGTTATTTTCCTTGCAGGTCCGATCGTAGGAGGCGTTGCCGTTTGGTTATATATCGGCATCTCTTTCATAACCTTCGGATGCTACAGGATTGCATTGGCAGCCAAACTAAGGAAGCTCAACCATGAAGTTCGCTTCTGACTCATTACCTCAAAACGAAATAAAGCCGCCTGTCGGGCGGCTTTATTTCGTTTTGACATATCTCCAAAGTTATTAATCTCTTCTGAAAATATCACGTGTATAGACTTTTTCCGCCACATCGTCAAGACAGGCATCATATCGGTTGGCAAGTATTGACTGAGACATCTCCTTGAATTTGTCAAGATCATTCACCACAAGACTTCCGAAAAATGTTGTGCCGTCTTCGAGAGTGGGCTCATAAATAATCACGGTTGCACCCTTCGCCTTGATACGCTTCATCACTCCCTGAATCGACGACTGACGGAAGTTATCGGAATTAGATTTCATTGTGAGACGATACACCCCTATCACACACGGTTTCTCCGGCGCCATGCCATATGTATTGGATGTTGTATAATCATAATATCCTGCCATGCGGAGCACCTGATCGGCTATGAAATCCTTTCGGGTGCGATTACTCTCCACAATCGCTGTCATCATGTTCTGAGGCACCTCCGCGTAGTTCGCAAGCAGCTGTTTGGTGTCTTTGGGGAGGCAATAACCGCCATAACCGAAAGATGGATTGTTATAATGAGAACCGATGCGCGGATCCAGCCCCACGCCTCTTATGATAGCCTGTGAATCGAGACCTTTTACTTCGGCATAGGTGTCAAGTTCATTGAAATAGCTCACGCGCAATGCCAGATAGGTATTGGCGAAAAGTTTCACAGCCTCAGCCTCTTTCAGACCCATATAAAGAGTGTCGATATCAGGTTTGAGAGCTCCCTGCTGCAGAAGTGAAGCAAATATGCGTGCTGCCTCATCAAGAGCGGGGATATCGGCAACAGCCTCAATAGCTGCATTCTCTTCAATGAAACGTTTATCTTCGATGATTTTGGGAATACCGGCAATAATTCTTGATGGATAGAGATTGTCGTAGAGTGCCTTCGATTCACGAAGAAACTCAGGGAAGAAAAGAAGATTGAATTTCTTCACCCCTTTGGCTGCATATTTCACATAAAGCGAACGACAATAACCCACCGGGATTGTAGACTTTATCACCATCACGGCATCCGGATTAACCGAAAGCACCAAATCAATCACATCCTCGATATGATGAGTGTCGAAATAGTTGGTATGTGGATCATAATTTGTTGGAGCTGCGATCACTACAAAATCGGCATCGCGATAAGCATCTGCCCCATCAAGTGTAGCGGTGAGATCAAGCTCTTTCTCGGCAAGATATTTCTCAATATAATCGTCTTGAATTGGAGAAATCCTGTTGTTGATTTTTTCCACTTTTTCAGGAATCACATCCACTGCCATCACATGGTTATGTTGCGACAGCAGGGTCGCGATGCTCAATCCGACATAACCGGTGCCGGCTACTGCAATATTATATTTCTGCATTTGTATATCTAAATTATAATTATCGATGGGCTGTCATACTGAACTTAAAGTTCTATCTCTGCAAAATTAACAAGAACTCACGGCAAAAACAAATCGGTGGAAAGATTTTTACAAATCCTTCCACCGATCGCCATTAATCAGCATGTTTTATTTCACATTGTCTTTATGTCGCTCTTCTTTTTCTTCTTTCTCAGGATTTGTGAAAGGTGCATCTGTAGGCTGCGGCATGCGTTTGTCAGGTGTAGAAATTTTCATCTTGATTTTGGTCCAGACGCAATTAGGAACCGAACGCCATAGCCCAACGAGAATATTCCATCGCCAGTCGATAACCGCCACTCTGGGACGCTTCACTATCGCTCGGATGATAAGAGGCACCGCATAGTCGAGGTTCATTTCAAGGGGATATTTAAGTCCTTCGACAAGCAGCGGTGTGCGGATCCAGCCGGGTCGGATATCTGTAAACGAAACCTTCGCACCCTCCTCTGTGGCAAGTTGCTCAAGAGCCACCATGTATGCCTGCGCTCCTTTTTTGGATGCTGAATAAGCAGACAGACGACCGATTCCGTTTGTTCCCGCCACACTCGTTATGGCAGCAATCCTTCCCGCGCGGTGATTATCGCGGAAATAGCGGTATGCTGTCGACAACATCCTTGCGAAACCACCAAGATTTGTGGCGATTATGTTGACCTCTCTCTGAGGATCAAGAGCAAGGTTTTCATAACCTATACCCGCAACATGGAAATAGATATCCATGCCGCCTAACTTCTCTATAAGCTTCCCGAGCAACTCGGGAGCGTTGGCATGAGTGACATCTATAGATTCATACTCCACCATATCGGGATATTTCTTTTTAAGTTCCCGCATGGTTTCGGTGTGGCGTGCCGCCATACCGACTTTCACACCTCTTGAGGCGAATGCCTCTGCAACTCTAAGTCCGATGCCGGAAGAGGCACCCATTATAACAATTCTTTTCATATCCATATAACAAAAAGGCAGCCCTCCTTGTTGTGGGCTGCCTCATTATCCTATAAAAAGAATTTAGAAGTTTCTTAATCAGAAATGACTCGATCCGTCGAAACAATGCGTGCAAAGTTTGCACTTCGGCAAACCAATGCTCTCAACCAATGTTTCGATAGGATTGAATTTTAGGGATGTGAGTCCGAAACGTTGACGAATCTTCTCCACCAATGCTTCATATTGCGGGCTGCCGGTTGTTGCATAGAGATCAAGATTCTTCTGGGGATCCCCCTCAAGCTCTTCGATTATGCGTCGGGTAAGAAGCTCCATGTCTGACTTAGACGATGTGAAACCGAGGTATCGGCAACCATAAATCAGCGGAGGACAGGCTATGCGCATATGCACCTCCTTTGCTCCATTTGCATAGAGTTCGGCAACGTTATCGTTAAGCTGCGTGCCCCGCACGATCGAATCGTCACAGAACAATGCACGCTTACCTTCAAGCATGGCATGGTTGGGCACAAGTTTCATTTTTGCCACAAGATCACGCATCGACTGATTTGCCGGAGTGAATGATCGCGGCCATGTAGGAGTGTATTTTGAGATGCATCGACGATAGGGCACGCCATGTCCTGATGCATAACCCAACGCCATTCCGACTCCGGAATCAGGAATGCCACATGCACAATCCACATCCGTTGTATCCGTCTTGCCCATCGCCTCTCCGGATGCAAAACGGGTTTCCTCAACGTTTACACCTTCATAGCATGAAGTTGGGAATCCATAATACACCCACAGAAAACTGCATATCTGCATCTCTTCGAGAGGTGCACTCAACTGTCGCACACCGTCGGCAGTAAATTCCACAATCTCTCCGGGTCCGAGATCGCGCATTATCTTATATCCCAGATTCGGGAAAGCTGTTGTTTCGGAAGTAGCGGCTATTGCCCCCTCTTTATCTCCAAGAATGATGGGGGTGCGTCCGAGTTTGTCGCGCGCGGCAATTATTCCATGTTCCGTAAGGATCAGCATCGAACATGACCCCTTGACCTTGGCATATACATTGCGGATGCCTTCAACGAAATCTTTACCTTGATTGATCAGCAATGCCACAAGCTCTGTCTGGTTTGTTTTTCCGGAACTGAGTTCTCCGAAATGCACTCCGGCATCGAGCAATTCCTTTTCCAATTCATCCAGATTGGTGATATATGCCACCGTGACGATTGCGAATTTCCCGAGATGGGAGTTAATGATGATTGGCTGGGGGTCATTGTCACTGATGATTCCGATTCCATCGTTTCCTTGAAACTTCTCAAGTTCGGCTTCGAACTTGGTGCGGAAATAAGTGCGTTCAAGACTATGGATTGAGCGGCAAAAGCGCTTCTCGGTGCTGTCGTAGGTAGCCATACCCGCACGACGAGTGCCGAGGTGTGAGTTGTAGTCAACTCCGTAGAAAAGATCGGTTCGGCAAGGTACTTTGCTTGCTACTCCGAAAAATCCTCCCATGATGTAGAAACTTTTTGAATTTTAAGCCGCAAAATTACAAAAAATCTTCCTTTGCAACAATACAAATCTTTCTGAAATCGAATTAATTTTTTCGATAGTAACATTTTCCGGTTCTAATTCGTTATAAAGTAAGTAAGTGAGAAAAATTAATGCACATATAAAACACAGTTATTTTTGAGATGTTTTTGCCGCGTAATGAGGGAGCATATAGGCATATGCGACTGAATTACAAGGTGAAAACAGCCAAAAAGAACAAGTTTTATAGTGCAAGATTTCATTACTTTCATATATCGGTTAATTTTTCTTACTTACTTATAGATATAATATAGATTCCACTAATGGACGAAAAAGAATTTTTCGATCATCTCGCTCCCACCTGGGACGACAATGAGATTCTCTCTACACCTGATAAAGTAAGATTCGTGCTCGGTTACATAGATCTGAAACCGGGACTAAGTGTTCTTGACCTCGGCACCGGCACCGGCGTGCTTCTTCCTTATATTGCTGAAAAAATAGGAGGGACTGGCTCAATTACGGCGGTAGATTATTCCACCGGCATGCTGAACCGTGCACGCGAAAAGTTCTCAGGACTGATTCCCACACCTGAATTCCTGAATCTTGATCTTGAAAAAGACAACATCCCCGGCGAGTATGACCGCATCATTCTTTATTGCGTCTATCCGCATCTGCATGAACCTTTCGAGACTCTCAAATGGCTCCGTTCCGTATGTCTGAAAGAAAACGGTATCATTACGGTGGCTTTCCCGACCGGACCGGATTTCATAAACAATGTGCACCGCGAAAAACATTCGGAAAGCGATATTCTCCCACCAGCCGAAAAACTGGCTGAGCAAATGCGTCTTTACGATTTTGATGCGAGGGTGGCACATGCCGACAACGACAGCTATATAATCAATATCTATAAATGATAAGACATATTTAAATGACATGACAACTTTACAACTTTAAATGACATGACAACTTTACAACGTATTCTGGCGTTTGCCGTCTGCTTGCTGATGATGACCGGAGCAGCTATCAACACCAACAAATCTATCTTAGGAAAAGATCTGACAAAAAATGTAGAAAAGACTGATTCCGCAACATCCGTGGCTGAAATATACCACATCGATGAAGCGGGAAATTCAGTAATTGAGACGTCTTCACTAACCGACATAACGGGATATTCCGGTAAAACGCCGCTGAAGATTACAATCTCAAAAGATGGCGTGATTGATAATATAGAGGCTTTGCCGAATACCGAGACACCTGGATTTTTCAAACGTGCCTCCGCATTGCTCGACGACTGGAAGGGGAAGAGCGTAAATGACGCCCTATCCATGGAGGTTGATGCCGTGAGTGGCGCCACAATGTCTTCCGGAGCCATAAAGGAGAACATGCGTCAGGGGCTGCAGTTCTATCTCGATGAGATCGGATCAAAAAGTGTGATCGAAGAGAATTCAGGCAGTATGCCTCTGCGCTTCTGGTTCGCGCTTGCCGTGACCCTTGCAGCGTGTGTTCTTCCTCTTTTCATCAAAAACAAGACATATCATTTGGTGCAGATGTGCCTCAATGTAGCAGTGCTTGGATTCTGGTGTGGGGAGTTCATATCCTATGGTCATCTTGTGAACTACCTCTCTTCTGGCATTGGAATATGGAAGGGTATAATACCTATCCTCATGATGATTGCCGCTTTCGTTTATCCTGTATTTGGCAAGCGTCAGCATTATTGCTCACACATCTGCCCTCTCGGCTCTCTCCAGCAGCTTGCCGGAATGTGCTGCAAACACAAGATCAGCATGTCTCACAAGCTCACCCACGCTCTTGAATGGTTTCGCAGAATATTGTGGGCAGTGCTTATGTTCTGCCTGTGGATACCGGTGATGACGGAATGGATGGATTACGAACTTTTCTCAGCATTCCTCGTGGAATCAGCCTCCACTCTCATTCTGATTTGCGGAGCCGCAGTGGCAATCCTCTCAATCTTCATTCCGCGACCTTACTGTCGCTTCATTTGCCCTACGGGCACGCTGATGAAAATACAGGAAAACATGTTTACCGATCACAAATTCTAAACAAACAGTCATATGAAAATTCAAACGCTTATTATAGTCCTTCTCGCACTCGGACTCGTTTTCGTATCCTATAAATGGGCAACCGCTTCGGCAACTTCCGATAAAGAAGAAAACACTGAAAGCAATGTCGCGCTGGAGAATATCATGACGCGCACAAGCGTAAGATCCTACACTGCCGACACAATCAGCAGCAACGATATCGAAACGCTGCTTAAGGCGGCAATGGCAGCCCCAACGGCTGGAAACAAGCAACCCTGGCGCTATGTTGTTGTGCAGAACCGCGCTACTCTCGACAGTATCGGTGCGAATTTCGGTTCAATGAAGATGGCAACTCTGGCTCCCCTTGCTATCCTTGTATGCGGCGATGTGGAGGCAACTTTTCCCGGTGATGGCAGGGATTACTGGATTGAGGATACTTCTGCAGCTATGGAGAATCTTCTCCTCGCAGCGCATTCGATAGGTCTGGGGGCTGTATGGTGCGGCATTTATCCTATGCCGGATCGTGTGGCAGCATTCTCCGAGATGTTCTCACTCCCGGAAAACATCAAACCTATGGGCATAGCGATGATCGGACATCCCGATGGCTCCCACACACCAAAAGACAAATGGAATCCTGATTACGTTAAATATGAATCCTGGAAATAAGGGGCGGATTCTCCCAATGATATAATTCAAAGATATAATTTATGAAGCGGCAGCGATTCTCGTTGTCGCTTTTTTTGCAGCTATCTTCGAAACAAGAATGCTCGCCTCATAAAGCAGCTGCATCGGAATGGAAACAAGCATCAGCGTAAAGACATCCGACGTTGGAGTGATTATTGCAGCAGCAATAAGTATCACCACTATGGCATGACGCCTGTAGGTGCTCAAAAATGAATGCGTGAGCAAACCGGCTTTAGTGAGCAGCCATGCGAGCACAGGCATCTCGCACACGATCCCCATGCAGAGACATAGCATCACGAGCGTGCTCATGTATGATTCAAGAGAGATCATGTTTACCACATCTCCTGCCACCTGATATGTACCCAGAAATCTGAATGTCATGGGAAATATTATGAAATAGCTCAGTGCCGTACCAAGCAAAAACATAAGGTAACCTCCTGTAACTATTCCTGTGGCGTATTTTCGCTCCCTGTCATAGAGAGCGGGCGACACGAATAGAAACATCTGGTAAAGAATATATGGTGATGCGGCGAGGAAACCGACACAGAAAGCCGTCTTCATATGAATGATAAACTGCTGAGCCAATCCGGTGTTTATCAGATTAACGTCGAAATTGGTATCATAAGGCATACCGAATTCGGCACACAGATCGGCAATCATTCTGTATGTCACAAAATCCTGATACTTGGGAGCAAGAACAAACGCAAACAATTGCTCTTTGAATATAAAGGCGATTATTGCGCATACGGCTGTCACGGCGAGACTCTTAAGAATCACGCCGCGCAACACGTCAAGATGCTCCCAGAAACTCTGTTTCCCGTCGCTCTTCCCCATTTATTCCTTATCTACATCCTTTATCTCTTTCTCAACGTCATTCATTCCCTCTTTGAAGGAGCGGACACCTTTCCCGAGTCCCTTCATCAGTTCCGGAATTTTCTTACCTCCGAATAAAAGAAGAATCACGAGCACAATCACGAGCACCTCGGGCATGCCGAGACCTCCTATAAATAAAAGTGTTTCCATATCAGTCTCAATACTTTTTACTTCTTACTTCTAACTTCTCACTTCTCACTAAATCTGCTGTTTGAGTTTTTCCACCACTCCGTCGATGCGGTGAAGCTCTCCGGGGATATCGATCGACTGCGGACAATGCGGTGCACACTGACCGCATCCGATGCAATGACTTGCCTGACGCAATTTAGGAACGCTCCTGTCGTAGCCTATCAGGAATGCCCTTCTCGCCTCACGATAATTCTCACTCTGCGTAGATGCCGGTACATTCCCTTCATTTATGCATTTATTGTAATGAAGCAGGATGGAGGGAATATCTATTCCGTAAGGACATGGCATGCAGTATTTGCAATCGTTACAGGGAACGGTGGGATATTGCATCATCAGGTCAGCTGTTTCGTAAAGAAATGCATTGTCATCATCCGTCAATGGTTTTAACGGGCAGAACGAGCGCAGATTGTCTTCAAGATGCTCTTTATATGTCATTCCGCTCAACACTGTCAGCACGTCAGGATGTGATCCGGCATATCTGAAAGCCCACGATGCCACACTCCTTTCCGGCTCACGTTGCTTGAGACGCGCCACAATATGGTCTGGCACATTCGAGAGACGACCACCCAATAGCGGCTCCATGATTATCGCCGGAATATTGCGCTTCGCAAGTTCGCCGTAAAGATATTCGGCATTGGTATTGCGTTCGTTCACCTCCTTGGCATGCTTCCAGTCGACATAGTTAAGCTGTATCTGCACGAAATCCCATTTATATTCCTCATGTTTGGAAAGGAGATAATCGAACACCGCCACATCACCATGATAAGAGAAACCGAGATTGCGGATTCGTCCCGCTTCCCGTTCCTTCATCAGGAAATCGAGCACGCCATTGTCGATATATCGCTTTTCGAACTCCTCCATACCGCTGCCCATTCCGACACCATGCAGAAGCATGTAGTCGATATAATCTGTCTGCAATTCTTTCAGTGAATTGCGATAGATATCCAGCGAAGCCTCGCGACTCCATGTGGACGGTGCAAAATTCGAAAGCTTGGTTGCGATGAAATAACTGTCGCGGGGATGACGACTCAACGCAATACCAGTGGCATGCTCTGAACGTCCCTTGCAATAGGCAGGTGATGTATCGAAATAGTTTACCCCATGCTTCAGGGCGGTGTCGACAAGATCATTGATCGCATCTTGATCAAGTTCATCAGTTGCATCCCTTCCGCTCTCTCCTGAAAGCGTGGGCCAGCGCATACATCCATAACCAAGGAGAGAAACCTTCTCCCCAGTCTTGGGATTTGTCCTGTAAGTCATCTGATCCTCCGGAATCTCCCCCGTAGCAGTTCCGGAGGCAGATATTTTCTTCCCGGCAGTGTTGCATCCCGTGAGGGCAAGTCCCGTCACGGAAGCTCCCAGTCCCAGGCGTTTCAAAAAGTCACGACGATTTATATTGCTCATATTCTTTCTAATGTTTAATGTCTAATCCCTAATGCCTAAAACCTAACACCTCTTACACAGCATGGTGTCTCTCATTTCCCTCCACGTATATTGCGCTGAAAGGACGCGACGGGCAAAGATTCTCACAGGCTCCGCAACCGATACACCGCTCGGTATTCACCACCGGTATTTTCACCGAGTTTTCATTATTCGGATCCGATGCAACCATTGTAATAGCTCCGACAGGACAGTGACGCGCACAGTTACCGCACTCAACGCCATCTGTCAGCGGCACGCAATTCTCTTTCACCCACACCGCATGACCGATCTGTATTGATGATTTCTCAGCCCTGTCGATCTTTACGATAGCGCCGGCTGGACATACCTCCGAACAGCGCGTGCATTCCGGACGACAGTACCCTCTTTCATAAGAAGATTCAGGTTGCATCAGCGTTGCCAGATCCGTTGAAGGACGCAACACGCCGTTAGGACAAGATGCCACGCAAAGCTGACACGCCGTGCAATGTTCTGTAAGATTCTTGATACTCTTGGCACCCGGTGGCACAATTCTTGTCTTCCTGTTTGGTTTCTTCTTATCAGTGATCACCGCCAGACCGCCATCCACCGTCTTATCCTGGGCATTGATTGCGGCAGTTGTGGCAAGGGCTGCAGTAACAGTCAGGAACTGACGACGCGATTCATCTACCCTCTTTTCGGATGTCTCATTCTCCTCATTCTTAACTTTTGGTTTTCTAAATGTGTAAGAAATTGCACCTTTGTGACATTTATTTATACAATCGAAACAGGTGACGCAACGCGAATAATCAATCTTATGTTCTTTGCTGTTGATGCATGCCGCTTTGCAATTTCTTGCGCAAAGTCCGCAACTGTTGCATTTTGAGGTATCGATAATCGGACGGAATACCGAATATTTGGAAAGCAATCCGAGAAGAGTCCCGACCGGACAGATCGTATTGCAATAGGTGCGACCGTTGCGCCACGCCAGGAAACCGAGAATCACAAGTGTCGCTATCGCCACACCCAAGGTTATTCCGCTCCTGAGCCAAACATCAACACTATAGAACGCATAGCTTTCATGATTCTCAGCCCATGTTGCAAAGAGATTGTTGACCCATGCCACGACCGGAGCAAACAGCGACTGGGCTATCCTGCCATACGCACTATAAGGTGCCAACAAAACAACTATCCAGCTTATTCCGGCAAGAATTGCGAAAAGCAGCACAGCCAACAAAACGTATCTGAGAATATTTTTAGCCGGAGAATAAGAATAGCGGTTCTTCTTACTTTTCTTACCGAAATAGGCGAATATATCCTGCATGATTCCAAGAGGACATATCACCGAACAGTAAATACGGCCCAGAAGAAGAGTAAGTACGACCAGCGCAATGATCACTCCGAAATTAAGAGCAAGAAGAGCCGGAAGGAATTGGATCTTCGCCATCCAGCCAAACCAGACATGAGCCATGCCGGTGAAATCAACAAACAGTAATGTGACAAGCAATATGCTGACAATCGCCAACGTCACCCGGATTTTTTTCAACATAGTTCGAAATAGTATTATAATAATTTAAGTTTCGCAAGCTTCAACTTAAAGTTTATGAGTTTATAAGTTTAAGAAACTGTTTAAATTTATTTTCGAGGAAGTTTGATAGTTATTTTTGAGGTGAGTCCGCGAATTGAGAAAGGAGACAACCGTCGGTTTCGACTGCCGAAACTTGGCGGAAGCAGCCCAAAAGAACCTCAAAATTCCCGAAAGATTCTTTACAATAATTTTTTCGTAATAAATTTAAACAGTTTTTAAGAGTTTAACTGATGCAAAATTAATCTCTCAGTCAATTTATACCCTTATCAATTTTACGGGATAAGCAACCATTTTTCCCGATAAATAATGACTGCGGCAGCAATTAGTCATTACTTAAATGATTCTCAATGTATCACTCACAAATTTAGCATATTTAAGCGAATCTACAAAATCTGCTCATTCAAATCCTATTTATGCGCAGCCAGTTGAGTGAAGGCACCTTGGTGCCCCGTATGCCATCCATTCCTATATCTCCTGTCAGAAAAGCTTATCTCCTGTCAGAAAAGCTTCTTTCTTTAATAATAACCACATTTTTTTGTAATTTTGCAGAATGAAATTTTCCGATATCAAAGGCTATATCTTGGCTGCCCTTGCAGCCGCTGCGTATGGCACAAATCCCGCCTTCGCCATCCCTCTCTACGAACAAGGGATGAACCCGAACTCTGTGCTCTTTTTCCGTTACCTCCTCGGAGTACCGTTGCTCGCCGCCATGCTTCTCTTTCGCGGACACAACCTCACACTCAACAAACACGAACACGCAGCCGTCGGCGTGCTCGGTATACTGATGGCATTCTCCTCCCTTTCACTTTTCGAAAGCTATAAATTCATAAACTCCGGAGTGGCATCGACATTGCTGTTTGTCTATCCCATTCTTGTTGCACTGCTGATGATTTTCTTCTTCCATGAGAAATTCAAATATACGGTAGCCATCTGTCTCCTGCTGATGTGCTCCGGACTCGGACTGCTGATGAAGACTCCATCCGGAGAAACCCTCAATCCTTATGGATGTCTGTTGGTGATGGTCTCGGCACTCACCTACGCCCTCTATATAATAATCGTGAATGTATCGCATGTTGTGAGAAACATCCCCACAACAAAACTCCTACTGTACGTACTCCTCTGGGGATGCGTTGTCTTCATAGCCATGATACCCATGGGCTCCCCCCTCTCCGTACCGACAAAAGCTACCGGCTGGCTTAATCTCGCAGCACTCGCGATCATACCCACAGTCTTCTCGCTCGCCTGCACCACACGAGCCATCCAGCTGATCGGCTCGACACCCACCGCCATCCTCGGTGCACTCGAACCCGTCTCGGCAGTAATCCTAAGCGTTCTGGTACTCGGACAGACCATCACCACCCGCGACATCTGGGGCGGCATCCTCATCATCCTCGCCACCACCCTTGTCATCGCCGACAAATCCGTCGACAAGCTCATCCTCAAAGTCCGCAAGATGTTACCCCGCCGCCACTAAAGCGCGCAGCCGGCTCCGCAGAGCGGGCACTGCTCGCGAAAGGTGGCTCAGCCGGTTCTGTTCAGCGAGCACTGCTCGCGGCTAAAGGCACTGCCCGTCGCGCAAAGTTGCCCTTTGCGCAAAGCTGCCGGCATAAATGCCCCATAAGCTATTTTGGCAATTCTGAATCTATTTGATTTTGATTGTGATGAAATTTGATGCGTAAGGCAAAGATTTCGAATGGATATATCGAAGCGACGATTCTGCATTACTGGTTCGATAGAAACAATAATTCCAGCCTCGACCCATGTCGGTATATAGAGCTTCTTTCACGCCTTGAGAGAGCAATGCATCTATGAAATTTCCGAATGTAATAATACCCTGACTTTCATAAAAGGCCAATGTTCCATCCGCATCCAGGCATAAAGCGCGAAAAACATTCTTATTCCCCGTCGGACGAGTAGTCGGCACTTTCGCCCCTCTGTGTATCATCATCTCCTGAGTGAATCCCATTCCATCCTCTTGTGCCGCGTTATTCAAAGCCGATGAATATTCCTTATAGAAGAACCGCGGACCGGATTTTTCAGACCATGTGAATGCACCGGTATTTCGTTTGCAACGATAACCCTTGTACCTCTTCCCTCCGGCAACATGATCACCTGCCACGTTTGAATGACCCTTGTAGAAATCCGTACCTGTAAAAGCTCCGGCGAAAGCCAATATAATTGAATCATTCTGGGCGGAAGGGATTTCACCGCAGACCATATCCATTTGCAGTCGGCACATATCAGGTTTCAGACATATCAAATCGCCATGTGAGGTTTCGATATGGGATACTGTGAGGACATCCGGCTTAGCCATCGTGAAATCGCGAATCATAGGTTCCTTGATGTCTGGATGCAACCCGCGGATTATGTCAATAAACAATTTGACTCGTGCCAGCACCTCCCTACCTCGATTGCGCCACCATGACGCACGGCGTCCCGGAGTTTCGGCATTATAACCTATCGCGTCAATCCCGAGATGTTTTGCCTGATACAATGCCCGCTCATTATGATACTCCTGCGATATGATTGTTATGGAATCCAGACAATAGACATCGCGCATTTTCGCTATCGAGTTGAGCGTACGTGTTCCGTCATAATCAAGGATAATGCGAGTTGAATCCACCCCTTGGTTCATTAAAGAATCGCGCATCGCCGTTGGTTCGTCGTATCCCTTCTCGCTATTGCGGTAATCGCCACCACTGACAACAAGCCAATCCACCTTACCCGCTTTATACAAGTCCGCACCAGCCTTTATCCGATGGTCGAAATAATAATTCCTTCGTCCATTCCATATCGAAACCGGCGATGTACCAAGAATCAGTCCGACCTTGCGATGAGGAATACTGTCAACATTGTCATACAGCCTCCCTTTGGCATTGTAAGCAACTGATTGATCGCATGCAACAATCGCACAAATAGCAACCGTCAACACAATCCCAACTATAACACCAATCTTTTTCCGCATAACCAATCATATTTCTAAGAATCATACATCTGTCATTCCAGAACTTTTAGCAAACTTTAAAAAAATAGCCATAATATTATAGGAATAATTATGATTCAATTCGATTCAGGATTTTATCTCCCAGTAGCCATTTTTGTCACTTCCTACTCTAATTAGCAATCCCATGTCTCGTAGAGCTTTAGTTGTTCTCTTTGCTGTTTTATCGGAAACAGACATCATGAGAGCAAGTTTTTTATGCGTTATTTGGAGGTTCGATTTAATAATTTCAATAGCTTTTCTCTGCGTTTCAGTAAGATTTACAGGGACATTTACAGGGACATTTACAGGGACATTTACAGGGACATTTACAGGGACATTTACAAGATCGTTGCTTTCCTTTTTTACGACATTTATTGGAGGGCATGCACGCGCTGTGACTTTAAGTATAAAAGCATCAAGATGATATATGGGAGGAAGCATATCTACCGCCTCCATTTCTCGGCTCATTCGGTCAACGCCCTCGCCAAATTCCTTTACAAACTCATATGCTTTCAGGAACTGCGCTATATGAGGGTTCCGAGAGAAATGGGTGTGACGGATATTATCTGGTTTCACGTTACCAGGCAACGTTCCAGGACTTTCAAACACTAATCTGTCGTCAAACATCTTTACCTGTATCTCTGTACCTCGGATTGAGTAATCTCTATGACATTCGGAGTTTACCGTAAGCTCCTGCAATACAAAGTGTGGATATTCACGTTTGGTTACAAATCTGCCATCCTGACCAAGAAAAGTGGGCTCATCAATCTGCAATTCAAGCAGTTCGACCATTTTGTTAATTTGATTGAGAATTGTACCTTCGAAGGTAATATCCTTGACAACATTCATCTCTGCACCAACCTTTTCTTCAGTGCCTCGATATTTGACAAAACGAATTCTCGCCCGAGGAAAGAAACGCTGCGGATTCTTGCCAAACAATAATATTGCTGCTGCACTTATCCTTTGTCCAAAGTCTGTATCTTTTACATAATCGTGGTTCTCAGTCAAAAACTCCATAACAGACTTTCCATAACCAAGAATATTCATATATTCCTTTACAGCTACCAGATCCAAATCGTCTACTGTAGCGCCCATCACCGGCGTGTCCTCAAAAGATTGCACACCCTTATCATATAAAAGCTGCATTCTCTCCATGAAAGTCAACCTGCGAGATTTGTCACCGATCCTCAAATAACATTCATCATTTTGAGTGGCATGAAGATCAGAGCTGGACTGAATATGAAACAACAATATCTTGTCTAATTCTCCATTGCGATTGGTACAGTCAATCAAATCAAATGTAGCTTTGACAGTAGGATTACAATAATCATAAGGCACACGAAGGAGATCATTGAGATGTTTCTCGCTTGAACATATACCCTCAATCTCTCGCTTACGGTCTGATAGACCTACCGCAATCTCGCCTCCATCAGCATTAGCCATAGCCACAACTGTGACAGCCAAACCCTTCGGATCGATTGCAAAGCTCTTGCAATCGTAGGTCTGTCCCTCCTCTCGAGTCAATATATCATCAATAGTCATATTCATAATTCGCCAAGATCTTGTCCTCTTCGTAAATGCAAAATTACGAAAATATCCTAATATATTGGTGTTTACAATAGATTATTTCATTATTATCTCCTGCAATATTTTTAAAATTTCTAAAGTATGCCTAATGTTATCTTATATCATTGCCCATTGAAATATTTATCAAGAACGCAAGCGAACAAATCATCAGATGATTTGGCATCAAAGAGTGCTATCGACGAGCAGAGCTTATGGCTATCAATTCCACCAAACACTTATCGAGGATTGTCGCCTCTCGTTACTTTATCTATGAGTCGAGCATAGCCATTGGCTCATCAACCAATTATTCCAGGAATCGCAATGGGTGGAAAGATACTTTCCGGCTTGTGTTGTGGGATAATACTTTGCAATAGTCCGATAATGTCCCATAAGAAACTCAGCCTCTGCAATCGCATCCGAAGAGTAAAGTTGTTTCAATCCCTTTTGAATTTCGGCATTTAGCCATTTTTCATCAGGAACAGATCCCGTTAATTCCTTGAGATAAGTCAGATTTTGAGTTCCACCATCCCATAACCAATAAAATGGTTGATAATTACACTGATTCGATTGACCAGACCAATACTGTGTAAGTGCCCAGCAAGCTTTAAAAGAATTATAACGCGCCAATGCATATCTGATTCTTGCCAATCCACTTTCATCAGGAGATCCTACTTTTATAATCTTCTTTAACCGCGACATTTCGCGAGCAAAATTTAACTTTGCGTTATCATCTGAACTAAGAAGCGAAGAATTAGCTGGATCAAATGCGGATAGAAGATGTTGCTCATCGGTCATAGTTTTCTTCTTTGAAGAGGGATAATACCATTTATCATTAGGAATATAGCAATTCACCCACGGATTGTTATAAAGATAGCCGCATCTTTTTATATTCAGGTTGTCCTCATAATCCTTAGACACATTAGAGAAATACTTTTCAGCCTGGTCGTAATTGTCTTCACGTAGAAATAAAGTACCAATTATTTCATTTAGGTAATCATCATCATGCCTTATATGACCAATGCATTCTTCCACAAGATTATTATGAGTTGAGATATAGTTTTTATAGTTTATTATTTCCTGTGCGCTTCTGGATTGCATAAGTTGGAATCCGGTGTTGGCATAGGTATTATCGCGTATCTCTATAATTGCAAATGAATGATTTACATTAGAGTAGCCAGGACAACCATATCCATGTTGCCTTTCAAGATTTGAGGCATAGTTGGCTAACAATAATGCTTCAGAAACCTGCCCCTTATTCAACAGAGCCGGGACAATATAAAAATAGAATGGATGATAATCTATCTGAAATACTTCTAAGTAATATCTCAAATCCCTACTAAGAATTCCTTGTTGCGCCTCTAAACAAAGTTTCATAACCTCTGCATCATGACGCATCTCTTCTCTTGAAAATTTTGCATCAAGCGCTTTCGTAACGTATTGTGTAGCTCTTATATGATTCCGGTTATAAATCTCTTCAATATAGGCTATCAAATAAAGCCAATCCCCTCGATTCACTACCTTTGGCGAGTGTAAGGCTGCTTCTGCAACTGCAATATAAGTCAGATTATCATTTCTATCACCATATCCAATCCATTGATTTAGTCTTGATTTTATTACATCAGATTCAGGATTATTTCTTACCAGTATTGTAAAATATGTTTTTTTATTGTCTATTATCGAGTTAAAGTCGCCAATCTCGGCATACATACTATTTGATTTATCCATATCACCGGTCCGACGCAGACATCCTGCCACATATCCCTTAGTCATTTTCTTGAAAAGATTGTTGTCAGGCAGTTTCGATATGTTTTTATTGTAAAAATCAATACATTCTTTATATCTTCCTAATGTCCATAATGTTCGTACATATTGAAGACCATATCGATCAGACAAAAAACCTTTCATATGATTCTTACATCGGAATATTATACTTTCAAATCTCTCCGCTTCACTTCTTGAATCATATTTCTGCTTTTTATCAGCTGGATAGTACCATTGAGAAACTCTATTTAAGCGAAGCTCTTCAACTTCTTTGGCAAGAAGAAGAAAATCCTTAATACCTTCTGATTTATGATAAATAATCCATTTGAGGAATAGATTGTCACTTTGCTCATAAGTAAAAGCATCATTAAGTTCTTCAAATGTATAGTCATATACAGCAGCCTCTATGTGTGAATCCGGTATTGACATAGAAGTCAGTGTTTTCCATTCTTTTATGTTATCTTCTCGTTGTTCATCAATGATGGTAGGTGTTTCTTCCTCTTGATAAAAATGAAAAACAAAAGGATTAGACGTTAACGCATCAAAAGGTCCGCAAGCATACGCGGCAATTGAGATTGTTAACGCAACTATGTTACTGATAAATCTTCTTAAATTCATTTTCACTGTAATTATTAAGATTTTGCCCATCCAGACTGTATAATATAATGGAATGTCTGTTGTCGTTGGATTCTTTTTCAATCAAAGCCTTAACTTCCATAATAGTTTTGAATGATACATCCTCTTTTCTGATTATATCGCCCTTTTGTATTGGAATATTGTTTATCAGGGTATCATAGACAACTTCAAATCTATTGTTCTCCAAAGGTTTAAGCATTGTATCAGGGAGTTTAACCTTTACATTTAATATACCTCGGAATCTCTCCTCCTGATAGAGAAGATTCCAAGAGAATATAGGGAAAGCGTAATCCAAATGTAGAGGATACTTCGAGAGATATTTGATATAAGGTCTGACATTTTCAACGGAAAGTATCGAATTATTTTCATAGGGATTCTTAAATGACCCGGTATTATATACCATAAGCACTCCATAATCCACAGGAGGTGGAGTTTGTGATAACTGGTGAAGACGTATTGTAGCACTAAGCGTTGCTTTAGGATTGCGAAGTTGCAACTCTCTTTTGACCTCCCTGCAAATATTGAAGAAAATAGTATCACTATTCATTGTCCAATCGCAATCAAGATGTAATTCCTTGGGTACGGAAAGCTCATTATAGCTACACATGTTAAAGACGCGTTTTACAATCTTTTCAGCCCATTCATCCTCAGTTGACTTCATACGTCTGAGCGCATCAATTGTAATATAGACGGTAGGCACAATTTCATTAACGGGAAATGAATCTTTTACCTGCAATGTTGCATTAGGCACCACAGGATCCATTGCCAAGGGGGACTCATCAACAACAATATCAAAGAATCTCACATAGGCTCGGTGCACATCATTTTCTATCAGGAAATTACGCTCAACGCTATCAATCTCGAGCACAGTCTTCCAGTAATATACTCCACTTGTTTCAGCATGAGCACATATATTGTTATCTTTGTGGTTCTTACACCCTGTCATACAAATTATAGCAACTAAAACACAAAATAAAAATGTTAAACGATTCGATGTCATTACAAAAATTTTAAGTTGATGATTATAAGTGTTGTTATACTGTCTCTTTCCTCATTGAAGTATTTGTCTATAATATGCGCAAACAAATTATCAGCATCAAATAATGTCTACGAATCGCGCATCGCCGTTGGTTCGTCGTATCCCTTCTCGCTATTACGATAATCTCTCCCACTAACAACAAGCCACTCCACCTTCCCCACTTTATACAAGTCCGCGCCAGCCTTTATCCGATGGTCGAAATAATAATTCCTTCGCCCGTTCCATATCGAAACCGGCGATGTACCAAGAATCAGCCCCACCTGACGATGAGGAATACTGTCCACATTGTCATACAACCTCCCTTTGGCATTGTAAGCAACCGATTGATCGCATGCAACAATCGCACAAATAGCAACCGTCAACACCAATCCAATTATAATACAATTCTTTTTCCGCATAACCAACATATTTCTAAAGTATGTATTCTCGCAATTCCTTAATTCCATAAAAGACCTGTTCTTATTAAAAAATTTTTAAGGAATCCACTCTTATTTTCTAAAAATCCTTTCTTATCCAATAAAGAAACAAATTCTTTAGGATAAGAGCAGTCTTTTACTTCTCCATAATTATAATGATTTCCATTGGATTTGCTTCCGAGTATCCAGCCATATCTATATTGTCCATTTTCACTTGAAAATTTTCTAAACTTTTCCAATGTATAATAATTCGTTCCATTTGTGTTTAATACAATTGCTCCAAACTTAGCCAAAGGAGATTCTTTTGGATTGGGAAAGCTAAAGACAATAATGAAGTTCTTATTATGAGCAGTTGTACAACTTACGCTAATATCAGAAGTGTCAAAATTACATTTTAACTTAAACACTGATAATGCAGTGTTTAAGATCCAGCCCAAGTCCGACATATAATAAAGAAATTCTCCGGGAGAAGCA
Source organism: uncultured Porphyromonadaceae bacterium (assembly GCA_902495075.1). Lineage (GTDB taxonomy): Bacteria > Bacteroidota > Bacteroidia > Bacteroidales > Muribaculaceae > Lepagella. The sequence goes on from CABUVO010000030.1 coordinate 28,766, forward strand.
GTATTATCTTTAGTTAATTCTATTAGTCCTGGTATCAGTTGATACTCAAACTGATACAGGTCTATTATTTCATATTCCTCTCTTTCCATATTATTATTTATCAATATTATTTATTATTTCGACTAAAAACAATTATCATCTTATCTATTTAATTTCTAATACATTCTCTATATGTATATTTCAACTTCTCTGTTCCTGGCAATGTGCCCAATTATGAGAAAACCTAGCATACAGTATCTTTGAATTCTGAATAAATTGGCAAAGGATAAACTATAATATCCGTGAGACATTCAACATATGCACCATATTCAGTATCGTTTTGCAGGATATAGTAAGCCATTATAAAAAACCCTTCTCACAGTGTCTATCAGCCTCTTATAACATTTCTCATCCATAATAAAAATAGTCTTAAAATCATAAACTATCTGATATCATATATCCATTCTTGAAAAAGGTAAACTTTACCATTTCCCAGATCCTATGATAATAGTATCTGAATCTAGTGGGACTGTTATCGTAAGTGTTCGATCCTCTCCCTCCGGTTCTCCGGGTGGTGCAGGAATTTCATTTCCCCATATCGCAGAAAAATAATAGCTATTACTCGTTCTACTCCACTTCCCTGTTTTCACAAGGCTATCCAATAAAACATAATCCGGACGCTCATTTAGCAACACACGAGTTGTACTGTCATAGTCTCCCAAGAAAGATTTTTCACCTGGCTCATAAGATATGACGCGATCGATATCGAATTTCATATCGGTTATACGTTCGATTCTCTTAGGATTTGAGAAATAGTAATCATCGCGTGTTCGCGTTATTATTGAAAAAAAGTCAGGACATATCACGACAATCACAATAAACAGCCCGATTGCTACGAGTGCATAAATAACTATAAACAAAGGCGATATTAACATCAGAACTATTCTTAGCCATTTCTTCAACATTCCCCACCGATTAGTCAAGTATAGAAAAAGAGGTGACAAGGTAAGCCACGATAATACACACCATATGATTTTAACTTTTACCGACATTATCTGTTTCTTTTGCTTCTAAAATTTTCCCATCTATTCTTTTATATCTTGGCACACTGCATACTAATTTCCAATACATTCTCTATATGTATATTTCAACTTCCAGGTTCCTGGCAGTGAGCCCAATTTTGAGAAAATCCAGCATACAGTATCTTTGAATTCTGAAGAATCGGGCAGAGGATAAACTGTAATATCCGTAAGACACTCGATATATGCGCCAAATTCCGGATACTCTTCATAAATCTCCGTTAATGCGTCATGATCTTCTACGGGAATAGGATAATGTTTCACGATTTTTCTTGCAGTTTCCAAATCCCCTGCGTTTACTGTCCATCGCATCATTTCATAAAAAAGCGATACAGATGCATGACCAACATTATGTGAATCGAGAAAATTCCTAAATGCCGTTATAAATTCCTGTGAATTCTGATTATCCCCATTCAAAACTCCCTCATATTTTTTAGCAATACTCTCCCATACCGGAAGCGATTTCTCCTTAATACCGTAATACGAATCGACACAAAGCCTCATTGCCTCGAAATAAGTTTTTGGAGAAACCTGAGCATCCTCATCGTTCAGGATTCCCCACAACTTATCAAAATCCTTACGACTATCACTCGGAATTACAAACTTTTCCCAAAACATCTTATCATTCCTTTTCACAGTGTCTATAAGTCCCTTATAATATTTCTCATCCATAACTAAAGGGTATTTTTATTCATTTATTAATTATGTAGTATAAAACTGATTGGTGAGCTGAAGCATCATCTCGTTATGTCTTTTCACACCTTCTATATTCAGATTTCATTCAATCATTATTAAATCTGATATTTCAAAGGAGATAACATGGCTGAAGAGGAGCCACTGCACCGCAAGAAGACATGTTAATCCCTCAAGCCAATTGACCATTGGAAATTTCCTTTCGGAAAATTATAATGCAAATGTAAAACGACAATGCGAACTCTATGTACGTCAAACCCGATAAAGTTCAAACATCGACTCTATTCTCTATTCAACTGAATTGATAATGTTCGGCTCCGATAAAGCTTTAAGTTCACCGCCTAACGAACATAACTCGCGGATAAGCTCTTAGTTTTCCGTACATTTGACAGGAAACAGAGAGGCGTTTGAAGGAACAAAATATTTTCTGGTAAGGATTTTTTCACTCTTCATTCTTTCCTTATCGAATCTATATTGGATCCCGTTAAGTCTGGCATATATCACATACGAGTCTACCGAACTTGTAATAATTATTTAAAGCGTTTTCTACCGTCATCTTTAAGTTCAATCTTATCAATTACTTTTGGACCAATATTCGGTTTTCGAACATTCGAGAAGTCAGTTTGTGCAAATTCAATAAGTTCTTCAGAGACAGGAAACCCTTGATTCACACCATTTACGAACCAACATAAAAGATATGTAATAGAAAGAAAGGCTCGACTTGGATTGGCATAAATATTCTTTAGTCTTTTTTTCTCTGGTTCTGTCATATTATTTCCTCGGTGATTGAGATTTCGCAGAGCATATATCTCGCCAAAGAGATTATTTTCCTCAACAAATTGATTGAACTGGGAATTTGTAAGACATCCTTTATGGCATATGAAATAATTGATTGACTTAAATTTATCAAGCACCCATTGCTGAGACAAAGTCTCCTTTGATTTTGCCGGAGCATCGTGCATAAACAATAATTGAGCAACAGTATATGTAGATTTCAAGTTACGATTAGAGACTACAGGATTGTAACTATCGACATAGCAAAGAGCATCCATCATCGCACGGAACACCTCAGACAAAGTATTGTCTGTGCTTATCCGATTTATAATACACTCTATTTGCTGAAAAACAGCAAAGCCAAATTCACCAATATTGTTCCGGCGCCGCCAATGTTCCATCTTTACAAAATCAGAAATGAGTTGGGATTTTATATCGGTAATGACAAAATCCTTGTAGAACTCTTTTGCTTGATCTTGAAGTATACTTTCGATACATTGCTCATGTATGTCTGAAATCCTTGAATCAGATACTGGCGTAATAATTTTACACAAATCTTTCGCAAACCAAGCGTTTGCTGGATTTGAAAGTATTCTATTTTTCAAAAAATCCAACAGTTTTTTAAGATATTCTTTGTTAGTGTCTTGTTCCATTATGGTAGAATTGAGAGGTCAAAGTTTGATTTCACCAATCGAGCCAAAAGACTCTCTTGATTGTGAGATTCAATTATACCCATTTCATCGTTAAGATCAAGTTCTGGGAATGTTTCAGCAAGATTAATGACAACATCTTTAAGCTCGGAAGAAACAATTACATTGTTCGATTTCTGCTCAACCGTCTTATAATTACCCAAAGGTTTGTGGAGCAAATAGCCTACTCGCATTTCGTCATACATAACAGACTGCATTTGTTCATCTTGAAGTTTGTAAGATTCAATTGGCGAAACCATGCGTGTTAAAGAAATCTGAACGTTTCCTGGCATATTATTTACATCAAGATTCTTGCTGACAGCTACGACAAAACGTCTGCCTTGAAAAGAGAAAAAGCCATAAGTTTTTTGGTCATCCTTACGAGTGGCAAATTCAATCGTTACACCAAGCTTATTTTCAAAGTCGACTTTAGACATGGTGAAGAGGTAGTGTATATTTCCTTCTTGTTCTTTTCGAGTATTGTCTTTGACTAACCGAATAAATTGGGTATTAAGTTTGACATATACTGGGTCGTTTTCACCCTTTACCATCTTAAGATAGCACAACTTACCTGATATTACATTGATCAAATTCGGTTCTCTTCGATTAAGTTGGCATTTCTCGCTTTTATACCGAGGATAAAAAGTTGCAAAGGCTGCATTTAAACCATATCTTTCCCAAATATGAAGGATCGCACGTATGTCTTTAACGTATTTACGTGCAACATTAATTTTTGTTCCGACAATTAATCCCGTTACTTCTTGACGATATGAACAATGGCTCAATCGAGTTTTTTTATCGTTAACTGTGAAATGTTGATCTGTAATAATGCGTCTCAACTCTTTACGAAATTCACTTTCAGGTTGATAGACATTATGCATAGAGCTAAACGTTATATCATCGGCATAACGCGAATAATGCAGTCCGAACCGTTTTGCCAACCCGTGCAGACGACGATCAAGCGTATCGCAAATAGCATTCGTAAGAAGTGGTGAAGTTGGTGCTCCTTGTGGAAGAACGAAACTTTCAGTAAACGTTTCGTTTGTATCACATTTCACCAACTTAATAGAGCATAATCCGGCTATAACACTGGCAACTTTAGCATTAAAATTAAATGGAAAAAGTTGGAGACGTTTCCAGACACGAGCCTGAACAATGCTTGGAAAAAAATCTTTGAGATCTATATTAAAAACATAGTGTTGATTGGTGTGTATTCGCGCATTGTCAACAATTGAACGTCCATTCGCAAAACCCATTGCATAAGGAGATGGTGAATATAACGCCTTAAAAATTTCGTTTAAACATAATTGAAACCATTTGAGGTTTCCACATGGTGCACAAATTTGCCGAAACTCCCCAGACTTCTTTGGAATTTCAAAAGAAAAGTAACGCCGCTTCTCGTTCTTAGGATTACAAAGAATGAGCAATTGTTTACGAGTAAATGGATATGAATTATCGCCCAATAGATCAGACTTAATTTCGTTAAGAAGATTAAGCAGATCATTACGGTTCTCAAGAGCATGAGCTTTAGCAATAAGTGTTTTTTTATCCATTTAGCATTTATGAAATAATAAAATTGATTTGTGGGCTGAAGCATCATCTCTTTATGTCTTTTCAGACCTTCTATATTCAGACTTCATACAATCATTATTAAATCTGATATTCAAAGGAGATTAACATGGCTGAAGAGGAGCCACTGCACCGCAAGAAGACATGTTAATCTCTCAAGCCAATTGACCATTGGAAGTTTCCTTTCGGAAAAGTACCTGACAATTCGTCAGGCAAGTTCAAATGTCAGCTTCAGCCCACAAAATCAATTCACACTATAGTCTATTAGTCTACAAAGATACGAATAATTCGTGAATTCTTAGATCGCATCATTGTCAATTTAATCAATGTTCCAATAAGTATCAGGTTCGCCTTCGAATGCATCGTTAATCACATCGTCTGAATAACTTTCCACATCCTGAGCATACTCGCCAGCATACTCGCCATAATTGATTCCATAATCGTTTTGGTCGTATTCGTAGTACTCATCATTCATATTCATCATTGTTTTTGGATTATAATGCAAATGTAAAACGACAATACGAACTCTATGTTCGTCAAGTTTGATAAAGTTCAAACATCGACTTTATTCTTTGCTTAACAGAATCGACGATGTTAGAAGGAGACAACACCTTAAGTTCACCGCCAAACGAACATAACTCACGGATAAGCTCATAATTTTCCATACATTCGATAGAAAACAGAGAGCCTCCCGAAGGAACTGAGTATTTTTTTCGTATGGATTGTTCGTTTTCACCCTTTATGCTGATTTGCGATCCATGCACCGGCTTGGTAGCAACATAAGATGCAGATTTACTTGATACCCAAAATATAATTTTTTGTATATTGCGGCCTTCATAATAGCTGACACCTATAATATCTTCATATCGTTCCAATAAATCATCCGGTGCATCAATAAATTCATAACCAGGCAAAAATTCGATATATTTAACTCTATCAAGTGCAAATGTTAGAAGCTTTCCGGTGTCATCAGCAGCGCCAATCAAATACCAACGGCGATTATATTCTTTAAGAAGATACGGAGAAATTATAACTTCTCGCTCGTCAAGGCTATTAAATAGCTGATAATGGAGTTTTATAACAGAACATGCACGTATAGCAGAAAAAGCTTCCGCCATAAGTGTCTTGTTCTCAAGAAGATTTTTCGATATTTGAATAACAGGCTTTGTTTCGACTAATCCCAGACGCTTACTAAAATCATCAAGCCATCCAAAACCGTCGAGCCCATCGAAAGATCCAATCGTAGAAAGAGCTGCAACCAACAGCCCCTTTTCTTCTTCTGAAAGCTTACCCTTAAATATCGAGAAAGTCGGGTCTGCATACCTGATACAGCGTTTACGATAAAACTTATCGGTCATAGCAGAGTGAGCATCAACGGTGTAACGCTCAAATTCTATCAGTATAGGAAAGTTATATTCCAAATACTCAATATCCTTCTCAACGCAACGTTTGCTGACGCCACCCTCCTGTCCATATTGAGGTAATTCGCGTTGAAGATAATCAGTCATATCCTGAATTGAATATGCATGGTATCGATCGGCAAGCAGTTTGTCGAGCAATACAATTCGAGTCAAAGCATTCTTATTCGCCGGCATCTCAATGACAATTAGATCTTCAATAATGATATAGCTGACCAGCGACCATCTTTTTGTTGAACCGAAAGAGTCTTAATATCTTGACCTTCGTAAATCCCTTTTAACAGGTTTGCTCCAACATATGAGCCAGCTATTATTGTATACTTCTTGCCATTACGGTCTGTGCGTAAATGTACTTCCCCTCTGAATTCTTTTAGCCATGAAACAGATATGTCGCCACTATGCTCTTTTATCCAGACAATCTTTTCATTTTGAATCTTTACATCAAAGATTGTTCCATTGGGTGTGTGCTTTTTCAATCCGAATTTAGTCGGTTTTCGTAATCTCACAACTGATTCCTCGGTACGAAAACTCCAAGTCGTAATTTTCCTTCCAGGATGATTACGGTCTTCATTTTGTAATTCAGCAACTTTTACAGCCAACACAGTCGGTAATGAATTGTATACAAATTCATCGGCTTTAACTGAGTATTCAGCATAAATAGCATCATTACTATCAGTCGGATTAATGGATGTCAATTGGTTATAGATTTGCCAGAATCCCGGTTTTAGATTCCAACCTTTGTTTTGATATGTATGCCTATACTTCTCTAATTCAAATTTAGCATTCGACTTTAACCCATTTTGAATTAACAACGATGCTAATCTCAGTCGAACGCCTCCCAGAAATTCTTCATCAGCTCCGCATGACAAGGCTTTACATAAAAGACCAATCTTTGTATCATCGTCATCGACCAGTTCTGCGGTTTGATTCCAGAGATAGAATTTTGCAGGGAATCGCAGAATTAAATCTTTATAATATGCTAACGCTTCGCCACTCTTACCTTGTGAAATTAATACAGTTGCTTTGAAATAAGGCATATTCTGACTTTTAGGATACTTAAGAAGAGCCTTATCTACCAACTGACTGAATTCTTCGCAGGCTTCTATTCCATCAGTTTTAAGCTCTTTTGTATACACACCAATCAGCTTTTCTACATTAGATGGCAATGTGTTGCCGTCCGTTGTACGATATTCTTCCCAATCCTCCTCTCGAAGGTTCTCCAACCCCCACATACTTATGAAGTCCCTGATACGGAATTGTAACGGAGTATTTTGCTCAACTTTTATAGCTTCCCCAAGAATTAATGAATGCAGTATCGACGGCTTTGGCAATTCTAAACTAAGGTAGTTACTGAGCATTACTTTTCGAATATAGACTTTATCAAGCGGAGTTTGTTTTAGGGCATAGTATGTCAGCCATCCGAAATCAGAATACAAAGCAACATCAAGACTCCCTACATTGAAAATATCAGCAAACCTCTGATACACGTTACTGATGTTTATTCCTTTCTTGGCATTTTCTATTGCAATTTTTAATTCCTGAAAATGAGGTTGAGTCTTACGCGAAATTGAAGCAAGAGCCTTTTGCATAAATTCATCTCCAACGCACCAATCAGAATATAAAGTTTCCATCCGCTTTATCGTAACCTCCAACTCATCTTCATTCTGCTGTTTGGCAAGATCGTTAAGACACCAAAACAGAGCACCAGCTGTATAAATGTTGACGTTTTTTGCGAATTCATTTTCAGCGGCTTCTAACGCTTCCTGCAAATTTCCGGACTTCCGGAGTGCCGTTATCTCTTTTATAGTCATATACAGTTAAGATTAAATGAATCTTTTCCTTAGCGCACTAAGTTTTGTATCAAGAGAACCTAATGAACTTATCAATCTCATATATGTATAGTTGCCTTTAGACGTATAGGTTAATCTTATTTGTGCGATTCCATCCGTTTTAAGATGGAAAACATCTTGATAATTCTCTTGAGTTATATTGAGAAGCTGAATGCCCAGTTCATCTATCTGACTTCTGACAAAAGCCACTAATTTTTCAGCAAATGGTCGGTTAGGAGCTGAGAATGGAACGACTTTCGGAGCAAACGACGAATCAATCAGAGAACGACACAATGAAGATAATTCTTCTGACGATGCCGTCAATAGAATATCTTTATCGCTGTAGCCTTTTGCGTTATACCACAATTGGAATGTTGCCGATGCATTGTCCTTATCAGTAAATGTTATTATATGTTGATATGCTTTCGACATATCTTCTGTAACACTCAAATCATGTTTTTGAGCCAATTCTGATATGCGATCAAATCTTGACTTGCAAAAATCCTTATCACCGGCATAACTGCTGACTTTTATTTTCGAAGACGGCATTATCTCTTCAACTATGAGATCGCTGATATAGCTGAATTCCGGAGAACGAAAATACCACATCTTTTTGCTTGCTCGGGTGAGAGCTGTATATGCCCACCGGAAATAATTTTCATTGGATGTTCCTCCAAACCTTCCCATATCAACAAATACATTATCCCATTCTCCGCCTTGGGCTTTATGGCATGTCATGGCATAACCATATTTACATACAACAGAATTATAATACGGATCATTGCTCAATAGATTTATATAGGTATCGCAGAGTTCCTGCTGCTCAATTGTAAGATTATCCTTGGATCTTAACAACCTCCGAATTTCACTTAGACATGATTTAATCCTTTCAGGAAGACGATTGTTAAAATCTACAATTAAAGCACGAGTCAACAACACATCTACAGAACCAGAGGGATCATCAAGAAAATTATCCAATATCATCACATTGAGTGTGACAGGGTTTCCGCCAACACCAAACCGTAAAGTAACTTTACGGAATTTTAAATCTACCGATTCGATGCGATCCTTTCCTAATTTTACTCTTACCTGACGTTGTATCAATTCATTGTCTGACTGACAAGCCACAACCTGAACAATATTGCCATTAAACAATTCATATTCAAATGAATAGTTATTACGGCATATCATCAATAGCTCACCGGCTTTTAAACGTGGAGCGTCCTCTCCATAATAATGTCGGCGTACAGCCAGATTATAGTCTAAAGCTTGTTTGTTACTATATGCTATAATCGAAGACTTTACACTCGGCTTGTCTGGCGATATTAAATAATATGGGCTTAACAGATTTATATCCTCTGATTCGGAATCTTCTCCTTCTTCAAGCTTAAACTCTATAAAAGATTTATTATCTATACTGTTACGGATTCTCGTGGCATTTGCCAACATCACACTCTCGGATGACTGCCGAAACACATCTCGCAACATAATTTCAGTGACCTTGCAGCTATATTTTTTCTCAATGTAATCTTTCTCCAATGCTGGTGAGAAATCCATACCAACAGGAGGCAACTGAGCATAGTCTCCTACCAAAACAATTTTCCTACCCTGGGCAAATTCAAAAAAATCTGACAAAAGACATCCTGATCCGAATGAAAAAGACTCAGATTCCGAGAATTTATCCGAAATCATAGAAGACTCGTCAACTATATAAACAGTTCTAAACGAATCATTATTTGCTTTTAGGGCGAACCTTAAGTGAAGACCTCCATCGTCTTCATCTTCCTTGTTTTGACTTGTTGACTTCAATTTTGACAGTCCATAAATACACCGATGAATCGTAGTAGCTGGACAACTCGTCTTTTTCCCTATTATATATGCGGCTCTTCCGGTTGGAGCCATTAATGCATATTCTCGCTTCTCAGCATAAAGTATCTTAAGAAATTCCAACACAAGCGTAGTCTTACCGGTTCCCGCCGCACCTTTAAGCAGAAATACTTGAGAGTCGCTTGTAAGGAATGTCTTGAAAAGGGCAATAGCCGCTTCTTGAAAGGCTGAAATTTTTAAATTACCGATCATTTTTAAGAATTTTTAGTATAATTTCCTCAAAAATTTCTTTCACCTCCTCTAGATTAAAATCGACAATTCCTGATGCATGCGCAATTCGAGTATTTCGAATATATTTAGCTTTTACAACAAGGTTAATCAACCTTTCTGGGAAATGATATACATAGCGTAAAGGGGCTACGATTCGATATATATCCGTATTTTCACCAAGTTTTTCATATCCAGGATAAAGTTGTTTTCTATCAACAAATTTTACCATTGTAACCGAAGAATAACCATTGCTTTTTTCAGATTTGCAAACAATTAAATCTGATACTTTGTATTGCTCATTTGAATCCTCATTGGTTATAGTTCCTACTGATATAGAGTATTTTGTTTTTAGATATTCCTCAATAAAAACGATCTCACTAAGAATTATTGATGGTAAAACTAATTTTTTATTTCTTTGATAGAGCAACAACAAATCTATAAATCCAGATAGTTTAGTACAGCCTATAACTTGCAATTCATGTAGATACGTTTTAATATAACTATCTTTAAGCGCTAAATTTAATGAAGATACAAATTGTATATAATTGGAATATGTCTGATTCATATTATAATGAAGATCCGGTGATTCTTTTATCGCTAATTCAAATTGACGATTTTCACTTCTTGTATAAAAATAATTCCAAATTTTATTGGATGCAGTGAAGTAAACTATTTGATTCGCTCGATTATTATTTGTAATACATTCGCCAACTAAATGTCCAGTTAATTTTTCATGATTTTCCTCAAAATCACAATGATGCAATCGCAAATCCACAATATAACAATCTGCATCTTGTTTTGCAATAAACATCTCAATTTTTTTCAATAAAATTTCTTGGCTGTCAATTTGTCTAAAATCGCTAAAGCATATAATGTCAGCGTATTCTTTCGGCGCAATTACACTGAGAAGAGGAAACCAAAATAAATACTCATCATCTATATATGCAATTTTCCATTTTCCTTTACCCTTAGGAGGTTCTACAATTTTAGGAATATTTTGTCCTTTGTTTTTTAACCATTTTCTCTTAAATGGTTCTGTATCACCTGAACGTGATCGTTCATATTTGTAATATATAGAAGATTGGAGTGTAGTATCTTTTGTCTGTATTTGCATCATTTCCGACCAACGAAGGACACACCATAGATTGGCTATACTATGTCTTCCACCCAAACTTTTAGGTGCTTTTATGGATAGTTTATCGAGTGTTTCTAAATATTCATTTTTTGTCATAGGTTGGATACTATTCGAGTGCTCACTTAACCAAGACAATAAATCTGTGCCATTAAACAAGCGTGTCCCTTGGGAGAATAATAATATTCCCAATTTATCATATCTTGAAACTATTGAAGCATCTTCATTGCCCCAAAATAAAATAGGGGTATGTGTATTATGCCAATTAGACGTACATCTAATGTGAGCAGCTGCTCGAATTCCAGAGAACTCAAAGTAATTATTTGAAAGAGAGTATGGCAATACGATAAGATCGTAAGTTACTTTTTCAAAAATGTTTGAAAACTCTTTATCTATAAAAGAATCCCAATCCGTATATGGCTTTCCAATGTATCTATAATTAAGAGATTTATGTTCAATTCTGGGAAGATGAGGGATTTGAAAATCAATAACCAAAACGTTCATACTCTAAATCTTTTGCGTCAAATCATTATAGAGATTATCCACTTTCTCTCTTAAATTAGGATCATAAGCATTAAAACCAAGTATTTCGCATGCTTGATCTATCGATTCTTCAAAATCAACATTATCATTAATTTCATTTAACCACAATTTATGTTTTATTTCTAAGATCAGAGGCAATTGCATCATATCACCATAGTGAAACCGAAGAAGAGAAACCTCTTTGTTAGGATCACAAACTGTTTCAATAAAAGATATCAGAGAAGATGAATAAAAATCTGAAACGTTTAAAAATATAAGATGATCAGAATCATGCCTCCATTCAGGCTCGCTGCCTGAAAACAAAATAAGATATTTATTTTCAAGAACAACTTTATGATCATTAAGAAAAATTGATATATCATTGACCGACCCAATAATAGATGAATGGATAGCTATTATTTCACAATTGTTAATATATGCTTCCAAATCCTCTCTATTGTTTATTAAGATAACTTGAGAATTGTTAGTTAGATGTACAAAATTATCTCCAAGCAATTGCTTCTGCCGATTAACTTTATCATCGCAAATTAAAAAATTTCTCATGCCAAATAAAATTTAAAGATATATTCAAACCCGTCACATGTCTCTTCACTCCAAGATACCCTAGGCATTGCATCAAAATTACGGTCATAGAGATACGATATAGTAGCAGTTGCAAGCTCTCCTTTATCATTTCTAAATCTACTCCGAACGCTAAAATCACATAAACTTTGAAGACTTTTCTTTATATCAATCATATCACCTTTTCCTCTTAATTGTATTTTGTCATCATTATATTGACAATCGGAAAACGAATCTTTTTGGAGTATTGTAATAGTATAATTTGAATCCTTAAGTTCGCCTGATATTTTTATTTTATTAAAATGTTTATAGTCAAGACAATTTTTTGCAACGCGTCGTATTGCATCTTCGATTCTCTGAGTATCGGTATAAAATGAAATGCCACGTAATGATTGAATTCCATTTTCATCAAGATTAAATTCTCCTCTATTAAAAACTCTTCTTACTAAACTATAAAATTCTGATCCTTTGAAACATATAGATTTCCTAAAAATTTCTATGACATCACCAAATTTCAACAATATCTTATCTCCCCAAAGACCAGTGGGACGTATTTCCTCTGGTAAAAATGTTAATGGCATATCTGAAGGTTGAGATCCTTGATTTTTATTCATCCATTCCTTGATATAAAGACTAATATTTTTAAATCCGATTCTTATGTCGTAAGTATCGTGCCATCTTTTATGGGCCGGATTAAGTAGGAAATTATATATCAGATAAAAGAGACGATTTGAAGCCATATAAAGCATACTATTGCTATCTTGCCTTAAATTCGACTTCCATATTTCCTGCATCTTAAGATCACGAGCATATTGTTCTTCAAACGTTTCATAATTTTCAAATTGATTTGCATCCCAGGTATGGGTAATATAGCGCAATGCTGTATCTTGCTTTGTAAATAGTACAAGAAAATTACTAATCATTAGCGGGATATGAAGTTTTTGAGGAACTCGATTGCATGTGTCTTTATTTTGTAAAGATTTCTTTACACAACCATCTACGCGATTTTTAAGTTCTGGCGTACATATTTCTGCTTTGCTCATAAACCGAATAAAATCCAATTGTTCTTCAGACAAAACATATGTGTTAATCATAGCTATCCAATTAATGTTGAATTATCAATATATAAATATATATCATCAAAGTCGATATCAATATTATAAGAGAATACCATTACATTCATTTTTATTTTACAAAGTATTAATGTTATTTTTAGGAATATCAAAGCTTTTAGGCTGTCCTTTAAGTATTGGTGTTTTTGACTTATATTGTTTAGTCTTCTTTGTCGAAGATTCTTTCCAAATTTTTACAGCAGCATCGAGTCCTTCATTCTCCCAAATTTCAAGCAATTCAACTATATTGATATTGTTATACTCAGTATTGGGTGATATGTTAGACATCAATATTTGCATAGCTCTTTTGCGATGCATAGTAGTGACATTTTTATTCTTTAAGAAGAAAGCAATTATATCTTCCTTTGTAATGTTAAATACACCGCGATCTACAGTTGTTTCAGCCGAAATTAATGGATTAGAATCTAAAATGGAATCATTGGGATTACCATGCTGGATAAAAAGAGCAAGATTATCTACAGCTCCTTGAAGCCCTTTATTCTCCCAAAGGGTAAGTAGCTCGTCAGGATTTAAATTCAGGTTTTGTATACTTAGGCAATGCGAACGTTTTGGCTCAAATTTAGTTATGAGCCAAAAATTCTTGCCTTTGTTGCGACACAGTGTCACAAAACACTTATCAAGTTCATTGGATTGAATAGAATCTCCAGGACATTTGCCTTCTATATCGGGGCAAAGAATCTTTTGAGTCGATTTACTGATAGACAAAAGCTTCTCTCGATTATCAATAACACATTTGCCTATGACTTTTTTATCTCTCGAAATTTCAAGTGAGATTGTCGTATGGAAAAGTGATTGAAAATCAGCCAAAGCATAGGGTTGAACGTATACGTATGATTCTGATTTATCTGTCTCGTTATCGACAAATACAAGCTGTTGCAACGCGGCATAGCGTGCTGCAAGTTTCTGATAAGTTGAATTATTTGCACCACGAACCATCTTGAGATAATTGAGCTTTCCGCCTATAACATTCTCCATCACAGGTTCACCCTTCTTAATGTAACCTTTATCATGCTTGTATTTAGGATAGAAAAGGGCATAAGCCTTGGCATATCCTTCTTTTTCCCAGATATGTAAAATCCAACGCAAATCACTGATATATTGTCGCGAAACGTTAGCAATGGCATTTACTGTAAGCCCAGTCACCTCCTGTCGGGCACCTCTCTTCTGAAGACGGGTTTTGGATTCATTCATATGGAATCCTTGTTCGGAGATAATTCTCTGAATTTCGGTGCGGAAGTCGCTCCCCTCTTGATAGACATTATGCATACTTGAAAATGTCATGTCATCTGCATAACGGCTATAGTGCAAGCCAAACCGTTTAGCCACCCCTTTCATTCTGCGGTCAAGATTGTCACATATTGCATTTGTTAGTAAAGGCGAGGCCGGTGATCCCTGTGGTAAAACATTCGCCTCTATTGTTTTATCATAACTACAACAAAGTCCCGCTAAAACATTTGCAACTTCTTGTGAAAATTTGAACGGTGCTAATTGTAGACGTTTCCATACCCTTGCCTGAGGAATAGAAGGAAAGAAGTCTTTAAGGTCAATATTAAATACATAGTTATGACCAACATGAACCTGAGCATTATTCAATACAGACCTTCCGGAAGTAAATCCCATAGCTACATCTGATGGTTCATAAATAGATTTCAGCATAAGGTTGACACACGTGAGAATTACATCCAACTGGCGACATGGAGCCTTTATTTCACGAAGTCCACCACTTTTCTTTCGAATATGGAATGTACGATATCGTTTGGGAGCTATCAAATCAGAAGAAAAATGTTTAAGCATCTTTTCTGAGATGCTATATTTAATCGAACCAAACTCATTTTGTTTGATTAAGTCAAGAACTACAGCCAAATCACTTGCTGTCTTCATATTGTTGAGTTTTTCGATTATTTCCGACTTATCCATAATGAAAGTGCGACTTGAAATTGATGAGCCAATACTCTTTTCTTTGTTTTTATCTTGTACTTTTGAACTTAAAATTCAACCTACAATAATAAATCAGTCTTTGACTGTAATAGAATATACCGTTAGGTTATCATTCTTTTTTTGAAAGAATGACATCCGACACACGTCGGACGAGAGTCAAAATTTGTTTAGCTTCATCAATTTCAAGGATCGCATATCGTTTATGATGCAAATTTAATAATTATTTGCGAACTCTTTGTTCGCAGATAAAGAATATTTTATAAAATATTGCAAAATATCTCAACGTCTCCATACGAATTAAAAAAATTACACCAATTTTAGTCCAGTCTCCTTGTAGTAAAAGAGTATTTGTCTATTCCACTCGAGATTAGAGGATTATTGGATGGCGGTGAGGGCGGGATGGGCGGCGCGGAAGCGGCGGGGGAATTTCTTCACTACTTCGGAGTAGCTGTGGCGGATGAGGGACTTTATGAAGTCGGATCTGAGGGTGCCTTCCAGACTGAGCTGGTTCCAGTATTTCTTGTTCCAGTGCCAGGCTGGCTCTATCTCGCGGTATTTGTCGCGAAGATCAATAGCATAGTCTGGATCACATTTCACTACAAAATAATCGGTCCTGACAAGTCCGATACATCCGAAGATCTTGCCGTTGACACGAAAAAGCAAACAATCCTCTCCAAATGCCATGTCTTCACTCGTCATCGGCAATGACAGACAATACTCCCTTATCTCTTCTATATTCATCATTCTGCAAATTTACTTATCTTTCCACAAATTTACAATACCGTTTGCTAACACAGATCAAATCGAGCCAAAAGAAATTTTTTCAAACCATCAAAACAACCTACAATTTAAGAGGAATTGAGGAGTCTAAAAGTGTGCTTCAGTCTCTATTTCTCTATCTTAAAATTTCATATATAATATAACAGCCGTTACTGTAACCCGCGTTGCAAATATATATTTTTTTGGATTGCACAAACCGAAACAGTAGATTCGAAAACATCGAAAACATTCGGAACTATATCGACCTACACCCGACGATAAAGTAAAAGGAAAAGTGAGTAGTAAAAGAAAAGAATTGACATGCCTCTAATCGCTGCCGAATGTAATACCACTAAAAAACACTGTTTGCTATCATGGATTAAGTCGAGACAAAAGGAATTCAAACAAGTTGAGAGTAGTGCTGAGAGTAGGTCTACAATATAATTATAGAAACGAATATAAAATATACATGAATAATCTAAAAGTTTCGAATATTTGTTGTAACTTTGCAGAAAGACTTTTAAATTTATCTTTTAGTTAACAGACAAAAAGTTATGTGCTTTGCACACTCAGTCTATTTGTGAACACTAAATATTTGCACATATAAATAACTGAAAACAAAATATGGCAAGACCAATTAAAGAAACTCCAGTTTTGGAAGGAGATGACGCTCGTAGTTTCATAGAACATATGAACACCACCCGGTTAGAGTCATCTGAAAAGAAACGTAGGAGATTAGCTAATTATAAATTGGCAATGAGCATTTTAGTTAACAAATAATCTATTATGCGTGCTGAAGAAATATTAGCTGATTATGAAATACGAAAACTTGAATTGATTGACAGTGTCAAACAATTCGATTGTGGAGATGAGGATCTTAATGACTTCATCATTAATGATGCGCCCCTATATCGGAAAACTCTACTGGCTATGACTTACGTACTTGAACATAAGAACACGAATAGAGTTGTAGCATATTTTAGTGTGGCAAATGATCGTATCTCCATCAAGGATTTTCCAACTAATACTGACTTTAATCGTTTTAGAAAGCATAAGTTTGTAAATGAAAAACGATTAAAAAGTTATCCTGCTATCAAGCTATGCAGACTTGGCATAGATAAATCAATCCAGGGGCAGCAAATTGGAACCTTTCTCATAGATTTTATAAGCACATTGTTTATAACAGATAATAAATCCGGATGCAGATTTTTGACAGTTGATGCATATTGTAATGCAATCCCTTTCTATCTCAAAAATGATTTTGTATTTCTAAGTTCTGAGGATGAAAATCAACGGACTCGCTTAATGTATTTTGATTTAAGCGACCTTGGATAATGAAATACACCAACCATTGTCTAATATCCTTGTAGTTAATAAGAATAACAATCTATTTCACTCGAAAACTATTGGATGGCGGTGAGGTCGGGATGGGCGGCGCGGAAGCGGCGGGGTAATTTCTTCACTACTTCGGAGTAGCTGTGGCGGATGAGGGATTTTATGAAGTCGGATCTGAGGGTGCCTTCCAGACTGATCTGGTTCCAGTATTTCTTGTTCCAGTGCCAGGCGGGTTCTATCTCACGGTATTTGTCGCGCAGATCAATCGCATAGTCGGGATCACATTTCACCACAAAGTAATCGGTCCTGACAAGTCCAAGACATCCGAATATCTTGCCGTTGACTCGAAACAGCAAACAATCCTCTCCAAATGCCATGTCTTCACTTGTCATCGGCAATGACAGACAATATTCCCGTACCTCTTCTATATTCATCATTCCGCAAATTTACTTATCTTTCCACAAATTTACAATACCGTTTGCCGCCATAGATCAAATAAAGCCAAAAGAAAATTTCTCAAACCATCAAAGCAACCTACAATTTAAGAGGAATTGAGGAATCTAAGAAACTGTTTAAATTTATTTTCGAGGAAGTTTGAGGGAGATTTTTGAGCTGATTTCGCGAGTTGAGAAAGGAGAAACCTGTCGGTTTCGACTGCCGAAACTTGGCGGAAGAAGCCAAAAAGAAACTCAAAATTCCCGAAAGATTCTTTATAATAATTTTTTCGTAATAAATTTAAACAGTGAAGTCATCTTGACTTTTTGAATTTGTTAATATGTTTAAGGAATATCACATGGAATGCCAACAGATTCCAACCTTTCCAGCTGGAGACCGTTTTGTC
This sequence comes from uncultured Porphyromonadaceae bacterium, assembly GCA_902495075.1. GTDB lineage: Bacteria > Bacteroidota > Bacteroidia > Bacteroidales > Muribaculaceae > Lepagella. The sequence continues at coordinate 47,135 of CABUVO010000030.1, forward strand.
GAAACGGTTGAGTACGGATCGGAAGGAGTCCATCCATGCATTTGTCCTTTCGATGCTGTATCTGAGAGACAGAAGCTCTGTGTCCAGAAGATATTTCTGGTCGTTATTGGTATGATTGTTGAAGTCAACGTTCGCAATGATTCCGGCGCCTTCACACTTTCTTCTGAAATCATGACAATCAAATCCAGCATCGGCATTGAGGAAAATGCCGTCCATGGAAATGCCTGCGTTTTCCATCATTCCGAAAATCTGGTCGAGCGATGCCTCAATCTCATGCACATCATGGTGCTTGCCGGACTTTGGCTCAGAAATGGCGACAGGAATACCCTGACGGTCAGCGACAAATATTGCATTGGTAGTCTGTGCCGCCTTGTGTGCCGCCCCGCCAACTTCCTCTCCACCGCGCCGTGCAACCGTATGGCTGCCGTCAAGGTCGGCACTGGAGAGGTCTATCTTGTCGCGGTTACGACCAAGCAAGGATTCCCAGCTTTTTTGCCACGAACCGTCCTTGCACCACTGCCGAAACTTCCCGAAAATTGTTTTATAATGGAGGACTACATCGGTGAAGATTGCCTTGGTGGGAATCAT
>CABUVO010000031.1 GCA_902495075.1 uncultured Porphyromonadaceae bacterium
AAGTTAAACCTTGTCACGCCGATGGTACTGCGAAAGCGGGAGAGTAGGTAATCGCCGCCTTACTGAAGCCTCAGGGAGACCTGGGGCTTCTTTTTTTTGCCTATTCTCCCCGATGGTGAATATGTATTGAATATATATTAATGAATGCTGAATTTATCGGAATCGCGCCATGCAGGGAATTTTTCGCGGAATGAATCAAGTTTTGCACGCGATAGAGTTGCATAAATAAAACGTTGATCCGCCGCATCTGCTAAGGGTACGGTTTTTCCTATCTCATTGCCTTTGTAGTCAATTATCATTGATGATCCGTTATAGCTGAAGTCGTTGTTGTCTGTTCCTGTGCAGTCAACACCACATACATATGATAGGTTTTCTATGGCTCTTGCTAGGAGAAGTTTGTTCCATGCGGATATTCTTACTTCTGGCCAATTTGCTGAGATTAAGAGTATGTCATACTCGTTATTAAGGTTCCTTGACCATACTGGGAATCTTAAATCGTAACATACGATCATGGCAATATTCCATCCCCTGTAGCGAATTTTTAGTCTATTATTGCCTGCTGTAAAGATTTTATCTTCACCAGCCATAGTGAAAAGATGTCTTTTGTCAGCGAATGTTATATCTCCATTTGGTTCTACAAAGAAAGCCCTGTTAAAAAGTTTATCGCCATGTACACAAACAACAGTGCCTGCTATTGCGATGTTATGTTTGTTTGAAAGCTCTTTTAACGTTTCGATTGTTTGTGTGTAAGTATTGGCGGCAAGTGTCTTGATTTCATCTTTGCTTTTGCCAATTGGGAAACCGGTTGAAAATGTTTCTGGAATTACAACAAGATCTGTCTGAGGATGGACTAAATTCAATGATTTCTTCAAATTCTCTAAATTTGCATTGACATCATCCCATGTGATTGACATGGGGAAAAGACAGACATTAAGATCTTTTGTAATCATATATTCCAATATATTATAAGTCTTGATAATTCTGAGATTCAGAATCAAGATTAGATAGTAAATTTTTGAGGATATTTAGCTGCTTTTTCGCAATGGGAATAATATGTTTTGACGAATTCCATATCTCTTTCAACATTTCCGCTTGGAATGAATTCATCTTTTATAATAATATCTTTATTTGAATAATCAATTATTCCTAATTGAACGGGCACTTTTGCCTCATAAGCAATATGCAGGAATCCGGTTCTCCATTGCTTGCGCCTGCTTCTCGTCCCTTCAGGAGTAACCGCAAGGTTAACGTATGCTTTTTGTCTGAAGAGTTCTATCACTTCTCGGGTTACACTCCTCCCGGTTTTCTTTGCAGGAACCGGAATGCCTCCTAAGCTTTTAAGAAGATATTTCAAAGGGAAGAAAAACCAAAATTCCTTCATTAAGAAATTTGCTTTTCTTCCCAGAGAATAATATGCGAATAAACCGAGAATAAAATCCCAGTTGGATGTGTGGGGAGCAACGCATATGACACACTTATCACGTTGTGGCGCGGTGATGGATACTTTCCATCCGCTCCACTTCAGTATTTTACCCCACATGTTCATATCTTTAATTAGCGGAAGCTTCTTTGTTTGCTTTCTTAACTTCAGCTGGAATTGCTTTGTTGAATTCTTTTACAGCCTCGTTTAGTTCTTCTCCAAATTCTTTGTGAATCTTAGAGAATAGAGCTTTGAAGAAAGCTGCCTTTGATTTGGCATATTCGGCTTTATCTGCAAATGCTTTTACACCTTTGTCAAAAAACACATTTGCATTGTCTTTTGCTTTTGCTACAGCTGCCAAAACTTTTTCGATAGAGGCTGCAATAGCATTTTTGTCAGCGCCATCTATATTGTAATATGCGATCATCATTTCGTTGTAGACAGCACCACCGATTGCATCTACTGATTTTTTGAAATCTCTTTTGTTTGCCATAATATTTTGGTTTATTACATTTATATTTACAAATATAACACTTTTGATTCAATTATTGCTATTAAAAATGATAATTTTAATGAATACAAAAATTTTGTTTTCATAGTGAAGAAAAATATAAGATGAAGTTTGTATATTCGAAATATAATGTTTACCTTTGCTCTATCCATAATCGGGACGCAACTTTTATCATGAAAACGATAGATTCCGCAACTCACGTCCTTGAATCTGTAACTAATTGACAATGTGTCCTATTTTAATGGATTAATCCAATGTCTGACTAATTTAAACTAAAAATACGATGATTGACTTTAATGCACGTATCAAAGATGCCCTTGCATTAGCAAGTGACACCAAGGTCTTTGAATTCGGGGAGGATGTATTGAATCTCGCCCCTAAATTGTTCAATGAAAATTTCCCTGAAAAAAATGCTCTTATTGTAGCTGATAGAAATACATGGAAGGCAGCCGGTGAGAAAGTCTGGAAATATATGACTGAAGCAGGTATAGAATGCAGAAAATTCATCTTCCCTATGGAGGAGTTTCATGCTGATTCCAAATATGCGGATGAAATAGGTATTGTGCTTGATGTAAACCCGGCGATTCCGGTTGCTGTAGGATCAGGCGTGATCAATGATCTATGTAAACTTGCGGCATTCCGTCATAATGTTCCTTATATGGTCGTTGCAACAGCAGCTTCAGTAGATGGGTATTCATCTTCCGGATCTGCAGTAACTGTTGACGGCGCAAAGGTTAATATAGAATGTCATGCGCCTAAGGTGATTCTTGCAGATACCAAAGTGCTGGCATCTGCACCAAAAGAGATGACGGCTGCGGGATATGCAGATCTCGCGGCAAAAATTCCGGCAGGAGGAGAATGGATTATAGCAGATCTATTCGGGACGGAGCCGATTGTGCCCGAAGCCTGGAAAATGTTGTATGAAATATTGCCAGAAATGATTTCCGATCCTAAAGGTGTGGCAGAGGGTGATCCCAAGGCGTTGGGAATCCTTTTTGCCGGGCTGACATTAAGCGGAATCGCCATGCAGGTTGCTCATTCGAGTCGTCCGGCTTCCTGTGCAGAGCATCTTTACAGCCATTGGCTTGATATGACCGGACATACGTTTAAGGGCAAATCCCAGTCACATGGATTTCAGGTTGGAGTAGGTACACTTACAACCTGTGCCTTCTTTGACGAACTCTTTAAAATGGACCTATCGCAGCTTGATGTTGAGATGTGTGTGGCTAAATGGCCTTCGCTTGAAGAGGAGCAGAAAAGGGCAAAAGAATTATTCAAGGATTTTCCCGTGCCAGAATTGGGATATACGGAGATTACAAAAAAATATAGCGACAAGGAAACTGTGCGAGAACAACTTGCCAAAGTAAAAGAAAATTGGTTAGAGTTAAAGGAGAGGCTTCAAAATCAGGTATATTCTTTTGAAAGGATGAGAGAAATGTTCCGTATTGTCGGTGCACCTACTGATCCTGCTGATATTGGCGTTACGCGTCAACAGATGAGAGAAATTACAGACTATGTGCAACTCATGAGATGGCGAATAAACTTGCTTGACCTCGCAAAAAGAGGTCAATTCTATGATGAACTCGTAGACAAGGTGTTTGCTAAAGGAGGAGCCTGGGAAATTGAAGCATAACTTTTAATCATGACCTAAAAATGGAAAAAACGAAACACAGTTTTGCATATTGGCAATGGCGCACGATTTTCGGAACGATGATTGGTTATGCCGTATTCTATTTCGTTCGTAAGAATCTTTCTTTTGCTATACCAGGTTTGACGGCTGAGTATGGAATATCTAAGGCTGCATTGGGGGCGATACTCGCCATTGTGAGCATTGTTTACGGGGTGTCGAAATTAATAAATGGCTTTTTAGCAGACCGCACAAACGGCAGATGGCATATGGTTGCAGGACTTAGTGTCTGCACGATTGTAAATGTCCTTTTCGGATTCGGTGCCATGATATGTGCATATTTTGTTGGATCTGATTATGGACCGGTTTTTACAAATGCGCTGATAGTGCTTTTCGGTATATTACTCGTTGTAAATAATATCTTTCAGGGTTGTGGATTCCCTCCTTGTAACAGACTTATGACACACTGGGTACCGCCTCATGAATTATCCACCAAGATGTCGATATGGAATACATCCCATTCAATCGGTGCATTTGTTGCGGCTGTTTTATGTGGTTTCATAATGGGGCATTTTGGTACGGATCAGACGGGTAATGCCGTATTAAGAGAAAGGATTGTGGAAAATACCCAAAGTGTTACAGCTTCAATGGATCCTGTTGCAGCACAAAATTATGTTGATGGAATGTTGCAGCATTATGGAGCATGGCAATGGGCATTTTGGATTCCTGCGGCAATAGCAGCGTTAGGTGTCATATTTATTATTATAGTGCTTAGAGACACCCCAAAGTCTGTTGGTTTGCCAGAACTTCCGGGCACAGTCAAGACAGGTAAAAGCAAAGAAGAAAGCAAAGCTCATCGCAAGTTTATATTGGAGCATGTAATAAAGAGTAAACTTGTATGGATTCTCGCACTTGCAGATTTCTTTGTTTATGTTGTGCGAATGGCTGTGCTTGACTGGGGACCTACATTCCTTCAGGAGAACAGAGGTCTGACTCCCACAGCTGCCGCTTCTGTAGTGGCGATTTTCGAGGTGTTTGGTATTATTGGTATGTTGAGTGCCGGTGTCATTACTGATAAACTGTTTAAAGGACGAGGACAGCGAACCAGCGTGTTCTGTATGCTTGGCGTTGTTTTGTTTATCGCCGCATTCTGTTTCTTCCCGGTAGAAACGGATCCATTGCTTTTATGCGGATTCTTGATATGTGCCGGCTTTTTCCTTTACGGTCCCCAGGCTCTTATCGGTGTAATTGCATCGAATCAGGTAACACGCAGAGGCGCATCATCTGCAGTCGGTATAATTGGTTTTGTAAGTTATATAGCACCTATTGTTTCGGGATATGTGTTTGGTATTCTTGCAGACACCCCTTCTGTAGGTTGGGATGGCGTATTCAAGATAATGATTGTCGTTGCGATTGCCGGGGCTCTTACAATGGCATCACTTTGGAATGTCAAGGCTGATGCCTATGAAACAGAGGCAGCAGTTGCAGATACAGATAAACTTGATGATGACAGTCTTGATAATTGAATTATACGATAATTGATATTTAGGTTAAATTTTAAGGTTAGCATTGTTTTGACAAGGTATCTAATCCTGACTACTAAGCAACTGTAGAAAAATAAAAACCTTGTCTTTATAGGTAGCAACCCTGCCTGCGTCGAGACGACAGCAGGCAGGGTATTTTTTGAAGATCAGTCGTGGCGTTCTTTTCGGGCTGCATCAAGACGCAGCAGAATGAAAAGAAGGATTGTGAATCCCCAAAGCGAAGATCCTCCGTAACTGAAGAAGGGGAGGGGTATGCCTATCACAGGACAGAGTCCTATGACCATTCCCACGTTGATAGCCAAATGGAATATGAGGATAGAAACAACGCAGTATGCGTACACTCTTTCGAATGGCGAACGTTGTCGCTCTGCTATGTGTATCAATCTCAAGATAAGGGCAAGATAAAGGATTAATACAGCGGATGCTCCTATAAATCCTTCTTCTTCGCCTATTGTGCAAAATATAAAGTCGGTGTGTTGTTCCGGCACATATTTTAGTTTTGTCTGAGTGCCATTAAGAAATCCTTTCCCGGTCACACCACCCGATCCTATAGCAATCTTTGATTGATTTACATTGTAACCGGCTCCACGTATATTGTCTTCAATTCCCAATGCAACCTTGATTCGTTGTTGCTGGTGAGGTTCCAGAACATTACCAAAGACATAATTCACAGAGAAAAGAAACATTACTGACACTGCTGCAAAACCAATTGTAATCAGAAATCTGGAAATATTATGGCGGAACATTGCAATTGCAGTGTAGATCATTGCTGCGACCAGTATGGATATAAAGAAAATTGTTCCGTTAATGGAAATGCCACATAAAGACAATATGGTGACAATAATTCCTGTTGCAACGAATCCTATTATAACGTTTCTTGCTATTATGATATCTTTACAATAGAAAAGAAGCATTAAAGAATAAATCAGTATTATTATTACAAAAACTGTAAATTCACCCATGGGTATTCCAAGAATCAGAGGTTCGGCGAATTTTACAGCCACAACAAAAAATGTGATTGCACATAATAAAGAAAACAATACCAAACCACTCATTCCTTCGCGATAAAGTACGAAAATGAAAGATATATATACCAGCGCACTTCCAGTTTCACGTTGCAGCAGGATTAGTATTATTGGGATAAATATTATAATAAGTGCACGGAAATAATTACTGATCTTTGCGTTCAGACTGAAATTATAAGAATCAAATAGTTTCGCAAGGGCAAGAGCGGTAGCAAATTTACCAAATTCGGCTGGTTGAAGGCTAACAGGTCCAAATACGAGCCAGGAATGAGATCCCTTGATATTGGGAGCAATGAATATGGTCAGAAGCAATATCAGGGCAACAATCCCATAAATAGGGTAGGCATAAGTTTTATATATGCGGTAATCTAAAATGAGGATTGCAACTCCTACAATCAACGACAAGCCTATCCAAAGTATCTGTTTGCCGGAAAATTCATTGAGGTCAAAAAGCGATGCATTGTCAAAATCATAGCTTGCGGCATAAATACTTACAGCACCCATTGTAACCAGCAGGAGATACAATATGATCGTAACCCAATCGAGCGAACGGAACACAGAGGTGCCCGCATCAATGTTTCTTGACTCCACTTGATATTATTGTATTAGATGTCATCATTCGTTCTTCAATACCTTTACGGGCAGGCGAAATCTCACCGTTAAGATATTTCTCAATCATAAGACTTCCGATCGGCACTCCATAGGCTGCTCCAAAACCTGCATTCTCAACATATACGGCTATGGCGATCTTAGGGTTGTGGTATGGTGCGAATCCGATAAATGCGGAATGATCCTTGCCGTGCGGGTTCTGAGCTGTTCCTGTTTTGCCACAGACTTCAATCCCCGGTAAGTTTGCCGCGCGGCATGTGCCGCCAAGCACAGCCATTCTCATTCCTTCCGCCACATCTTCATAATATTTCTTTTTGATGTGCGGACGATGTCTCTCTTTATATTTAGGATCAATCACGCTGTCGGCTATCTCCTTTACAACATGAGGTGTATAGAAATATCCTCGGTTGGCAATTGTGGCGCACAGGTTAGCTATCTGAATAGGGGTAGCAAGCACTTCTCCTTGTCCGATCGAGACGGAAATAATTGAGTTTCCGCTCCAGTTTCTGCCTCGGAATGATTTGCTGTAGTATTCAGCATTTGGAAGGAATCCTCGGCTTTCAGAAGGAAGGTCGACACCTAATTTGTAACCATAGCCCATTTCAACAAGATAATTTTTCCATTTTTCAAACTGCACGGCAGGTTTTGTGCCACGCTTATCAATCATGTTTTTAAATCCCCAGCAAAAATATGCATTGCAAGAAGTTTGTAATGCAGGTTTAAGTGAAATAGGGGAAGCATGACCATGACAACCAACGCGCAGACCATTGACATATCCATGATAGCAGGGATACATCGTGCTGAGATTTACGATACCCTCCTGAAGAAATATTAAGCCCTGAGTGGGTTTGAATGTTGATCCTGGAGGATAAGCGCCTTGCAAAGCACGGTCGTAAAGCGGTTTGTAATGATCCTTCACCAGCGCAGCGTAATTCTTTCCTCTTTCTCTTCCGACGAGGAGTGACGGATCATATGTGGGAGATGAAACAAGAGCAAGAATTTCACCGGTGGAGGGTTCTATTGCTACAATCGCTCCGATTTTACCATTCATCAATTTCTCTCCATATTGCTGAAGATCAATATCTATGGAAAGAGTCAGATTATGTCCCGACTTAGGTGAAATATCATGTATGCCATCTTCATATTTACCTTTGATACGTCCATAAGCGTCTTTCATAAGGATTTCCATACCTTTTTCACCGCGCAGGGCTTTCTCATAACTCTTTTCTACTCCTAAATCGCCGGTATAGTCCCCGCGTCTGTAATATCTGTCGTTCTCGATATCTGTTGCGGAAACTTCACGGATATTACCTAAGATATTGGCTGCCGAAGGGAATGCATATTCCCTCACAGTTCGTTTCTGAATAAAGAAACCGGGAAAGAGGTATAGCTTTTCCTGCAGTTTACCATAGTCTTCCTGAGAAAGATGAGAAATCAGTTTCTGGGGTGTATACGCTGAATACCCCGGATTCTTACGAGGATTTTTCATCTCTTCCCATTTCAGTAGAAGATCCGCTTTCGAGATGTCAAGAGCCGAACAAAGTGCGATCGTGTCAAAATCTTTGACATCTTTGGGGATTATCATTACATCGTATGCAGGTTTGTTGAATACCACAAGTTGACCGTTTCGGTCGTACATGAGTCCGCGTGCGGGATAAATCACACGTTTCAGAAAAGCATTGCTTTCTGCGCTCTCTTTATACTTATCATCACCGACCTGTAGCGAAAACAGACGAATCAGATATATGAGAACGATAACGCAGATGAAACCGCCTATTACATATTTTCTTTTTTCTAATCTATAATCTTTTCTCACTTGTGTGAAGGGGTCTTAACTATAATACTATCGATACCAAGTAAAATCAGGAATGTGGACACAGCACTTGCCGCACTCATTATGACAATCTCTTTAATGTCTGCAAAATTGAAATATTCAATAGTGAAAACGAGCACGGAATACGCTGCTACCATCGTGAAAAGATATTTTGCATAAACTGCAAATCCAAGATTGGCAAGTGAGGGTTCAATGTCTTTTGTGCGGTCATCTCTTGGTATGTATGCGTAAAAGGCAGGTCGTTTGATTATTGCAAGAATTGTACAGGCAAGGGAATTCACACCGGGAGTATCGGAAAATATGTCAACAATCAGTCCCCCCACAAATGCCCAGGTCAATAACCATCCTGTGTTCAGGTCCATTGGTAGATTTATGACAACGTATATGAATACGAATATCATCGCCACATTAAAAAGCATGATATGGTTGCATATCAGAACCTGAACAATTATAAGACAGGCAAGAATCAATATGGTTTGGAGTACGTTTCTGCCCATTTTATTCTTTTTTTATTATATCATAATTTGAAAGGGAGTCGATTTCCTCTTTGTATATATCTCTTATCACTCGTACGGTGCTTAAAGATCGGAAATCAGGCATCAGTTTTATTTTGAATGTAAAAAAACTGTCGTCTTGACTTCTCACTCTGTTGAGCACGGTGCCGACCGGTATACCTTCAGGAAAGGTTGTAGAGTATCCACTGGTTACAATCGTGTCGCCTATATGATATTCAACATGGCGAGGAATCTCTTCTACGTAAGCAATTGAGGCATCCTTCCCTTTCCAGTTTAGGGATCCTACAAATGAGGTGTCTTTTAGTTTTACCGAGAAGTGTTGTGTCTCATTCAGCAATGAAATTACCCTCGCCATATGGGGACCGGTAACGTTTACGATTCCTACAACACCATTCTGGTCTACGACTCCCATGCCACGCTCAACGCCATCAAGGCTGCCTCTGTCGATCGTAAAAAAGTTTTTAGGATGACGTGTGTTGTTGTTAATCACTGCAGCCGCAATATAATCATATCGGTCGCGAGAAGGGAGGGGGGGCAGCGTATCTGAGAGTAGCACTTTATATTGTGCAAGTTCGTTTTTCAGATTCAATACCTGATTTTGCAGTTGTGCATTGCTTGCCTGTAGGCTTTCATTGATGGAACGGAGATGAAAATACCCTGTTACATGTGATGCTCCGTTATACAAACCTCCCGATATGACATTGGCTGAGGTCAGATAAACCGATTGGCGATATCTATTCCCCAGCACAAGAAGCGTTACGCTTATCAGCACATAGAAGGTAAAGACAAACCATGTGGAGTAGCGTATTATGAAATTCAGAAGATTACGCATTCATTAGAAAGATGCACTATGCATGAACGATATCCTTAACGTATAAGGAAAGAGAAGCGGTTAATATTCTTTAAAGCAACACCGGTACCCTTTGCCACTGCGTGTAATGGATCGTCCGCAACTTTGAATTCTATGCGGATTTTATCGGTGAATCTTTTCGCAAGACCGCGGAGCAATGCTCCTCCGCCTGCCAGGTATATTCCGTTCTTTACAATATCAGCATAAAGTTCTGGAGGTGTTTGTTCAAGAGCTGCAAGAATTGCGGCTTCCATCTTCATTATTGATTTTTCGATGCAATGCGAGATTTCTTCGTGCGTGACAGGAACTTCCATTGGAAGTGATGTCATACGGTTGGGACCGGTGACGATGAATGGTTCTGGCGGATTTTCAAGTGTAGGTAGGGCAGAACCGACATTGATCTTTATTTGTTCCGCCATGCTTGTTCCTACTTTAAGATTGTGCACACGACCCATATGTTCCTGAATGTCCGCAGTAAGGTCATTACCGGCAATGCGTATGCTCTTATTGCTGACGATACCGCCGAGAGATATGACTGCGATTTCAGTGCTGCCACCGCCTATGTCGACAATCATGTTGCCTTCCGGTGCCTCCACATCCAGTCCGATTCCAAGGGCGGCAGCCATTGGCTCGTAGATCATATATACATCTCGGCCACCGGCGTGTTCACTTGAATCCCTGACAGCGCGGATTTCGACTTCCGTTGAACCTGACGGGATACATACAACCATACGTAGTGAGGGCGAAAACCATCTGCGTTTTGATCCAACCATCTTGACCATGCCTCTGATCATCTGCTCGGCTGCGTTAAAGTCTGCAATTACACCGTCGCGGAGAGGACGAATTGTGCGGATGCCTGGAGACTCTCTCCCTTCCATCATATGAGCCGGAGTTCCAACGGCGATAAGTTTGTCAGTCTTGTTTTCTATCGCAACCACGCTCGGCTCATCCACAACAATCTTGTCATTATGAATGATGATGGAATTGGCTGTTCCCAAGTCCATCGCTATTTCTTGTGTAAATGAAAAAAGTCCCATCTTATTTTATCTTAATGGAGAGTAGTAATTTCTTTAAATTTCAATGTGCAAAGTTAACTATTTTTTTATTATAATTCCTAATTGTATCTATAATTATGTTTAAAAAAATAATTATGCGGCTATGTAAAAAGGGGCGACACTTAAGTGTCGCCCCTTTTTACATATTCTTATTCAAATTAATTGAAGAAAGTTTCGAGTGCGTAATCAATATTCTCAATTACATAGTTTAGATCAGAATCATCAGCATTCATGCCTTTTGCCTTGTCGGTGATGTCTTTTGCATACTGGAAATATTCTGTCTTGATAGCATTGCGCTGCTCTGGAGTGGCACCCTCAATGTTGTTCCATTTCTGTGTGCCGACTTTGAAGATCTTTTTAGCTGCATTCTTCAAAGTTTCGAAATCAACGCCCGGCAGAGAGGCAGCTTTCTTATAGTCTGCCACCGATGCCTCGTCATCACCTTTACGGTCATTGACGTATCCACGTAGACCATATAGAGATGCATTGTCGGGATTCTCAGCTACGAGAGTATTAACCTCCTGAAGAGCTTTGTCGATCTGATTGTCAAGAACGAGAGAGTTGATGAGGTTGTTGATGAATAAAGGTTGGGAGATACCGAATTTCTTATGACCGGCTTCAGCAATTTCCATGATTTCGGATTTTGCTTTGTCAACCTTTGTTGAATCCTGACCTGCAAGATATTGCCAGCAAGCAATCTCATAAACATAGTTCTGATAGTTGTCAGAATTGTTGAGACGGGCATGCTTGAATGCATTCGCACCTGCTTCAAGGTTATTGCCCGCGTATGCTGAAATTCCGGCATTGAAAAATGCAGTGTTCACTACAGAGTCGGGTGTTGATTTAACCTCTTTCGATGCAAAAGACTGTTTGGGCATATTGCCATAAATCATGAAAGCCTCATAAGCCTCAGGATAGAATTTCTTTTCATTATAGAAAGTTCCACCGGCATTGAAATAATCATTGAAATGACCATTGATCTTTGAAGCAATGTCTTTTGAAAATTTAGGTTTGATTTCTCCTTTTGCATTGGGGACACTGTCAAGCGACATTGCCTTGAGGAACTGGTTGTAACCATTAAGGAGCTGTTCACCCATCTCCAACGGTTTAACACTGGGATCTTTAGGATTGATCATCTGCTTCTTGAAAGAATTGTCGAAAGCATCGTATTCAATCTTGCCTGCAACAAAATATGTGCGGGCATCATTCTGAGTCTCAGGATTAGCGGCAGCCTGACCGATAAGTTCGCGAGCTTCTGCGATTTTATCATTCTTACCTGCAAGCTTGTTTGCCTGATCGACTACTTGCTTCTGTGCGCTCAATGAGCCAGCAGCTGCGAGGCAGAGCGCGAATGTCAAGATTTTTTTCATAATATATGAAGATTGGGTTAATAATCTATTTATATTTCACTCTCAATATCCATGCTGTGGTCTGTGACAGCATTTTCGTTGATTTCATTCTCTATGATTTCCGAGGCCGTGGCAGTGATTGTCTCTTCACTCTCTTCTTCAATTTCTGTTTCCGGATCAGAGTCAACCTTGCAGACAGAGGCGATTGTGTCTCCGCGTTTGCCGAGATCTATGAGTTTTACGCCTTGTGTCGCGCGTCCCATGATCCTGATTGAATCCACAGGGAGGCGAAGAGTGATGCCGCTCTGATTGATTATCATCAGATCATTGTTGTCAGTGACATTCTTGATTGCGACAAGCTGTCCTGTCTTTTCAGTTATAGACAAAGTTTTCACGCCTTTGCCTCCGCGGTTTGTGATACGGTAATCTTCAAGGGCGGAACGTTTGCCATAACCATTTTCTGACACGACCATTACGGATTCATTTTCAGCTCCGGTCATTGTGATCATTCCTATGACAACGTCGTTCTCGCTGCCAAGAGTCATACCTCTTACACCGATTGAGTCGCGACCAACTTCACGGACTTTACTTTCGTGGAAGCGGATGGCACGTCCTTCACGGTCAGCAAGTATTATCTCCGTGTCTCCGTTGGTAAGACGAACCTGGATCACCTCATCGCCTTCGAGAATCTTGATGGCCTTCTTGCCATTAGCATTGATATGAGAGTATTCCTTAAGTCTTGTCTTCTTTACTATACCGTTCTTTGTGGCGAAGATGAGGTTGTGGGAATTTGTATACTCATCATCGCTCAGATGCTTGATTCTTATGAACGCATTGACACGGTCGTCGGCATCAAGCATCAGCATATTCTGAATGGCACGCCCTTTGGAATTCTTTGGCATTTCGGGAATCTCATAAACTTTCAATCTGTAGCAACGTCCTTTTTCAGTAAAGAACAACATATCGTTGTGGTTTGTTGCGGGATAGATATGCTCTATGAAATCCTCGTCCCTGGTGTTGCTGCCCTTGGCACCCACACCACCTCTGTGCTGCGCGCGGAATTCTGATAGGGGAGTGCGTTTGATGTATCCAAGGTGAGAGATTGTGATAATCATTGGATCATCCGGATAGAAATCCTCGGCATTGAAGTCTCCGGAAATCATATTGATTGCAGTGCGCCTTTCATCACCGTATTTGTCACGGATTTCAATCAGCTCATCTTTCATAACCTGTCGACAAACGTGATCGTTGTTGAGTATGTCGTTCAAGTGCTGGATAAGTTTCATCACCTCATCATACTCGTTGCGCAGTTTGTCCATTTCCAGACCGGTGAGCTGACGGAGACGCATTTCAACTATGGCTCGTGTCTGCACTTCATCGAGTTCGAATCTTTCGCCAAGTTTCTGACGGGCATCTTCAGCTGTGGCAGAAGATCGGATTATCTGGATCACCTCGTCAATATTGTCTACGGCAATCATCAACCCCTTGAGGATGTGGGCACGCTCCTCTGCTTTCTTGAGTTCGAAGCGAGTGCGGCGAATAACCACATCGTGACGATGGTTTACAAAAGCATCAAGAATCTCTTTAAGATTCAGTGTCTTTGGACGACCGTTAACGAGAGCCACATTATTGACGCTGAATGATGTCTGAAGCTGGGTGAGCTTGAAAAGCTTGTTGAGGACTACGCGCGCGTTAGCATCTTTCTTGATATCTATTACGATATTGATCTTGCCACGTGCGGAAGTATCGGATATGTCGGCTATGCCGTCGATCTTCTTCTCGTCCACAAGTTCGGCGATGCTCTTGACGAGATCACCTTTTATGACACCGTAAGGAATCTCAGATATGACTATTGCGTCATGATTGCCGTCTGATTCGATTTCGGTCTTTGCACGAAGCACAATTCTGCCTCGTCCTGTTTCAAAAGCATCCTTAACGCCCTGAATACCGAGGATTTCTCCTCCCGTGGGGAAGTCGGGAGCCTTGATATACTCCATTAAACCTTCTACATCAAGCTCAGGATTATCAATAAGAGCCAAAGCGGCGTTAAGAGATTCGGTAAGGTTGTGAGGCGGCATATTGGTAGCCATACCTACGGCAATGCCGGAAGCTCCATTGACGAGGAGGTTCGGGATACGGGTAGGCAATACAGCCGGTTCTGACAATGTGTTGTCGAAGTTCGGCACGAAATCGACAGTATCTTTGTCAAGATCCTGAAGCATTTCTTCACCCATGCGGGCAAGTTTGACCTCGGTGTAACGCATGGCGGCAGGAGAGTCTCCGTCAATTGATCCGAAATTACCTTGTCCGAACACAAGAGGATAGCGCAAGCTCCACTCTTGTGCGAGTCGCACCATAGTGAGATATATAGAAGAGTCTCCGTGTGGGTGATACTTACCCATCACTTCTCCAACGATACGTGCCGATTTCTTAGTGTCGCCTGAGAAAAAGTTGCTGAGCTCGTTCATTCCGAACAGAACGCGTCGATGAACGGGTTTGAAACCATCTCTGACATCGGGCAGTGCCCTGGATACAATCACTGACATCGAATAATCGATGTAAGCGCTTTTCATTTCCGATTCAATATTAATCGGGATAATTTTGTCGTCTCCTTGCATTTTTATATTAACTAAAAAGCCCCAACTGTGCCTATCAGTAGCTTGGTTGTATGCACAAGAGCATACGTACCAAACCTAACTACAAAGTTACAATAATTTCTCCAAATCACAAAATTTTACTTTCAACCCAATCCCAAACTCACCTCAAACTCAAAATGAATTCTTACACTACGTCCATAAATCCGCGTTTATCGAACTGGGTTCGATAAGGTAATAAGTAAAAGGGAACAGGTAAAAGGAATAAATTGGCATAACTCAACAAGCGAGGTCGCATCCCGATTTGCAAAAATGGAAGCGACAAAAATATAGGCGAAGTCGGTTGAGTGAGGGCACCCGCGGTGCCCCGTGTGTTGTCAAAACCGAACCTCCTGGAATAATCCAATTATTAAGCACTTGGTCTATAGTAAGATATTTAAGCGACAGCTTACGGGGCACCGCGGGTGCCTTCACTCAACCGGCTTCGCCTAAAAATTGATTTTACACAGATAGATAAAAGAGCCTACTAAGAATTTGAGGCGCGCCAATTCACCTTTTACCTATTCCCTATAACCTTTCACCTTATCGGGCGCAGCCCGATAAATCGAAATTTATTTATATTTGTTTTCTAATTTTGGCACGGTAATTGTTATATAAAGTATAAGTCAACTTTCGCATAAATAATTATCGATATGTAGATGCGATATTTTTGTCTTCATATTGGTTTGCGAAACTTAATTAATAAGGTAAAATAGATGAACAACGATTTTTCAAAGCAATTCAGACCTATTCTGGAAATCGGTTATGAGGAGGCAAAAAGATTTGAGTCTCCCTATATCTCCTGCGAACATCTGATGCTCGGAGCAATAAAGAATAGAGAGGGTTACGCATATCGTATTCTGTCGCAATTGAAGATTCCTATTGATAAGATAACAGAGGAGTTGGAGGAATACTTGTCGGAACCCCATGCTTCGGTTGAGACTACATCATTGTTTGAGCAGCAATATAAAATTAGTCTTGCGGCTATCCGCCATCTTCAGCTTGCCATGTCGGAAGCAAGAAAAATGAATTCGAAGATAATTGGTAGCGAGCATATTCTTCTTGCCTTAATCCACGATAACCGAGGAATGGACAGTGAGATTCTTAAACAGATAAAGGATGAATATCTTAATTTTGATATCTCCATTCAGGCTATAGGTGGTTTTGAAATGCCTCCCCAAATGGGAAAAGGATTCTCTCCCGATGAAGAAGAGGATGAAGAGTTTCCTTCCGATCCTATGGGAAATTCTAAAAAGGAAAGTTCTCGTTCTTCAGAGCGTTCGGGAAAAGAGAAAGTTAAGAGTGATACTCCCGCTCTCGACAAATTTGGTTATGATATGACCAAGGCTGCCGCCGAGGGAAGAATGGATCCTGTGGTAGGTAGGGAGAATGAGATTGAGCGTCTTGCTCAGATCCTTTCAAGAAGAAAGAAAAACAATCCGGTCTTGATTGGAGAGCCCGGTGTGGGTAAATCCGCAATTGTTGAGGGTCTTGCCCTGAGGATCATTCAGCGAAAGGTTTCACGCGTGCTTTTTGACAAAAGAGTCATCGGTCTTGACCTTGCCGGGATGGTGGCAGGTACAAAATATCGTGGACAGTTTGAGGAGAGAATTAAGGCTGTACTCGATGAATTGACAAAGAATCCGGATATAATTCTGTTTATAGACGAGATTCATACGATTGTCGGTGCCGGCAGTGCACCCGGCACTATGGATGCTGCAAACATTCTTAAACCGGCTTTGGCTCGTGGTGAAATCCAATGTATCGGAGCTACAACTCTTGATGAATACCGTCAGAACATCGAGAAGGATGGCGCTCTTGAACGTAGATTTCAAAAGGTTATCGTTGAACCTACCACACCGGAAGAAACTTTAGAAATCCTCCGTCAGGTGAAGGAGAAATATGAGGCGCATCATAATGTGAATTATACGGACGATGCTCTTGAGGCATGTGTCAATCTCACTGAAAGATATGTGAGCGACCGTAATTTCCCCGATAAGGCACTTGATGCTCTTGATGAAGCCGGAAGCCGCGTTCATATAACCAACATAGTTGTTCCTGAAGAGATAGAGAAACTTGAGAAAGAGGTTGATGCATTGACGCAAGATAAGTTGAATGCTGCAAAATCTCAGGATTATGAGCTGGCTGCTTCATTACGCGATCAGGTTGTTACAAAGAAAAATGAACTTGAGGAAGCTAAGAAAGAGTGGGAAAAATCTCTCGACAGCGATCGTCAGGAAGTAGATGGAGAGAAGGTTGCGGAGGTTGTGGCAATGATGACCGGTGTGCCGACACAGCGTATTGCACAGGCAGAAGGTGCGCGACTTCTTGAGATGGGCAATAGTCTTAAGGGAGCTGTAATCGGTCAGGACGATGCTATCAAAAAAGTTGTCAAGGCTATTCAGCGTAATAGAATAGGACTTAAGGATCCGGATAAACCGATAGGGGTGTTTATGTTCCTCGGTCCGACGGGCGTAGGAAAGACACACCTTGCAAAAAAACTTGCCGAATATCTGTTTGATTCATCTGATTCATTGATACGAATGGACATGAGTGAGTTTATGGAAAAATTCACCGTTTCGCGTCTTGTCGGAGCACCTCCGGGATATGTAGGATATGAAGAGGGCGGTCAGTTGACAGAGAAAGTGCGTCGCAGACCATATTCTGTGGTGCTTCTTGATGAGATTGAGAAAGCACATCCGGATGTTTTTAATCTGTTACTTCAGGTTATGGACGAAGGTCGTCTTACCGATTCATTGGGTCGTAAGATAGACTTCAAGAACACAATCCTGATCATGACCAGCAATGTCGGATCCCGTCAACTGAAAGATTTTGGCGGAGGTGTCGGTTTCAATACTGAGGTTGTTACCAAAGAGCAGGCTCATAACGTGATATCCAAAGCATTGAACAAGGCGTTCAGCCCCGAGTTCTTGAATCGTGTTGATGATATCATAATGTTTGATCAGTTGTCGAAGGAATCCATATTCAGTATCATAGATATTGAGCTGAAGGATTTCTATAAGAGAATTGAAAAATTAGGTTTTAAACTCACATTGTCCGACAATGCAAAGACATTTATTGCCGACAAGGGATATGACAAGAATTTTGGTGCTCGCCCGCTTAAAAGGGCTATCCAAAAATATCTTGAAGACGAGCTGGCAGAAATGTTGTTGCAGCTAAATGCTGATGGAAAATTTGGCGGGACAATAGAGGTTGATCACATTCAAGGAGAGGATAAACTTGCAATTGAATATAAAGACATCTCATAAAGCCATCTGAATTGATTATGATTAAAATAGCAAGGGGTGATTCCACGATGGAATCACCCCTTGCTATTTTGGAAGCGGCTTTCTGATTATTTATAAGTTTAGAAAAGAATCGCAATGCGATAGGTGATGAATGCAAATACCCATGCGAGAGCAGTGTTGTATAATACTGAGAACAGTGCATATTTCCAAGAACCTGCCTCGCGTGCAATTGCAGTCAACGTTGCAATACATGGGAAATAGAGGAGAACAAACACCATGAATGCTAAAGCGGATTCAGGTGTAAATGGTGCTTTCCCGGTCAACTTGGAAGGTGTTTTTAATCTTTCTGAAAGCATATCTGCGTCATCATCTCCAACATAAAGAACTCCGAGAGTGGATACAACAACCTCCTTGGCTGCTGACCCGGCAATAAGCGATACGCAGGATTTCCATCCAAGTTCCATCGGACGCACAACAGGTTCCACAAACCTTCCTATCTGTCCGAGAATAGAGTGGCTTTGTTGATATTCGGTAAGGACTGAGTTCTCAAGTTGCTCAGGTGTCATTGATTCCACATAAGAAGCCGGCATTTCTTCAGTGACCTCAGTGATATATTTGTCAGGAACATCTTCAAAATCATAATGTGGAAAATAGGAGAGAGCCCAGATAATTATAGATGCAACAAGAATCAATCCTCCCATTTTACGAAGATACTGTTCTGCTTTTGCCCACATGTTCCTCATGGTTGCTTTCATTGTAGGCATTCTGTAAGGTGGAAGCTCCATTACAAATGGGGTTTCATCAGCTTTGAACCAGAACTTTCGCATCATTTTTGCAGTGAGCACAGCTACAATTATTCCGAGAGTGTAAAGCCCTACGAACACCCATGCCCCATAGTTAGGGAAGAAGGCTCCAACAAGAAGTACGTATATCGGTATTCTTGCCGAGCAGCTGATAAAGGGATTTATAAGTATAGTAATCAGTCTGCTTGATTTGCTCTCTATTATTCTTGTTGACATAATGGCTGGCACGTTGCATCCGAATCCCATTACAAGAGGAATAAATGATTTGCCATGTAAGCCCATGCGGTGCATAAGTTTGTCCATAATGAAAGCAACCCTCGCCATATATCCTGAATCTTCCATAAATGATATAAAGGCATATAGAATCAAGATATTTGGAAGGAAAATTATAACCCCACCAACACCTCCTATGATGCCGTCGAGAAGTAAATCCTTCAATGGTCCGTCTGCCATGGATTGGGAAATCAAGCCTGAGAACCACGCCACAAGTTGTTCAATCCATTCCATGGGATATGAACCGATCTTGAATGTTGCCCAGAACATTAGCCACATTACGAGAAGGAATAGAGGAAAACCAAAAAGTTTATTTGTGACAAACGCATCAATGATTTTTGTAGATTTTTCTTCCTTGCCTATGCTACCCTCCATTGTCTCCCTCAGTGCGCCTTGGATAAAACCATATTTTTCGGCTGCAATAGCAGAAGTTATATCTTCATGGAGCTGTTTGTATATCCGTTCATTTTCTTCATCCCTGATTTTCTTCCATTCCTCATACTGGGGATTGTTTTTTAGAATATCCTCTATTTCCGGATCCTTCTCCAAAAACTTGATAGCTAAAAATCTTGGAGAGAATTGATGGGAGACACTCAGGTCTTTTTTGAATTCATCTTTAAGTCTCCCGACCGCAGCCTCAATTTCCGGACTCATCCTTACGTGAATGTGACGCGTGTCGGGATTTTTCATTTCATAAACCTCGATTATGGTGTCAAGTAATTTCTCGATACCATATCCTGTTGCGGCAATAGTTGGTACTACCGGAACACCAAGCATTTTTCCAAGATTGGAATAGTCAAGTTTTACACCACTTTTCTGGAGTTCATCATACATATTGAGGTCAATTACCATTGACCTGTTCATGTCTATGAGCTCAGTTGTGAGATAGAGATTGCGTTCGAGGTTGGAAGCGACAACAACGTTGACGATTACGTCCGGTGTCTCTTCCCTCAGATACCGCATCACATATAATTCCTCCGGAGAATAGGCGGATAAGGAATAAGTGCCCGGCAGATCCACGATATTGAAGCGATATCCCTTGTGTTTCAGTGTCCCTGCTTTTGCCCCTACAGTAACGCCGGCATAATTCCCAACGTGCTCATGTGCACCGGAAACCATATTAAATAAAGAAGTTTTTCCGCAATTTGGGTTGCCTATCAATGCGACATTTATTATTTTGTCACGTCTGAGATGATGCGATGTGTCGGTATCATGTTCTTCCATGACCACATCGGCTGAAACGTGAGAAGACTCCCAGTGTTCCAACAGATCTACTTCAATAAGTTCAGCTTCAGCCCGACGAAGAGATACTTCATAATCCATGAGGGCATACTTCACCGGGTCTTGCAACGGGGCGTTGAGAATTACACGGACTTCGCGACCTCTTACGAATCCCATTTCCATCACGCGCTTGCGGAAAGCACCGTGACCTAATATTTTGGTTACGACACCGGTTTCACCCGGCTTTAATTCTGATAGTCTCATTTCGACTGCAAAATTAATTCTTAATCTGTAAAAACGGATACTAAAAACACCATATTTAAGAAAAATACCTACTTTTAGGTATTGAAGTTGATTAAACAACTTCATCTCCTCATCTTTTTCTTACAATAAAAAATGCTCCGTTGTTTGCACAGCGGAGCATTTTTTATTGAGAATTGATATTATTTCTTGTTTTCAACGGGCGTTTTCAGATACTTGTCGAGGAATCTGAAGAATGTGCGTTGCCACAGGATTGCATTCTGAGGTTTGAGCACCCAGTGGTTTTCATCCGGGAAGACAAGCATTTCAGCTTCGAGTCCGTGCATTTTAGCGGCATTGAAAGCCTGCATGCCTTGAGACGCAAGGATTCGGTAGTCAAGTTCACCCACTGTGATAAGCATCGGAGCTGTCCAGTTGTTTACAAATCTGTGGGGAGAATTAGCATATGTGCGCTGAGCCACTGCATTGTCTTTATCCCAATACGGACCGCCAAGATCAAAGTCTGCGAACCACATCTCTTCAGTTTCAAGATATTGTGCCTCAACGTTGAAAATACCGGCATGAGCGATAAGGGCTGCATATCGACCATCATTATGACCGGCAAGCCAATAAACAGAGAATCCACCATAGCTTGCTCCTATGGCGCCTACATGGTCTGCGTCAACATATGGACGGCTCTTGATATAATCCGTTGCAGAGAAATAATCCTGCATGTTCTGACCGCCGTAATCTCCGGAGATCTGACGGTTCCATACTGTTCCGAATCCCGGCACGCCGTGACGGTTGGGAGCTATGATCACATATCCGTGTGCTGCCATTATCATGAAGTTCCAACGATAACTCCAGAATTGGCTGACAGCCTGCTGCGGACCACCCTGACAATAAAGTATTGCCGGATATTTCTTGTTTGGATCGAAATCGGGAGGAAGGATTTCCCAGCAAGTCATCTGACCGCCATCAGTGGTAGGTACAATAACCTTGTTGACCTCACCTAATTTGAGTTGGTCGAGAAGCTCCTTATTTACGGATGTGAGCTGTTTGCATTCTGTCTGACCTTTGGTTACAAGGAAAATTTCATTAGGCTCACGCATAGAGTGGCGCATTGCGATGGCGGCATTGTCGGCAACCGGAGAAACTCCTACGAAATCGAATTGTCCGTTGGCAACTGTGTCGATAGCGCATGTATTCACGTCAATAGTGAATACCGGTGAAACACCTTGGTAGTAACCGGTGAACCATATCGATTTGCCATCCTTTGCCCATGCGAGCTGTTCGGGCCAGTAATCCCAGTTTTCAGTCAGATCGCGGGTGTCACGGCTTTTCATGTCCATGAGCATGAGGCGTTTTTTGTCGCTCTCATATTTTGCTGTCGGCATTGAGAGCCATGCAAGTGAATTCCCGTCGGGTGAGAAGACGGGATCTGTATCATAGCCGGGATATCCCTCGCCGGTGAGTAATTCTGTTTTGCCCGATGCAAGGTCGTAAAGATAAAGATTGGAATCTGTTGAGAAAACATAATCCATTCCTTTGTATTTGCGGCTTACATATACCAGTTTTGAACCGTCAGGACTCCATGCAAATGATTCGGCACCTCCGAAGGGACGCATAGGACATTCGAAAGGTTCACCCTCCATGATGTCTTTTGCATTCTTGATTTCTCCATCAAATTCAGCTACGAAAGGATGCGGAATCTTTGTTACCCATTCATCCCAATGTTTATATCCAAGGTCATCAATCACGCGACCGGTTGTTTTGGGAAGATCTTTGAAAAGCTCTTCATCATTTTTGTTAAAGTCATTGATTGCGGATGCGAACACAACGTGTTTGCCGTCAGGACTGATTTTGAAGCATTCAATGCCATTTGCTTCATTGGAGAGTCTTTTCTCTCCGGAGCCATCTGCATTAATACTGAATATCTGCACGGCATCAGTATCTTTGTCATGGCGGAGGAATGCAATTTTTTTGCCTTCATCGATCCATTGCAGATTGCTTTCAGATCCGGCAGTCTTTGTCAGACGTGTCATATTGCTTCCATCTGCATCCATGATATAGATCTCGGAATTACCCTTGTTTAACTGGATGTCTTCATAAGTAAGGGTAAAAATGATCTTGGTGCCGTCGGGAGAAGGTGTAGCCTCTGAGATACGACCAAAAGCTTCAAGAACCTCCGGAGTCATCATGCCGTCGGTAATTGTAACTTCCGGCTTTTCAATGATAGTCTCGTCAGCCTTATCTTTGCTGCAGCTTCCGAGAGCCGATAATGCTACGATTGCACTCATCGTAATTTTAAATTTGTTCATAAAAAGATTATTTAGTTGTTATAGTTATTTTGTTCTTTTCTTTGGTATTATACGGGATTTTGAGTGATTGTCCCGCTTTTCAAAGCCTTTGTGGCCGACAGCATTCCGGGCTGAACCGGAATACAATACATCAATAAGATCCGGTCTGTGTAGCCGGCGGAGGGAATCGATGATTGCTCTGCGCGATTCCGGTTTATACCAGAAAAAGAACTGACGCTGAGCCAACTTCTCTCTTTCTGTGCGTGCCGTGAAGATTTTTTCTCCGGTATAAGGATGATAACCGGAATAATATATCTCTGTAGCCACAGTCATGGGCGTTGGAGTGAAATCCTGCACTTGTTCAAGATGAAAATCCAGTTCTTTGGTGATGCATGCCAGTTCTGCCATATCTTCCTCTCTGCATCCCGGATGCGAAGAGATGAAATAGGGGATAAGTTGCTGACGCAATCCATACTTTCTATTAGTATTGTCGAAAATGGTTTTAAATTTTCTGAATAATTCGAAAGATGGTTTCCGCATCACATTAAGAACAGCATCAGATGTATGCTCCGGGGCAACTTTTAATCTGCCGCTCACATGGTCGGTGATCAGTTCCGAGAGATATTGCCGGTTGGCAGCTGCCGCTTTCTCTGTTTTTGCCGGTGCCATAGCCAGGTTATATCTCACTCCACTTCCTATGAAAGATTTTTTTATCTCTTTAATTGAATCAACCGCATGATATATATCAAGAAGAGGGGTGTGGTCGTTGTTGAGATTCGGACATGGCTTAGGATGCAGACATGACGGGCGAACGCATTTCTCGCAAATCTTTTTGTCAAGTCCACCCATCGCATACATGTTTGCCGAAGGTCCTCCAAGATCAGAAATATATCCTTTGAAATCCGGCATTGTGCATACTTTTCTGACTTCTTTCAATATCGACTCTTTTGATCTTGAGGCTATGAACTTACCCTGATGGGCGGAGATTGTGCAGAAAGCGCAGCCCCCGAAGCATCCGCGATGCATGTTGACGGAATGCCGGATCATATCGTAGGCGGGGATATGTTTGCCACGATATCGCGGGTGGGGCATTCGCGTGTAAGGAAGGTCGAAAGATGCATCCATCTCCTCCTGTGTCATGGGAGGATACATAGGATTGATGCGTATCATCCTTTCTCCGGTTTTCTGCCAGATGATGCTACCATGATATTTGTTTGATTCCTCCTCTATATGTTTGAAGTTGAGAGATTGGAATTTTTTATTTTTCAGACATTCCTCATAACTTCTTAACACAATATCTCCTTCACCGGGAGAATCATCGGTAAAGAAAACTGTCTGAGGTATATCAGTGATATCCTTTATATTCGCACCTGTCTCAATTCTTTTCGCAAGTTCAACAATCGGACGCTCTCCCATGCCATATACGATCATGTCTGCCTTACAGTCCGCAAGAATGGAAGGTCGGAGTCGGTCAAGCCAATAATCGTAATGTGACACACGTCTTAGCGATGCCTCTATTCCTCCTGCAATAACGGGGACATCCGGATAAAGTTCTTTCAGTATATTGGAATATACGATAGTAGGGTAATCCGGACGCATCCCGTGGCGTCCGCCGGGTGTGTATGCATCGTCATGGCGCATACGTCGGTTGGCAGTGTAATGGTTCACCATTGAATCCATAGCTCCTGCAGATACGCCAAAGAACAACCGCGGTTTTCCTAATTTTTTGAAGTCACGAAGGTCGTCTCGCCAGTTGGGCTGAGGGACGATGGCAACCTTGTATCCCGCTTTCTGGAGCACTCTGCCGATGACTGCAGCCCCGAAAGAGGGATGGTCAACGTATGCGTCGCCAGAGAATAATATTATGTCGGCTTGCTCCCATCCAAGATCTTCCATTTCGTCGCGCGATGTGGGAAGGTATAATTTTTTAGGAGGAAGGGGTAGGTTGTATTCAGCGCCTTGTTGCTTTATATTTTTAGTATCTTTAGCCATCTTTATTTTTTAATTGATTCAAGACGGTCTTTTAATTTTAACATCTCGTCGCGAAGCTGCGCAGCTTCGATGAAGTCAGTGCGTTTGGCTGCCGCTACCATGCGAGCGTTCAGTTTCTCTATCTGAGCGCTGAGCTCATCCGGAGCCATATAGCCGATAACCGGATCCGCAGCAACATCCACTTTATGCTCTTCTTCATAATATGGTTTCGGAGCGGATGGTTTGCGGGTATCTTTACGGATATCTTTGCGTGCCACCGTTTTAGCTGATCCCCGTTTGGTATCGGTGTTCTTTTCGGAAGATTCATAAATCTCGATAAGATCGTTTCCAGATTTCTTTACAATTGGTGTAGGAGTGATTCCATGTTCCTCATTGTAAAGCATCTGTTTTTTGCGGCGGCGATCGGTCTCGTCGATTGTGCGCTGCATGCTGTCGGTTATTTTGTCGGCATACATTATTACCTTACCGTGAACATTTCGCGCTGCCCTACCTGCAGTCTGCGTCAACGATCGATGATTTCTCAGAAAACCCTCTTTGTCGGCATCAAGTATGGCGACAAGACTAACCTGAGGCAAGTCAAGACCTTCTCGGAGGAGGTTGACACCGATAAGCACATCATAAACTCCTTGTCGCAGATCTTCAAGAATACGGATGCGTTCAAGTGTGTCTACATCGCTGTGGATATATGCGCTGCTCACGCCCCATTTTATGAGATGGTCGTTAAGTTCCTCAGCCATTCGTTTTGTAAGGGTCGTGACCAAAGTGCGCTCACCGGCTTCAATCCTCAGACGTATCTGTTCCATCAGATCATCTATCTGATTCATGGTCGGACGTATCTCAATCTCCGGATCAAGAAGACCGGTTGGACGAATAACTTGTTCGGTAAAAATACCCTCCGTCTGCTGCAGCTCATAATCACCGGGAGTGGCGCTTACGTAGATTGCCTGATTTGTAAGACGTTCGAACTCGTCAAATTTAAGAGGTCGGTTGTCAATCGCCGCCGGCAATCGGAAGCCGTATTCCACGAGATTCATTTTGCGGGAAAGGTCACCACCGTTCATGCCTCGGATCTGAGGGAGCGTGACGTGGCTCTCGTCGATAATTGTGAGGTAATCTTTTGGGAAATAATCAAGCAGACAGAACGGACGCATGCCCGGTTCTCTGCCATCGAAATATCTTGAATAGTTCTCGATTCCACTGCAATGTCCAAGCTCCTTGATCATCTCAAGATCATACGTCACACGCTCCCTTAGCCGTTCGGCTTCGAGAATTTTACCTTCATTCCTGAAAAATTCGCATTGTGAGCCAAGATCCACGGCAATCTGGTCGATTGCTCTTGCGGTATTCTCTTTGGAAGACACAAATATATTTGCGGGATAAATATTGAATCCCTCCAACTCTGTCAATACCGCTCCTGAATCGGGATCCACAGTCTGTATACTTTCAATTTCATCGCCCCAGAATACAACGCGAAGCTGTATGTCTTCAAACGATAGAAGAATGTCCACTGTATCTCCCTTTACCCGGAACTGACCGCTTCTTAATTCAACTTCAGTGCGGGAGTAAAGAGAATCCACCAGTTTGCGGAGGAATGCATTACGAGAAATCCTGTCGCCTCTCTTGATGTTTACAACCGTCTGTGCGAAATCCTGCGGATTTCCCATACCGTATATGCAGCTCACACTCGACACAACTACTACGTCCCGTCTCCCCGAGAGAAGGGCGGCAACTGTTGAAAGCCTGAGTTTTTCGATCTGGTCATTGATCATCAGATCTTTCTCAATATATTTATCTGAAGATGGTATGTATGCCTCCGGCTGGTAATAGTCGTAATAACTTACAAAATATTGCACCGAGTTTTCGGGAAAGAAATTCTTGAACTCGGAGTATAATTGGGCTGCAAGAGTCTTGTTGTGAGAAAGAATCAGTGTTGGGCGTTTCACCTGCTGGATCACATTCGCCATGGTGAAGGTTTTTCCACTACCTGTCACCCCGAGAAGAGTCTGATGGCTCATTCCCTGGTTCACACCTTCCACGAGTTCAGCAATAGCCTCCGGCTGATCGCCTGTGGGTTTATATTCGGAAGTAAGTTTGAAATCCATAATCTGCAAATATAACAATTATGCATCATATCTCAAAACAAATTCAACTTTTACAAACGAAAAACTGAAGGTTGTAATCTCGATTACTCATAAGTTGGAGGTCGCGAAACTTAAATTATTAAAATTTGGAAAGGTGAATAAAATAGGTTAACTTTGCAGATTGAAATTCGATATCAATTGTATTAAATATAAAAGACAATGAGAAAAAATGTTGTAGCAGGCAACTGGAAAATGAACACTACTCTTGAAGAGGGAGTAGAGTTGGCAAACCAGATCAACAGCCTTCTTAAGGGAAAGACAGTGAATTGTGATGTAGTAGTTTGCGTTCCTTTCACTCATCTTACAAGCGTAAATGCAGTTCTTGAGCCCGAACTCGTAAAACTTGGTGCTGAAAACTGCTCTGAGCATGAGAAAGGCGCTTACACAGGCGAAGTCAGCGCAGCTATGGTTAAATCTACAGGCGCAACCCACGTGATCCTTGGTCACAGCGAGCGTCGTCAGTATTTCGGTGAAAACAACGAGCAGCTCCTCGCTAAAACTAAACTTGCTCTCGCAAATGGTCTTACTCCTATCTTCTGTGTAGGTGAGGTTCTTGAAGAGAGAGAGAACGGTAGCTACAATGAGGTAGTTAAAGGTCAGGTTGAGGCTCTTTTCGAACTCAGCGCAGAGGATTTTGGTAAAATTATCATCGCTTACGAACCTGTATGGGCTATCGGTACCGGTAAAACCGCTACAGCAGAGCAGGCTCAGGATATGCACGCTCACATCCGCAAAGTTGTTGAGGATAAATATGGCAAACAGGTTGCAGAGGATACTTCCATTCTCTATGGCGGTAGCTGCAAACCCACTAATGCAAAAGAGCTTTTCGCAAAACCTGATGTTGACGGTGGTCTTATCGGTGGCGCAGCTCTTCAGGCTGAGTCATTCCTCGGCATCATCGAGGCTTGCTAAATCTCGTATAATTAAAACGGCTTAAGCCGTAATTGCTGACTATGAAAATATCGCTAAATAAAATAATAGCGACATTACTGATATTGACTGCAACCGGGGGAATGACTCTCCCGGTTGTGGCTCAATCTGAAACGCAGTCTGTCGAAATAAAAAGTAATCCGGTAGAGATGATACAGAGAGAATCGAATGGTAATGTCACCATCTCGATTCCTGAGAATATTCTTGAATTGATCATCTCCGACAGTGATTCCCAGAAAAAATCAAACGGACCTGTGATTAAACCAGGCATAAACAAAATGACCGGTTATCGCATTCAGGTTTTTAGTGACGGGCGCAGTCAGCATTCTCTTGAATCACGGGCAAGAGCTCGTGGAAGCGCAATTGTCTCTCGATTCCCAAAATACAGAGGACAGATATATACATTCTCAAGTTCTCCCAACTGGTACACTCGCGTTGGAAACTTCAGAAACTCCAATGAAGCAGCCTCAGCGCTTGCAGAACTTAAAAGAGCATTTCCCCAATTTGCATCAGAGATGCGCGTTGTTAAAAGTCCGATTGTAATTATAAAGTAATCATTTAAGAAACATGGGACGCATTGAAAATCATGATGACGAAAAGGTAAGACAGATTGCAGAACACTATACTGCAATCCTTAGACTTGTTGGGGAAGATCCGGAACGTGAAGGCCTTAAGAAAACGCCCGTAAGGGCAGCTAAAGCTATACTCGACATCACATCAGGTTATCGTTCGGATCCTTTGAAAATTGCTCAGCAGGCAATCTTCGAACATGCCGGTTCAAGGATGGTTATCGTAAAGGATATTGAGTTCTATAGCATGTGTGAACATCATATTCTTCCATTCTTCGGGCGCGTTTCCATTGGTTACATACCGAAAGGAAAGATGATCGGGTTGTCAAAACTTGCCCGCATAGTAGATAATTTCGCGCGTAGGCTTCAGGTGCAGGAACGACTCACATCGCAGATTTGTCATCTTCTCGAAGAAGCGATGCCCACCGAAGGTGTGATTGTATGCTGCACAGGTGAGCATCTATGCATGAAGATGCGTGGCGTAGAGAAGCAGGATTCTGCCACCACTACCTACGACTACACCGGACTCTTCGAAACCGATCCCTCACTCCGCGAGGAATTCATCCGCCTACTCGGTCATTAATTGAATCCCATTTTTATGTGATGATGATTCTCGGATGTTGAGTTTTGCTTCGAGGCAGATTGTTTGGAGCGGAAGTGTGTGGTTGGAATTCAGTTGATTGATCATCAATTGGGCTGCTTGTCGTCCCATCTCTTTCATTGGTTGCAGTATTGATGTTAGAGGAGGATCAATGACTGTAGCCATAGGGCTTTCACTAAAACCGACTATGGCAATATCTTCAGGGATCTTAATATTATTCTTTTTCAAGGTCTTGATAACTCCAATTGCTACCGGATCATTGAAGCAAAATATCGCGTCCGGTATCACTTTCCCTTCAGAAAGTATTTTTGACATTGCCTGTTCTCCATCTTTAATAAATATCCCTGCCGGTATGATTCGCCCTGCTGGACTGATGTGATAACGTTCGAGCACGTTACAAAATCCCTGTGCTCTTTTATGCGTCACGTCCAGATTTTCAGGACCTTTGAAGTGAAATATGTTTCTTCTGCCACTATTGATAAGATGTTCAACTGCTTTCTCTGCAATGTGACAATCATTTATCAAGACTTTTGAGGCATTTACATTATTAGGACATCTATTGAAAAACACCATAGGCATCCCTCCTGCAATAACTTCATTGTAAACTGCTTCATTTCCCCCTTCGATAGTTATCGACATCATTATTCCGTCAACCATATGTTCCTGAAGAAGCCGTAGATTATCGAGTTCCTGGTTTCTGCTTTCATTGCTTTGGGTAATGATCATACGATATTTGTTTTCATTCAATACTTCCTGAATTCCCATCAGAACGTTTGGGAAAAAGCTTTCAACAAATTCGGGAATTATTATGCCGATAGTGCCGCTGCGTTTATTCTGTAGATTCTTTGCGTTGAGGTTCGGCCGATAGTTCAATTGTCTCGCCATGGCGAGCACTTTCTCTTTAGTTTCACGTTTTACGTCCCATGCATCGCAAAGGGCCCTCGACACTGTGGATGTCGATATATCCAAAGCTTTGGCTATGTCTTTAATCGTAACATGTGGGTTCATAAAAATGTATTTAAGATCTCATCCTGCAAAAAAATGGTTGACCCCGCTATGGTTGACACTGCAAAGATAGTGAAATTTCTTAAAGGAGGTTGAAAAAAAGAGGTGTCGGACGGTTTCCGACACCTCTTGGAGAGGTTATTGAGTTATGAAATTTAGAAGCGGTTTACCTGGTATTTGTTCCATCCGTCTTTGAGGTAGGCTATTGCCTGCTCGGCAGCTGCAACTCCTGCATTGAAGTTAGCTTCGGCAGTCTGTGCACCCATTTTCTTCGGGGTGAAGAATACGCGGGCTGCAAATTTCTGCTCAAACTCTTCTGCATTATCCGGCTTGATGTCGGAAACATAACGAAGGTCTGGGCGCTCTTCAAGAGCTTTAATGAGTCCGGCTTCGTCGATTACTTCTTTGCGGGCTGTGTTGACAAGCACTCCGTTCTTGGGCATGAGCATTACAAGATCATAACCGATGGAGTTGCGGGTCTCAGCTGTGGCTGGAATATGGAGTGAAACGAAATCATTATTTGAGAATAATTCTTTCACGTCGTGTAGCGGTTTGATTCCGTCTGCTTCCATAACAGCATCGTCAACGAATTTGTCGAGAGCCTCAATCTTCATGCCGAAACCTTTGGCTATACGTGCAACGTTGCGTCCAACTTGTCCGTAAGCATAGATGCCCAGAGATTTCCCTTTGAGTTCCGAGCCTGATTTGCCGTTATACTGGTTACGGCACATCATGACCATCATGCCGAATACGAGTTCGGCAACGGCATTTGAATTCTGTCCCGGAGTGTTCATCACGCAGATTTTGCGCTCGGAGGCTGCTTCAAGGTCGATGTTGTCGTATCCGGCACCGGCACGCACTATCACCTTCAGGTTTTTAGCATGGTCGAGAAGAGCACGGTCAACCTTGTCGCTTCTTACAATAAGAGCATCAACGTCGTCGATAGCAGCTACGAAATCTTCGCGTGTGCCTCCCTCTACGAGTTTGAGCTCATTCCCAGATGCGTTAACAGTATCAGCAATAGCCTTTACAGCTGCAGGAGCAAAAGGCTTCTCTGTAAATACCAATATTTTCATACTATTAAATTGATTAATGTTTAGCTTCGAATTCTTTCATGGCATCCACAAGAACTTTCACGCTCTCAAGCGGGAGTGCGTTGTAAAGGGATGCGCGGAAACCACCAACTGAACGGTGTCCTTTTATACCTACAATTCCTTTTGATGTGGCGAAGTCCAGGAAGTCTTTCTCGAGTTCTGCGTAATCAGGTTTCATTACGAAGCATACGTTCATGATTGAGCGGTCTTCTTCTGCAACTGTGCCGACGAAGAGTTTGTTGCGGTCGATCTCTTCGTAAAGCATGGCAGCTTTTTCGAGGTCAAGTTTTTCCATAGCCTTAACGCCGCCGATTTCCTTATAATGACGGAGAGTCATGAGGGCAGAGTAGATTGGAAGCACCGGAGGAGTGTTGAACATAGAACCTTTCTTGATGTGGGTTCTGTAGTCGAGCATTGTAGGAATCTCACGATGCACTTTTCCGAGGATATCCTCTTTAACAATGACGATTGTCACGCCGGCAGGAGCGAGGTTCTTTTGCGCGCCTGCATAGATGAGAGAGTATTTTGTGGGATCGAATTCACGTGAGAAGATATCTGACGACATGTCGCATACAACGGGAACGGGAGTGTCGAAATCATGACGGATCTCTGTTCCGTAGATTGTGTTGTTTGATGTGAAGTGGAAATAATCCACATCTGTCGGAATTGTGAAATCTTTGGGAATATAGTTGAATTTTGTATCTTCAGAAGATGCGAGCACCTCAACTTCTCCGAAAATCTTAGCCTCCTTTATTGCATTGGAAGCCCATGTTCCGGTGTTGATGTAGGCAGCTTTCTTGTTCAAAAGGTTGAAAGGAACCATGCAGAACTGCATACTTGCGCCGCCGCCGAGGAAGAGCACATGATAATTCTCGGGAAGATGAAGAAGCTCTTTTGTGAGTGCCACAGCCTCATCCATCACAGCCTGGAATTGTTTGCTGCGATGTGAAATTTCAAGAATTGAAAGACCCATGTCGGAGAAATCCTGGATAGCCTCAGCGGTTTTTTGAATCGTGTACTGACTGAGGATACTGGGTCCTGCATAAAAATTGTGTTTCTTCATGATTGTTTCAAAAATATGGTTAAAATTATTTTTGTGGCAAATATAATGTTAAAATTATAATGAC
Source organism: uncultured Porphyromonadaceae bacterium (assembly GCA_902495075.1). Taxonomy (GTDB): domain Bacteria; phylum Bacteroidota; class Bacteroidia; order Bacteroidales; family Muribaculaceae; genus Lepagella. The sequence goes on from CABUVO010000031.1 coordinate 32,517, forward strand.
AAAAATTTTTGACGATAAAAAAGAGGATAGATGTTGGAAAACATCTATCCTCTTTATCAAATTGTCAGTTTATAATTATTTTGTTTCTTCGTCGAGGCTCGGATTGAGCTTGCTCCATTCAGAAATAGGAGGCATTATACCGAGAGATATAACTTCGTCGCGAAGCGCGCAAAGATGCTGATAGCTCTTCTCAAGAGCTGCATTCTCTTCAGGTGTGCCAACAACCGGCTTGAAGGTAACGCCATCCTTGTTGATGGTTGTCTCCATAGCCATCATGATGTGGCTGAACTTCTTGTCGTTCACATATACGCCGGCGGGCCATTTGAATGCCGGACCACCCATTGCAGCGGCAATCATTTCTATTGAAAGGTATGCCGGGCTCTGGAATGAAGATCTTCCACGAAGGTCGATAATATTCTTACCGCCCTGAATAACTCTTACCTTCATTTCTTCCCAGTCTTTGGCAGGTATAACTCCGGTTTCGATAAGTTCTTTCAGAGGTTTTCCGTCAACGATAGTAGTTGATTCAAACACTGCCATCTGTTCGCCGTGACCACCATAGGTGCGTGCATTGGTAATCTTGTCTGGAGCGATCTTGAAGTATTTAGCAAGTTCGTTGCGGAGTCGTGTGCTGTCGAGTGCGGCAAGAGTGGTGACGCAAGACGGTTTGACACCTGAATAAAGCAATGTGATCAGACCAGTGATGTCGGCAGGATTGAATATGACGACGATGTGTTTAACATCCGGACAATATTTCCTTACATTCTTACCGAAGTCTTCTGCAATCTGGGCATTCCCCTTGAGCAGATCTTCGCGAGTCATACCTGCTTTACGCGGTGCGCCACCGGATGAAACGATATATTTAGCTCCGGTGAAAGCCGTGGCAATATCATCGGTGTAAGTGAGGTTTAATCCTTCGAATCCGCATTGCAGCAATTCTTCAGCCACGCCTTCCAATCCCTTAGCGTAGGGATCGTAGAGACAAATGTTAGGAGTAAGATGCATCATGATTGCGGTTTGCGCCATGTTGGAGCCGATCATGCCGGCTGCACCGACAATCAGCAGTTTTTCATCAGTCAGAAATTTCATATTAATAATCTTTGTTAAGTTATTATAATTATAATGTACAAGAAGGCAAAATGTTTTGAAAAATTGATTAATTTTGCATTAATTAACAATGAAGCTGTTTAAACAACTTCAAAGTATGGCAACAACAAAGACAAAATCAATATATTTTTGCAGCAACTGTGGATATGAAAGTCCCAAATGGCTTGGGAAATGTCCGGGCTGCGGAGAATGGAATTCTTTTGTAGAGGAAAAGGTTTCCACAAAAAAAGGGCGTGCTGCCGGTAAGGGACTTGTGAAAAGCAGCAAGCCTCTGAAACTTTCCGAGATCGAAATCAAGGAAGAGATGCGTATCAAAATGCCCTCGTCGGAGCTTAATCGTGTTCTTGGTGGAGGTCTTGTTGCTGGAAGTCTTACCTTGATTGGCGGAGAACCTGGAATCGGTAAATCCACTTTACTGCTGCAGAATATTCTATCGATCCGCAATCGCAGAATCCTGTATATTTCAGGCGAGGAGAGTGCATCGCAGCTGAAGCTGCGAGCAGATCGTCTTGGAAAGGTCTCGGATGACACATTTATTCTTTGTGAGACAAATCTTGACAGCATTTTCACACAGATAGAGAATGTGGATCCCGGTCTCGTAGTTGTTGATTCCATACAGACGATATGCTCCAATGATATAGAGTCGGCACCCGGAAGCGTTTCGCAGGTGCGTGAATGCGCGGCAGCTCTGTTGAGATACGCCAAAGAATCGGGTGTGCCGGTGATTCTGGTAGGTCATATAAATAAGGATGGTGCGATAGCGGGTCCGAAAGTTTTGGAACATATCGTTGACACTGTGCTTCAGTTTGAAGGCGATAGACAATATCTTTACCGGATCTTGAGGTCTATTAAAAACAGATTCGGATCCACAAACGAGATCGGCATCTATGAAATGGTGCAAAAGGGTTTGAAGGAAGTAAAGAATCCATCAGAAATGTTGTTGTCGGAAAATCGCGACGAAGAGATGAGCGGCATTGCCATCGGGGTGACGATGGAGGGAATAAGACCTTTTATGGTTGAAGTGCAGTCGCTGGTGTCTTCGGCTGCTTATGGCACACCGCAAAGGTCTGTGACCGGATTTGACCAGAGACGTCTGAATATGTTGCTGGCAGTTCTTGAAAAGCGTGCAAAATTCAAATTGTCGCAAAAAGACGTTTTTCTAAACATAGCAGGTGGACTCAAGGTGGCGGATCCTGCACTTGACATGGCTGTGGTGGCAGCGATCATGAGTTCAAATTTCGATGTCTCGATAGATCGCAAAACCGCGTTTGCCGGAGAGGTCGGATTGTCGGGGGAAATCCGCACGGTCACGAGAATCGAACAGCGAGTGTCGGAGGCTCAGAAATTGGGGTTCGATACAATCATAATTCCCAAAGGGAATCTAAAAGGAATCAAGGATACATTCAATATAAACATAATTGAAGTGGGAAAGGTGGAAGAGGTATTTAAAAACATATTCAGCTGAAAATGGGAATAATAATAGACTATGAAAAAGTTGAGATAGAGAGGGCGGATCGTCTTGTGATGAAAGACGTCACATTCTCTGTCGAAGAGGGTGAGTTCTGTTATCTTGTCGGAAGAGTTGGAAGCGGCAAGAGCTCATTGCTCAAAACAATGTATGCCGATGTTGAAATCAGTCACGGAAAGAAGGCAGAAGTGTTGGGATACGATCTGCTTAATCTTAAAAGAAGACAGATTCCATATCTGCGTCGCCATGTCGGCATTGTGTTTCAGGATTTCCAGCTGCTTCAGGATCGGTCGGCAAAAGCAAATCTGAGATTTGTGCTTGAGGCTACCGGATGGAAATCGAAGTCTGATATTGAAGACCGGATAGAGGAGGTGTTGAAAGCGGTAGGAATGGAAAACAAAAGCTACAAAATGCCTCATGAACTCAGCGGAGGAGAGCAGCAGCGTATCGTTATTGCGAGGGCTCTCTTGAATAAGCCGAAACTTATTCTCGCCGATGAGCCGACAGGTAATCTCGACCCACAGACCGGTTATCAGATTGTAAGCCTTCTGCATAAACTCGCTGATGAGGGGAGAACAATCCTTATGGCAACCCACAATATGCAGATGGTTGAGGATTTTCCCGCCCGAGTGTTGCGTTGCAACGATAAGGAATTGATAGGTTAAGGTGGTTTCACAACGTAAAAAATCACTTTTGAAGAAAAAAATCGGATAAAGTTTTAAATTAGTGAAAATATTATTTAACTTTGCATACTGATGCATGTGTAAGATAAAAGGGAAATTCCCTCAATGTTTTACTACACCATGAACAACACTGGTTATTAATATTGAACCAATCTATATCATAAACAAAAGCTATTTACAATGGCAGAAAAAAAAGAAACTCTTTTCGACGCGTTCTCACCCGTCTCCACTGAAGAGTGGAAGGCTAAGATTACCGCCGACTTGAAGGGTGCGGATTTCGACAAGAAACTTGTCTGGCGCACTAATGAAGGCTTCAATGTTCAGCCTTTCTACAGAAAGGAAGATCTTGAAGGACTTCCCACAATCGGTTCGCTTCCGGGCGAATTCCCTTATGTGAGAGGTACTCGCGACAACAATGACTGGCTTATCCGTCAGGAAGTGCAGGGAGCTACAGATGAGGAGCTCAACGCGCATGCCCGTCATATCCTTGACAAAGGTGCAGAGTCTCTCGGCTTCACTTTCCATCACGGAAAAGGTGATGCTGATCTTAATGTGATTCTAAAAGACATTGATCTTAAGAAGGTAGAAATCAACATTACATGTTGTCCCGGCAAAGCTGTGTCTGTGGCAGAGCAGCTTGTCAAAATCATCAAGGCAGCCGGAGCAGAAAATGAATTCCGCGGATCAATCGATTACAATCCGTTCCGTCGTCTCCTCAAACATGGACTTCCTTTCCCGAAAGATGCCGCCAAAGAGGGTAAAGCTCTCTACGAGGCTGTAAAAGAGGTGAAAGGTCTCCGTTGTTTCGCTGTTGACAGCTTTATGTTCAACAACGCAGGTGCTTTCATCACGCAGGAACTTGGTTATGCTCTTGCATGGGGTGCTGAATGGCTCTCCATGATGACAGAAGAGGGTCTCACAGCTGATGAGATTGCAAATCGTGTCAAATTCAACATGGGCATTTCCTCCAACTATTTCATGGAGCTTGCAAAATTCCGCGCCGGTCGTATGCTCTGGGCTGAGATCGTGAAAGCATATAATGCAGCTGAGGAAAATTGCAAGATGTTTGTTCACGCCGTGACAAGCAAATTCAATCAGACTCTCTATGATTCACACGTGAATCTTCTCCGCTCGATGACAGAGACCATGAGTGCAGCTCTTGCAGGCGTAGACTCTCTTGAAACACTTCCGTTCGATCTTTGCTACAAGACTCCGGATGAGTTCAGCGAGAGAATTGCCCGCAACCAGCAGGTTCTTCTTCGTGAAGAGTCTCATCTTAATAAGGTAGTTGACCCCGCAGGCGGTTCATATTATATCGAAACCCTCACGGCTTCGATCGCAGAGCAGGCATGGAAGGTTTTCAACGAGGTTGAAGACAATGGCGGTTTTGCCGCAATGCTTGCAAAGGGTGAGATTCAGGCAAAGGTTAATGAGTCAGGCGTTAAGCGTCATCTCGATGTTGCACGTCGCAAAGAGAATCTACTTGGCACAAACCAGTATCCTAACTTCACAGAGAAAGCTCTTGACAAGGTCAGCGAAGGTGGATGCTGCAAATGCGGTTGCCATGCAGGTGAGGCTCAGGACGGTGCCGTTGAGTGGCTCAACTTCGACCGTGCTGCAAGCCAGTTCGAGCAGCTTCGTCTTGACACAGAGCGCGCTTCACATCGTCCGAAAGTGTTCATGCTCACTATCGGTAATCTTGCGATGCGTCTTGCTCGCGCTCAGTTCTCATCCAACTTCTTCGGATGCGCAGGTTATGAGATCATAGACAATATCGGATTCAACACTGTTAAAGAGGGTGTGGATGCCGCTATGGAGAAAGGTGCTGACATTGTGGTTCTTTGTTCAAGCGACGATGAATACGCAGAGTTCGCTCCCGAGGCATTTAAAGAGCTTGCCGGCAGAGCAATGTTTGTTGTGGCTGGTGCTCCCGCTTGCATGGACGACCTCAAGGCACAGGGTATCGAGAATTTCATCCACGTGAGAGTAAATGTGCTCGACACGCTTATCGGATTTAACGCTAAACTCCTCAAATGATCATGAGACCGAATTTTAAAGAAATAGATATTACAAAAACCTTTGCCGGAAAAGGTCAGAAACCCGCTGCCGGTGAAGAATGGATGACAGCGGAGCTCATACCTGTGAAGCCCGTGTATACAAAAGAGGATCTTGAGGGAATGGAGCATCTCGATTTCGTATCGGGTATTCCGCCTTTCCTGCGTGGTCCGTACAGCGCGATGTATCCGTTGCGTCCCTGGACAATCCGTCAGTATGCCGGATTCTCTACCGCTGCTGAATCCAATGCATTCTATCGCCGTAACCTTGCTTCCGGTCAGAAGGGTCTTTCAGTGGCATTCGACCTTCCTACACACCGTGGTTACGATGCAGATCATGAGCGCGTAGTCGGTGATGTCGGTAAGGCAGGTGTATCAATATGCTCTATCGAGGATATGAAAGTTCTTTTCGATGGTATTCCATTGAACAAGATGTCTGTGTCAATGACAATGAACGGTGCCGTTCTTCCGGTTCTCGCTTTCTATATCAACGCAGGTCTTGAGCAGGGTGCCAAACTTGAAGAGATGGCTGGAACAATCCAGAACGATATCCTCAAGGAATTCATGGTGCGTAACACTTATATTTACCCACCGGCATTCTCAATGAAGATCATCGCTGATATCTTCGAGTATACTTCAAAGAACATGCCTAAGTTCAACTCGATCTCTATCTCCGGTTATCATATGCAGGAGGCTGGTGCGACAGCAGATATCGAGCTCGCATACACACTCGCCGATGGTCTTGAATATCTTCGTGCCGGTGTAAACGCAGGTATGGATATCGATGCTTTCGCTCCCCGTCTGTCATTCTTCTGGGGTATTTCAATGAATTACTTCATGGAGATTGCCAAGATGCGTGCAGCACGTATGCTTTGGGCAAAGATCGTTAAGCAGTTCAATCCGAAGAACCCGAAATCTCTCGCTCTTCGCACGCACTGCCAGACTTCAGGATGGTCGCTCACTGAGCAGGATCCTTTCAACAACGTTGGTCGTACTTGTGTTGAGGCTATGGGTGCCGTTCTCGGTCACACTCAGTCGCTCCACACCAACGCTCTTGATGAGGCTATCGCACTTCCGACGGACTTCTCTGCCCGTATCGCACGTAACACTCAGATCTATATTCAGGATGAGACTTATGTCACCAAGCAGGTTGACCCATGGGGCGGTAGCTACTACGTAGAGTCTCTTACCAACGAGATCGCGCACCGTGCGTGGGAGCACATTCAGGAGATCGAGAAACTCGGTGGTATGGCGAAGGCTATTGAAACCGGTCTTCCCAAACTTAAGATCGAGGAAGCTGCAGCCCGCACTCAGGCTCATATTGACAAGGGAACTCAGACAATCGTCGGTATCAACAAATACCGTCTCGACCATGAGGATCCTATCGATATCCTTGAGGTTGATAACACTGAGGTTCGCAAAGAGCAGTGTGCACGTCTTGAGGAGCTGAAGAAGAATCGTGACGAGGCTGCCGTTCAGGAGGCTCTCGCCAAGATCACGGAGGCAGTGAAGGATCCTTCGAAGGGTAACCTTCTTGATCTCGCTGTCAAGGCAGCCGGTCTTCGCGCATCACTCGGTGAGATTTCAGATGCATGCGAGGCAGTTGTTGGACGTTACAAAGCAGTAATCAAAACTATTTCAGGCGTGTATTCAAACGAAGAGAAGGGCGATCCCGAATTTGAGGAGGCTCGCAAGGCTGTTGCCGATTTCGCTGCCCGCGAAGGTCGCCAGCCGCGTATCATGATTGCCAAGATGGGTCAGGATGGTCACGACCGTGGTGCTAAGGTAGTAGCAACCGGTTATGCAGACTGCGGATTTGATGTGGATATGGGACCGTTGTTCCAGACTCCTGCCGAGGCTGCCCGTCAGGCTGTTGAAAACGACGTTCATATTCTCGGTGTTTCTTCACTTGCAGCCGGTCACAAGACATTGGTTCCGCAGGTGATCGAGGAACTCAAGAAGCTCGGACGTGAGGATATCATGGTAACTGCCGGTGGTGTAATCCCCGCGCAGGACTATGACTTCCTTTACAAAGCCGGTGTTGCAGCCATCTTCGGTCCCGGCACCCGCATTCCGAAGAGCGCAATTGAAATGATCCGTCTTCTCAACGAAGACCGTGCCGAATAAGTCATAAACTTATCTATATAAGGGAGCGACGGCCGCATGGTCGCCGCTCCCTCTATTCAAAATATACTATGAACGATAATCTGTATTCAATAGAAGAGGAAGATAATAGATCAGAATATGATATCGAAGACAAGAATGTCTCCGACACTACTGACGAATATGTGCTTGAAGATGAAAATAATGATTCTGAATCCTGTGAATATGTAATTGAAGATGAAATAGAGAGTATTGAGGAAAATGATGCAGAGGCGTGGAGCGGTAAGACTAATGAAGCAAAACCATCTCCATTCGGATTGATATTCAAGATTCTTGCCAATCCGGTTCATGGATGGAAAAAGCTCAAACGTTGCAAGTATTCTGTGGATTCAGTTGCCTCGTCAACCCTGTATCCTTTATTGGCTGTTGCTGCAGTATCAGAATACACAGCACTTTTTTATGATGCAGATGCCTCGATCACTTCATTGCTTGTTCCGGCAATAATAACTTTCATCACTTTTTTCTTCGGATATTTCTCGGTGTTGCTGTTGGGGGATTTTCTGTTGCCCAAAGAAGCAAGGAAGACCATGCATACATATTTTGGCAAAGAATATGTGATGGTGAATGTATCGACTCTTACATTGTTCTATATAATATATCGATTGTTTCCATTGGCAGCCCCGATTGTGGCTTTTTTGCCGTTATGGACAATATATATTGCCTGTAAAGGCGTTAAACTATTTAGACTTCCGGCTGAAAAGGAGACTCGCACTTGCGGCATGATGTCTTTCCTGATAATCGGATGTCCGCTCTTCTGGAACTGGCTCTTTAATGAAATTATGATATAATGAAAGCAGATCAGGTAAATATCAAGAATAAACGCGCGAGATTTGATTATGAGATCTCGGATACATATATTGCCGGTATAGTATTGACCGGCACTGAGATTAAGTCGATTCGCGATGGCAAAGCATCCCTCACGGATACCTATTGCATTGTGGAGAATGGTGAGGTATGGGTGAAAGGGATGAATATCTCTGAATATTTCTATGGTTCATATAATAATCACGTCGCAAGAAGAGACCGTAAACTCCTTCTGAACAGAAAAGAGATTGCAAAAATTGCAAAATCTGCGGAAGACGTAGGTTTTACGATTGTGCCTATGCGTGTGTTCATTAATGATAGAGGTCTGGCAAAGATGCAGATTGGAATTGGACGTGGTAAAAAGCAATACGATAAACGCCAATCTATCCGCGAGCGTGAAGATAAACGCAGTATTGATAGGATGTTTAAGAAGTAGGTTATAGGTAACAGGTTAAAGGTAATAGGTAATAGGTAATAGGTGAGAGGTATGAGGTCGCTTGAGTTGTTGGCACCGGCTGCTGATAAGTCTATAGCCATGGAGGCTATTCTTCATGGTGCAGATGCTGTGTATATGGGTGCTTCAAGTCATGGTGCGCGCAAGAGCGCGGCAAATTCTGTTGATGACATTGCAGAGGTTGTGAAATTTGCACATCGTTTCAGGGCAAGAGTGTATGTTACTGTCAATACGCTCGTTTATGAAAAGGAAATTAGCAAAGTAGAGGAACTTATCACTGCTCTTTATAATGTCGGAGTTGACGCTATCATTGTGCAGGATATGGGTATTCTGAGAATGAACATACCTCCCATTGAGCTTCATGCCAGCACACAGTGTGACACACGCACAGTAGAGAAAGCCCGTTTCCTTGAGAAGGCAGGTTTTTCTCAGATAGTTCTGGCACGCGAGCTCTCGATTGGTGAAATAAAGAATATTTGCAGCAGTGTTTCGGTCCCTGTAGAGTGTTTTATACATGGTGCGTTATGCGTGAGTTATTCAGGCAGATGTCGCGCAAGTCAGGCGCAGACGGGAAGAAGTGCCAACAGAGGGGAATGCTCACAGATGTGCCGTCTGCCCTATGATCTTATAGATGCAGGCGGCAATAGATTGCTAAAAAACAAATACCTCTTGTCGCTGAAAGATTTTAATGCCACCGACAAACTTGCCGCAATGATTGATGCCGGTGTCTCGTCATTCAAAATCGAGGGAAGGCTTAAGGATGTGACTTACGTAAAAAATATCACTGCATATTACCGACGTCTTATTGATGGCATAATATCTGCAAATCCTGAAAAGTATTGTCGTTCATCCTATGGCGAAAGTGAAATTTCTTTCTCTCCTGACCCTGAAAAGAGTTTCAACAGAGGATTCACGAGCTATTTCCTTGAAGGACGCAGGCAAAAACAGATGGCTTCATTGCAAACTCCGAAATCGATGGGTGAGAGGATAGATGCGATCAGCGAGCTAAACAATGGAGATGGAATAAGCTTTATCAACGATAGAGGGGAATATGAGGGTGTAAGGGTTAATAAAATCGAAAAAGGAAGAATCATAGGTGCTAAGCCATTCTATCTTCCTAAAGGATGCGAAATAAGGCGTACTTTCAATAGAGAATGGCAGTCAACCCTTGAACGAGCAACCGCCAGGAGATTTATCAATCTCGATCTTGAAATCGATGAGACCGGAATATCCGCATCTGATGAAAGGGGAGTGAAGGTTCGCATTGGGTTGAATGTAGATAAATTCAAAGCAGAAAAAAGAATGGGGCCGGAGAAGGTGTTTTCCAAATTGGGTAATACCATCTACAAATTAAGAAATTTTACCAATAATCTTGATTCGGAGACATTCATACCTGCATCCCAACTCACGGCATTAAAAAGGGAGATGTTGGAGTCTCTTGATTTAGCAGCCAAAACGACATATCCCTATACGTATAGAAGAACAGAAGAAACAACGGTTCCTTATGTTTGTGATAAACTTACGGCAGAAGAAAACGTTGCCAACACATTGGCGGAGCAGTTTTATAATGATCACAACGCCAAAGTGATTGATAAAGCTATAGAAGTTACACCGAATCCTGTTAGTGACCTTGTTGTTATGAATACGCGTTATTGTCTGCGTAGGGAATTGGGAATATGCAAGAAAGAAAAGAACGGCTCGCTTCCTTTGGCGAAGGCGCGCGAACCGTTTTATATAGAATCGGGTAAAAACCGCTTTAGATTAGCATTCGATTGCTCTAACTGCGAGATGAAAGTGATTAAGGAATAGCGATTGAATCTGCGGAAAGAGAATCAGGTTTGATTGAATCGTGTGCATAACTGTATAATAGCGAGTCACGAAGGGTAACAAACCTGTCATTCAGATTTGTAAGAGTATCATTCTCTCCTTCTGAAATCTCATAATCAGCTCCGGCTTTGTGCTCATAGTTCAGACGGGTAATCGCTTCATCATATCTTTCACAGAGACCAAGGAGGGTTGTGCTGTCTTTTGCCTTTGACATACTGTCAAGGTAGAGATTAGTGATTCGTTGGCTTTCAATATATAATTCTCGCGCCTCTCCGCGTAAGATATTCTCTTTTTTCTTTGCGCAAGAAAAGCTGCCAGCCAAAACACAACAAAAGACTATAACGTAAAACAAACTTCTCATTTTCCAAGCTTCTCTTTTAGGAATTGTCCCGTGTATGATTCCTTTATTTCTGCAACCTGTTCTGGAGTGCCTTGCGCTACAACGCTGCCACCCGCATCTCCTCCTTCGGGACCAATATCAATGAGCCAGTCCGCAGATTTTATCATGTCCATGTTGTGCTCGATGATAATTACAGTATTTCCTTTTTCCACAAGTCTGTTCAAGGATTTAAGGAGTGTGGAGATATCATGAAAGTGTAGACCAGTTGTGGGTTCATCGAAGATAAACATCGTGTGTTCCTGCTTATCCATAGATATGTAATATGCAAGTTTCACACGCTGGTTTTCACCGCCTGAAAGTGTAGAGGAGGATTGACCAAGTTTTATATATCCGAGTCCTACATCCTGCAACGGTTGCAACTTCTTGATTATCTTTTTCTCTTGCGAACCATTTGTTTCTGATAAAAACTCGATTGCCTGGTTCACGGTCATTTCAAGAAAATCATAGATGTTCTTTCCGCGATATTCAACGTCAAGAACCTCCTGTTTGAACCGCTTTCCATGACATACATCGCAAGGAACTTCGATATCAGCCATAAACTGCATGGGGATGGTTATTGTGCCTTCACCTTTGCATTCCTCGCATCTTCCCCCCTCTGTATTGAACGAGAAATATGCCGGTGTGAATCCCATCTGCTTTGAAAGCTGCTGATCGGAAAAGAGTTTACGTATCTCATCATAAGCTTTGAGATAAGTAGCCGGATTACTCCGGGATGATGTGCCGATCGGATTCTGATCAACAAACTCTATGGCTTTGATACTGCTGACGTCGCCACCCAAGGATCGATGTGTGCCGGGAATTTCTCCGGGTTCACCGAGTGCCCTTACAATAGCTTTATAAAGTATTTCCCTTACGAGTGTTGATTTTCCGCTGCCGCTCACTCCCGACACAACTGTCATGACACCAAGAGGGAACTTGACATCAATATTCTTAAGGTTGTTTTCTGCCGCGCCTATAACTTCCACATATTGTTTCCACGGACGTCTCAGTTTCGGAACAGGAATAGTTCTCTCTCCCCTCAGGTAATCTACGGTGTATGAGCCATTGGCATCCCCGCCCTTAAGGATTTCCTTTAAATTTCCTTTAAATACAATTTCCCCACCAAGACGCCCTGCATCGGGACCAATGTCAACAATCTCGTCAGCGGCGAGCATGATGTCTTCATCATGTTCAACAACTACGACAGTATTGCCAATCTTCTGAAGATTACGAAGCACGCGGATAAGTTTCTCGGTGTCGCGTGAATGTAGCCCGATACTTGGTTCATCAAGTATATAAAGCGATCCTACCAATGAACTGCCGAGAGAGGTGGCGAGATTGATTCGTTGGCTTTCACCTCCGGAAAGGGTGGATGACAGACGATCGAGTGTCAGGTATCCAAGTCCGACCTCATTGAGGAATCCTAACCGTTGGTTTATTTCCATCAGAAGTCGCGCGGCAATCTTCTCATCGGTATCATTGAGCTTGATATTTCTGAAAAATTCAGCTATTTCCGAAACAGGCATCTTCACTAATTCGGTGATGGTTTTCCCCGCAACTTTTACATATTCCACATCTTTACGCAGACGAGAGCCGTGACATTCGGGACATGTGCTTTTGCCGCGATATCGAGCTTTCATCACGCGATACTGAATCTTATCCTGTCGGGAGTCTATCCATTTGAAGAAACCGTCGATGCCTTCCCAATGGCTGTTGCCGTGCCAAAGAAAATCTTTTTGAGCATCAGTGAGATCCATGTAGGGTGTGTGGATAGGGAAGTTGAAATGAGGTGCGATATGAATGAGATGATTTTTCCATTCATTCATCTTGTCGCCGTTCCAGCATTTCACTGCATTCTGATATATCGACAATGTTTTATTGGGGACAACCAAATCTTCGCTGATGCCGAGCACTTTTCCGAATCCTTCGCACACGGGACATGCACCATAGGGATTATTAAAATTGAACATCAGGTCATTGGGTTCACGGAATTCGATGCCATCGGCAACAAATCGTTTTGAGAACTGATGTTCATGGGCGCCATCCTTGCCCCATATTTTTATGATGCATTCATCATGTCCTTCATAATATGCGGTTTCTACAGAATCGGTAAGACGTGAGATTTCATCCTTGTCGTCGGAAACGGAAAGACGGTCGATAAGAAGTCGGTATCCGAGTGAAGAGTCGGGTGTCCCTTTCTCCCGCAGATCGCTTATGGCAATAAACTCACCATCCTTTTCAAGACGTGAGTATCCTTCTTTCAGATATATTTCCAATTGCTGGTCAAAGGTTCTGCTTTCAGGCACGCGGATATCTATAAGCACAGCCATGCGTGTGCCTTGAGGATACGACAGGGCAGTCTTGACCATATCCTCAATACCATGTTTTTTAACTTCAAGGCCGCTGACAGGGGAATATGTGTGTCCCACGCGGGCGAATAGCATTCGAAGATAATCGTAAATCTCAGTAGCTGTGCCGACTGTGCTTCGAGGGTTACGCGTGTTTACCTTCTGCTCGATGGCTATTGCAGGGGGAAGCCCCTTGATGTAATCGCATTCAGGTTTTGCCATACGACCGAGAAACTGTCGGGCATAAGCTGAAAGACTTTCGACGTAGCGTCGTTGACCTTCCGCATATAACGTGTCGAATGCCAGGGAAGACTTACCGCTTCCGCTGACACCGGTAACAACAATAAACTTATTGAGGGGCAAAGAAATATCTATATTTTTAAGATTATTAACTCTTGCTCCCTTTATGATGATGTTCTTCTCTTCCATTGTAAACTAATATCCCTTTATAACTAACAAATACCGCGCCAAATTGTATGATCGAGAAGATATAACTCATAGGTAAAAAGTAAAAAGTGAGAAGTAAAAAGTGAGAAGTGAAAAATTGGCATGACTCTACAACATGAATTAACTTATATTTAGACGCCAAGGAGAGAAGGGCAAAGTTTGATTATTTAGCTTCTAAGCCATCATATAAGATTCCTTTAAATTCGCATCAGCCCTTGAAGAGGGCATATAATTATAACCCGGCATCGACCGGGAGGTTCCGTAGGAAACGAACCGGTCGGTGTGGGGTAAGACCAATTAGCGTCAAACGGCATCGAAGATGTCGAATAGTATCCGAGCAAAATCTATTAATCGACCTCTTCGAGGCCGCAGCGACGCGATTTGTGTCACCCCACACCGGTTAAACATTATTTCATAAGTACAACCGTCCGGGATGACAGGTAGGTCGTAAAAAAGATAGCCGTCCAGATAATGGGCGGCTATTTCTGCGATTTGTTCCACCGATCGGGAAGCAACTCCCGGTAGCTTTCAAGAGGG
>CABUVO010000032.1 GCA_902495075.1 uncultured Porphyromonadaceae bacterium
GACATTGACAGGAATACCCTCAAAGTGGATGTAACTCCATCCGAAAACATCAGCAACGGCATGGTTGAGGTCGTTGTCAAGGACAGCGGGAGGCAGATAGCCTCCGGACGCGCCGTGACCGGAGAGTCAGTAATCGTGGACATGCCTGCTGATGTAGAGTTATGGTCGCCGGAGAATCCGAAACTCTATGACCTTGAAGTCAGGCTGATGTCAGACGGCAGGACGCTTGACAAGGTCGACAGCTACGCGGCAATGCGGAAGTTCTCAATGAAAATGGGCGATAAGGGGGTGGTGCGCCTTCAGCTTAACAACAAGGATCTTTTCCATTACGGACTCCTGGATCAGGGATGGTGGCCCGACGGGCTCTATACCGCGCCATCTTACGAGGCAATGGTCTTTGACGTGGACAAGACAAAGGACTGGGGCTACAACATGATCCGCAAGCATATAAAGGTTGAGCCGGCTCTGTGGTACACCTACTGCGACCGCAACGGCATCATTGTATGGCAGGACATGCCGAGCGGCGACAAAGATCCGGAATGGCAGGGACGTAATTATTTCGACGGTGAGGAACTCGTGCGCACCCCGGAGAGCGAGGCGAACTACCGCAAGGAATGGCGCGAGATCATGGACTGTCTCTACAGCTATCCCTGCATCGCCATGTGGGTGCCGTTCAACGAGGCGTGGGGACAGTTCAAGACCAGGGAGATTGCAGACTGGACTAAGAATCATGACCCGTCGCGTCTTGTGAACCCGGCAAGCGGAGGGAATTTCTATCCCTGCGGCGATATACTGGACGTGCACTGCTATCCCTCTCCTCCGGTGACCCATGTCTACGACGCGAAGCGCGCCAACGTGCTCGGAGAATACGGCGGCATAGGCATGGTTGCCGACGGTCATATCTGGGCACCCGACCGGGAGTTCAGCTATATCAACTGCAAGACCCCGGCGGAGTTGACCGACCGCTATATCGGCTATGCGGACTATCTTGACCGGCTCGCCAACGAATGGTTCGTGGGTGCCGTATATACCCAGACTACCGACGTGGAAATTGAGGTCAATGGTCTTATGACCTACGACCGCAAGGTCATAAAGATCGATGAAGACAGGATCCGCGAGATAAACAAACGGATAATAAAGAATCATAGCAAATGAAAGTTTTGTCAATAATTGTATCGTCAACGGTGATAGCAATATCATCGTTGACGATGCATGCGAAAATAGAATTACCATCTGTATTTTCCGACAATATGGTGGTTCAGCAGAATGCCGAGTTGACAGTGGCAGGAAAGGCAAAGCCTTTGTCGACGGTAACATTCCGTTCCGATTGGGAGGGCGGCGAATGCAAAGTCAAAGCAAACAAGGAGGGACGTTTTGTTATGAAAGTTCCTACCCCTCCTGCGGGAGGTCCCTATACCATCATCATTGATGATGGCACCGGAGAGAAGAAAATACTGCAAAATGTGCTTGTAGGCGAGGTATGGCTATGCTCCGGACAGTCTAATATGGAATTTCCGATAAAAGGGGACTGGGCACAACTTATGGATGCAGATGAAGTAGTAGCTACAATGCAGCGTCCTGCACTGCGTCTGTTGCAGATAAGGAATACCACCTCCGTTACTCCGCTTGACGATGCGTCGTTGGAGTACGGATGGGTGGAGTCGTCACCCGCTGCAGCCTCATTCTCGGCTATCGGGTATCTGTGCGGCAAAATGCTTCAGGATTCATTGAATGTTCCGGTTGGCATAATCGATGCCACATGGGGAGGAACTCCCGTAGAGGCATGGACACCGCATGAATATCTAAAGGGTGTTCCGGGACTTGAATTTTATCATGAACAGTTGGCGGCAGGAAAGGATGAGCAAGCGTTAATAGATGCCGCCATGGAGAAGGTATATGAAGACTACCGCGCTGCCGAAAAAATGTCTTATCCCTACGACAGGGCTACTATGCAAAAAGGGAAAGCATGGAAAAAAATGCCGGTGCCTTCCTTGTGGGAAAACAATGTAATGCCGGGATTTGACGGGATTGTTGTCATGCAGTTTGAGCTTGACCTGCCGGAGGCAGCTGCCGGCAAGCCGTTGCAGCTATGCCTTGGAGCCGTTGATGATTGGGATCTGACTTATTTCAACGGCAAATTTATAGGCAGCGGACGGATTTTCGACCGACAACGGGACTACCACGTTGATGGAAATCTTGTAAAGAGCGGTAAAAATGTCATTACAGTTGAAGTGATCGACAATGCAGGAGGAGGAGGAATCTGGAAATCTTCTTATGCCGTTGTTGACGGAACCAAGTATAGTCTTAACGGAGAATGGAACTATGCAGTGCTTTCCGATTTCTCCCAAACAAATATGACTTATCAATTGCCGGATAGTCCGTATTACCCATCGGTGCTATACAATGCCATGGTCGCGCCATTGACAGGGATGCCATTGGCAGGAGTATTCTGGTATCAAGGGTGTGCCAACGTAGGTAACGCCGCGCAATATGAGGTATGTTTCAAGAATATGATAGAGGGTTGGAGAAAATCTTTTGACAATCCTTCCCTCCCCTTCTATTTCGTGCAGTTGGCGGGATTCCAGAATCCTGTAACAGTGCAGCCCGATTCGGAATGGGCTTTGTTGCGCCATGCTCAGTCAAGGGCTCTTCAGCTACCGAATACGGGAATGGCAACAGCCATAGACCTTGGGAATCCGGTGGATATTCATCCTACAAATAAACAAGAGGTGGCGCGTCGACTGTCATTACTCGCCCTTGACAAAACATACGGTCAAACTCAGGCATGTGAGGCTCCCCGCTGCATCGATGCTAAAATAGGCAAAGGATATATAGACCTTACCTTTGATAATGATATCAAGACGGAAGGAGGAGTTGCCACGGGCTTTATTATAAAAGATAAAGACGGGAAATGGGCATATGCCAATACGCAGATTATATCCGAGAAGACAATAAGATTATCTTCTCCGTTGATAAACAACCCCGTAGCCGTCAGATATAACTGGGCGGATTATCCCGGTGGGAATCTAACCGGAAAAACCTCAGGCTTGCCCGTAATACCTTTCGCAACAGATATTTGAAAGCTGTTTTAAACCAATTTACTTAAAACTGATAACATGGAGAATTATAGATACATTCTTAATGTCTTTCTATGTTTTTTAGGGGCATTAAGCGCAAGCGCAGCCAATGATATCGCAAATTTTTCGCGATATGAAAACGATAACAAGCGTCTGATGGCGGAACCCAATACGGGGACACGTGTAGTGTTCATGGGAAACTCAATCACCGACAACTGGGCTACCGGAAGGACCGAATTCTTTGAACTTAATGATTTTGTAGGACGTGGCATCAGCGGTCAGACAACATATGATATGCTCTTGCGTTTCCGGGATGATGTGGTCAACCTCAAACCCGCTGCTGTAGTCATTGGTGGAGGAACCAACGATGTTGCACAGAATAATGATATCACTTATGTCGAGGACCGGACTTTCGGCAACATCGTGTCTATGGCAGAGATCGCCCAGGCAAACAACATGAAGGTCCTTTTGGCGTCTGTGTTACCTGTGACAAGTTTCGCATGGAATCCCAATATCACAAACCATAAGGATAAGATAGAATCATTGAATGCCCGCATAAAGGAATATGCTGAATCGCATGGCATGCTCTATGTTGACTACTATTCGAAGATGGTTACTCCCGATCGTGGGTTGATCGGTACTCTCACTACTGACGGTGTGCATCCCAACGATGCCGGCTATGAAATAATGGAGGACATATTGTTGCCTCTGGTGCGTCAATTTGTAAAATTTGAAAGTTCTGTGCCCGACGCCCTTACAATTCAAGGCGAAGCATTGACCGATAACGAACCGATTGCATTTACCAAAACATCCGTGAAAACATTTGAGGTCTTTGCAGCTCTGAAAGGTGGCAAAACATTCATGATACAGGACGACAAAGGAACGGAATACGTTATCACGGGTGATGTCATTGACAAAGGCGCAGGTGGTTCTAAGGTAGAAAAGGATGCCGTTTATTCCATAGTGCTGGATTTTGTTGCTAAGAAAGCGGTAGTCAATGAGGTCAAATCAGTGAGTATATGGAATTGCTTTTACAACAAAAGCATGGCAGACCTGACTTACGCAGGAGAGGGTACATGGTCAGGCACATGGAAGTGCGACCTTACGATGCCGTGGGGAAAAGAGAATAGATATCGTATTGTGATGGCAATGGGTGAAACCATGCAACGCTGGGGACCGAAAGAAGGTAGATATGATGGTCAGGAACCCGATGGCTCAGCTGATTATTACCTGATGAAACGCGTTACCCCCGCCAGCACATGGGCAAATACTTGGCGTGTACCGATGGAATACGACAGCAAAACCCTTAATACAACTGTAACCATGCGAGGCAGTTTCACACACAGCATTTCAGAAGGATCTTCCACTGTGAGCGAGATTTCGGGGAATAGTGCCGACTCAATCATCGAGATTAACGGCAACGAAGTGAAAAGCATTGTCAATGTAGAATTCTACGACCTCCACGGTAAACTTATTAATAAATCCTCGACAGGAAACATTCGTAAGTTTCAGCCAGGAGTATATATTGCCGTGTCCGGTGCAACCACAATAAAATTCATCATATAAAACGATAGTTGTTTTTTTAAGAAACTGTTTGTGTTAAAAATAGTTTATAAGACGCGAAATATGTTATGGATTGTTAAACAGACTGCGGGATTCAGCTAAAAACATGTCTTTTTAATACAGGGGTTATTCAAACAGCTTCATAAGAAATTCCACAGCTATATACTTCCACACCATGAAACAAAAATCTTTATTGCTGGCAATAGCCGCATCTGCAACTTTATTATGCTCGGCAGCCGGCATATTACCTTATCAAAATACATCGCTTCCTCTTGAGGAGAGAGTCAATGACGCTCTGTCGCGTATGACTACCGCGGAGAAGGTGGCGATAATCCACGCACAGTCGAAATTCAGTTCGGCAGGTGTGCCGCGTCTCGGCATTCCGGAACTATGGTGCACTGACGGTCCTCACGGGATTCGTCCGGAGGTGCTGTGGGATGAATGGAATCAGGCAGGATGGACCAATGATTCATGCACGGCTTTCCCTGCCCTTACTTGTCTTGCGGCAACATGGAATCCTGAGATGGCTGCCCTATATGGCAAATCCATCGGCGAGGAGGCGAGATACAGGGAGAAGGACGTTCTGCTTGGTCCGGGCGTAAACATCTACCGCACTCCTCTCAATGGCAGAAACTTCGAATATATGGGAGAGGATCCCTACCTGGCATCCGTGATGGTTGTGCCTTATGTTCAGGAACTTCAAAAGAACGGTGTGGCAGCATGCGTAAAACATTATGCCCTCAATAATCAGGAATATCGCCGCCACACCACGGATGTTGACCTCAGCGACCGCGCTCTTTACGAGATCTATCTCCCGGCATTCAAAGCCGCAGTGCAGAAAGGTGGAGCATGGTCAATAATGTCTTCTTACAACCTCTACAAAGGTAGACACGTGTGCCAGAACAGCCGACTGCTTAAAGATATCCTCCGCGATGAATGGGGATTTGACGGGGCGGTGATTTCTGACTGGGGAGGTGTACACAACACCGAACAGGCAATCACCGGTGGTCTCGACCTTGAATTCGGCTCCTGGACCAATGGTCTTTCAGAGGGTAAGAAAAACGCCTATGACAATTATTTCCTTGCTGACCCATACCTTAAACTCATCAGCGAGGGGAAAGTAGATACCAAAGAGCTCGACAAGAAGGCGGCAAACGTGCTACGTCTGATTTTCCGCACAGCCATGAACCAGAACAAGCCTTTTGGCGCACTCAATTCTCCGGAACATATCGCTGCAGCGCGTCGCATTGCCGGGGAGGGAATGGTTTTGTTGAAAAACAGTAACGGTATTCTTCCGCTCAACCTTAAAGATAAGAAAAAGATTGCCGTGATTGGTGAGAATGCAATCAAACCGATGACAGTAGGTGGTGGTAGTTCTTCACTGAAAGTAAAGAAGGAAGTATCTCCACTTGAAGGATTGAGAAACCGGTTTGGTGCAAATGCGGAGATTGTATATGCCAGAGGCTATGTTGGTGAGCAACAGAAGGATCAGGATGGCGTGCGTCTGCTCGACATCTCCGACAACCGCTCCGCTGAAGAACTGACTGCCGAAGCTATAAACGCTGCCAAAGATGCGGATTACGTGATATTCTTTGGAGGTCTCAATAAAAATCCTCACCAGGATTGCGAAGATTCCGACCGTAAAGGTCTCGAACTTCCTTACGGACAAGACAAACTGATCAAAGAACTTGCCAAGGTAAATAAGAATGTTATCGTTGTCAACATCTCGGGAAATGCTGTGGCGATGCCTTGGGCTAAAGAAGTTCCGGCAATCGTGCAGGGATGGTATTTCGGTTCCGAAGCCGGCAATGCCATTGCCGATGTGCTTTCGGGTGATGTGAACCCTTCCGGCAAACTCCCTTTCACTTTCCCTGCACGTCTCGAAGATGTCGGGGCACATGCGCGTGGCGAATATCCGGGAAATCCGGATGCGTTGAAAAGCAGTAAAGAATGGGGAGACACAATTCCTGAATACTATCATGATGACATATTCGTGGGTTATCGCCATGCTGACAAAGCAAAAACCACTCCCCTCTTCCCCTTCGGACATGGATTGAGCTACACCACTTTTGAATATGGCAAACCGGTAGCAGACAAAAAGCAGATGAATGCTGACGGTTCGATCACATTCTCTATAAATGTGAAGAACACCGGTAAGACTGCGGGGAAGGAGACAGTGCAGCTATACATTTCCGACAAAAAATCCACTCTTCCGCGTCCCGTAAAAGAACTGAAAGGTTTCCGGAAGGTCGAACTTGCTCCCGGAGAAGAGAAGAGCGTCACCTTCACTATCGGCAAAGATGAGTTGAGTTATTTTGACGACACCAAACATGCGTGGGTAGCTGAGCCCGGTGCCTTCGAAGCCCTCTTCGGCTCCTCCTCCCGCGACATCCGCGCCACCCTCCCTTTCACCCTCACAGCTTCAAAATAACCCCTTGCAGATTAAGCTCAAAAAAATAGCTTAATCCGACAAACGCTTGTAATTTACTGATTATTCATATATTAGAAGTGTAAAATAAGAAACGAAACGCTCATTTTTGAGCGTTTCGTTTCTTATTTTACACTTATTTGGAGGGAATCAGAAGAGGTCGCGGAGGCGTTGTTTGTCACCGCCCCAGTGGTGGTCTTTGGGGAAGGGCTTGCCGCTCCAGGCTTTCTGACTCGTCCAGGGTTGCGGCGCATCGCTCCAGAAAGGATGTGTTGAGGGCAAGCCAAGAGGCATAAACGCCAACGTTGTCATGTAAAGAGAGCCGTTGTTGGTGTACCAGTCGGCGATGTTGGGCTGACGACCGGCAAAGCCGATAGTCAAGTATCCTTTCTCATTGAAGTTCTCTTTACCGTCAAACATGTTGTGCATCACGGCTGTCAAAGCGGCACGTACCTGACCGGGTGTCACGCCTGACGGCAGTTTGTCGTACCATGCCATCAGGGCAAGCGGCTGCATGGTCGCCATGCGGTAAGGGATGGAACGTCCGAAAACGGGGAACGTGCCTTCCGGGGAAATCAGTCGTTCAAGCACCAAGGCATATTTCTGAGCGCGACGCAATGCCTGATTGTAGTAATTCTTATAGTGGATACGGGTATACGCTCCGGCATCCTTCATGTTCTGAAGGGTTTCCAGATACATCGGATGGAACACATAACTGCTATAATAATCGAAAGCGAAATCAGGTCCGTCGGCATACCAGCCGTCACCGGTGTACCATTCCTCGGTCTTGCGTATCGCGGAATTGACACGATACTGATCATAGGGAGCGCCAACCTTTGCGAGGAAACTTTCGATTGTGGATGAAAAAAGCAACCAGTTGGTATAAGGAGGATCGACGTTGCGAAGTTGGGTAAATTCAGTGATATAACGTTGTTTTGTAGTGTCATCGAGTGGAGTCCACAGAGCGTCATAGGCACGGATGAAACTTTCTGCCACATATGCCGCGTCAACAAGTGCCTGACCATGCCCGCGCCATCCGAGATAATCCGGACTCTGCGGATCAACAGCGTGAGCGTAGCTCTTAAGCGCCATTTCACGCAATTCCTTACGTTTCAGCCCTTCCTCCGTGCCGTCATCGGGGAGGGCAAGCCAAGGCGCGATACCAGCCATCAGTCGTCCAAACGTCTCCATATAAGTCACCTTCTTGTCTCTGCCATCCCAGTTGGGGCTGACCTCTACAAGCATATTCTTCTGAAGATTTCCCTCCGACATATTGCTGAGCACGGGATATGCTATCTTATATGCCAAGTCTGTCCAATATTTTCGGTCGGTATTCTTTCCTTTCTCAAGATAGCGCACATATTCGCAAGCGGCAAGGAGAAAAGCCCCTACACCGAAATCAGATGTGGATTTCTTATCTACCACCTGCCCCGGTATCGCCTTCTCCCCTATCGGCTGCACATAACCAATGCTGCCGTCTTTCTGAAGAGCCGTAGTCTTAAGATAGTTCCATCCTTTGAGAGCCGCATCAAGATATTTGCCGTCGGTAAGATAGCCATTGTTTATTCCCCACAGTAAACCATAGGTAAAGAAAGCCGTACCACTCGTTTCCGGTCCGGGAGCATGTTCCGGATCAAGCATTGAGCGCGTCCAATATCCACCGGGTTGCTGACAGGCAACAACCGCATCAGCAAGTTTTCTATACTTGTTCTCAAAGAAACCGCGATGCTTATACTCCGGAGGCAGGTCTGCAAGCACCTTGGCAAGCCCGGCAAGCACCCAGCCGTCACCTCGCGCCCAGAAATCTTTCTTTCCGTTCACGCTTTTGTGTTTCGGATAAACATACTTACCGTCGCGAAAATACAAGCCAGTCTCATTGTCAAGCATTATGCTGTCGCTGACAGTGACATACTCATACAATTTATCGAGATACTTGTCATTACCGGTGATTCTATACATCTTCGTCATCACAGGCATCACCATGTAAAGCCCGTCAGCCCACCACCAATAGTCTTTCACCGGCGTTGACATCTCGTATTCCATCACCTCCTTGGCACGTTTGATGCGTCGGTCATCGGGGAGGATGTTATAAAGGTCGGCATAAGTCTGGAAACATATCTGCCAGTCGCCGAAGAGCACATGATCATCTGTCTCACCGTAATCATACCTCCATTTACTCCGATCCGTACTTTTGGCGCCCTTCCATTGGTTATGATCCGCCCAAGCGAGGGAATAGTCAAGCCACTCGGGATTTCCCGTGAGCTTATAAGCCTCCATGTTGCCGGTGTGGTAGGCAGCCACATGCCAGAACGACCATTTCTGAGGTTCGTTAGTCTTCTGCCAATGATTATTGACCTTGTCGATAATCGACCTGACCTCCTTCGCCTCATCGGCAGGCTTCGCGAACCCCACGGAAGGAATCATAGACAAGACTCCGGTAATAATCAAAGATCTGCAAATTCGATTCATATGTTTTTTAGCTTACGAAAGTTTAATAATTTATATATATTATTGATTATCAATATTATAAACTCAAATGGGGGGGGTATTTCCAGAATTTACATCTGTAGAGCGCAGACTTTTCGCATAAGAAGATGGCGACATGCCGTATTCCTCCTTGAAACAGCTTCGGAAATAACCCATGTCATTGAAACCGCTCTCGTAGGCAGCCTCCGACACGGAATATCCGTCAGCGAGCAATTCCACAACATGGCGCAACCGCAATTTACGGATAAACTCTTTACCCGACATTCCGGTGAGGCCTTTCACTTTACGATAAAGCGTGGAATGACTCATATTGAGATTATCCTGCATGAAAGGCATATCAAGATCGGGATTGGTAAGGTTATCCATCACCAGAGTGGTAAATTTCTCAAGGAATGCCTTGTCAAACTTACTGAGCTTCATTTCCTGACCGGCACTCTCCGCTGCGACAGGCGTTACTTCGTTGAGCTTTGGTGCACCAAATGGCACCGCTGGCGATGTGAACCTTGATGCCAAATTTCTCCGCATCGCAAGGAGATTATGTATTCTACTGTTGAGAAGCTTGGCTGAGAATGGTTTTGTCAAGTATGAGTCAGCACCGCAATCATACCCCCGTTCCTTATCCTGCAAAGAATCACGGGCTGTGAGAAGAACGACCGGAATATGACTTGTGCGGATGTCTCCTTTCAGCTTAGACAGCAACTCCAGACCATCCATCACCGGCATCATCAAGTCTGTCACCACAATGTCAGGATTATTTTTGAGAGCGGCATCAAGACCTTCCTGCCCATTTTCCGCCTCTACAATCCTGAAGGTCTTCCCCAATGCTCCGGCAATATATTCCCGGATATCAGCATTATCCTCAACCACGAGAACGAGAGGGCGGTAATCCTCCTCCGGCACATCATCCGTCTCTTCGGGCGCAGCAACAAGTCCTGTTTCGGAATCGCTGTGCAAAGCATCCGGATAAGTGTTGTCCTCGATTAGTTTCAATGTAAACACAGTGCCTTTCCCGGGAGTGCTCTCTACCTCTAAAATCCCTCCATGAAGTTCGGAAAGGGATTTCACCAAAGCGAGACCAATACCTGTTCCCGAAGCCTGATGCTTTCCTTTCGCCTGATAATAACGATCAAAAATGTGAGGCAGCGCGTCAGGTTCAATGCCGTAACCGGTATCCGCAACTGATATGCAGACATATTTATTCCCATTCGCAACTTCATGGCGAAGCGAGATTGTCACGGTCCCCTCGGGAGTATATTTCACTGCATTGCTGAGGAGATTGTTCATGATCGTGGAAATAACATCGGGATCGAAATACATCTCACTCCCCTCTTTCTCCACGTCTATCACATATTTCACTTTCCCGTTGCGGTTAAGCTCCTTGTATCTCAGACCTATTTCCGTGATGTGCTCCCCAAGATTGCGGCGGCACACACAAAGCCTTCGGTTTTGAGTCTCCGTCTTTCGAAATTCAAGAATCTGGTTTATAAGGTTCAGGAGACGCAGCGTGCTGCCATGTATTATCCTTATTTTCTCTTTAAATTTCTGAGGGGTTTCCTCATCCGTCACAAGATCCTCAAGAGGACCTAAAATAAGGGTTAGAGGCGTTCTGAGTTCATGGGTTATGTTTGTGTAGAAGCGCAGACGTTCCTCATTAAGTTCCGCCTCGTCTATACCTTTCTTCCGCTCCACTTCCATCTCCGAACGCTTGTTCACCCGTTTTTTGTAATATTTCACCCACAACAGCACTCCGGCAATAACAATCACCACATACAACACCTTTGCCCACCATGTGCCCCATAACGGAGGCGTAACATTTAGTGTCATGGAAGCCATCGTAGTGTTGTTCCAGTCTTCATCAGGGAGGCGCGCCCTTACCTTAAAATTATATTTACCCGGGGGAAGGTTGCGATACACCACGTAATTATCATGCATCGGCATGCTCCAATCAGAATCAATACCATCAAGCATAACTGCATATTCCACAAGAGGAGACAATGCAAAATCCGCCACCGAAAACACAATTTTCACAGAGGAGTCATACCTTATCTTCAATGCACCATCAGGGAATTTAACACCATCGTTTTCAAGACTTGAGCCGGCATGATCCATGTTGACACTCTCAACTATCCTCACCACTCCTGCATTTCGCTTGGCGTGTATAAATTCAGGAGAAAAGATGCAAGCTCCCATCCCGCCTCCGAAAATCATGTTTCCACGGTTATCGACAGCCACAGCCCGGTCATTGAAATTAGGCAGAGCCGAATCTGAAGAGAAATCCTTGAATTCTCCGGTTTTGCGAATCCATACATGCAAGCCGGTATCAGTTGAAAACCACATGTTGCCATTATTGTCTTCCTTTATGGCACGCATATTTCCACCAATACCCATATCCGGATGATTCAACCGGATGGTTCTCAATCCTGTTTCCGTATTTTCAAAAAGATTTAACGAATCATTGGTAAGCACCCATATGCAACCTTTGGAATCCATATACATGCTTCTGACAACCCCGCTTTTAAGCTGCTTGGGATGAATATGCACAGCCTTGGAGAAAGTGCCGTCAAAAATAAAGACTCCATTTCCGAAGGTACTTACCCACAACCTGTTTTTTGAATCCCGAAGAAGTCCTGTTACGGAAAGAGACGTAAGTATCTTCCTCGGTCCTTTCAGAAATTCCGCTTTTCCATCCTTATATCTCAATATTCCTTCCGAACAACCGATAAGCGTTCCGCCCGCAGGGTCATTGAAAATTGCATTTATTCCTATATCCGGACGACCGATATCCACCCTCTCGAATCGTCGGGATGAGCGGTCAAGACGAAGCAGACCATCATCATAAAGACCCACGAGGAGATCACCATCTCCGCGCCCCAGAGTGGTGACACGCGAGTATGGGTGCGAAAGATCGGTGGTAAACCCTATCACATCTTCTATTTTTCCGTCGCGCCAAAGCGCAATAGAATTTGTACCTCCCAGCAATGTTGTCCCATCCGTATCTGTAAATGCCGACCATATCACACGGTTGTCGAAACCCTCTGTCGCGGTGCTGAAATAAGGAAGCATCGAGAATGGAGAATTCATATGACTGAAAAAAGCCAGTCCCGTGCCGTAATTGCATATCCAGGTGTTCCCGAAAGAATCCTCATGTATGGCGCGCACATTACCATTGGAAATACCCCTCCCGCTGTCGGGACTCACATTGATATTATGAAAAGAAAGGTTCTCGGGAGAGCCGGCTGTCAGATCCGTGGGATCAAAAATGCTTATACGTCCCATGTCGCAACCTACCCATACCTTACCATCGGAATTCTCATTTACACTGAAGACCCTGTTGCCGGCAATCGAAACCGGATTCGCAGGATCGTGAAGGAAAGTATGGAAAGTCTCACGCTCCGGGATGAACAGAGACAGCCCATGATTCGATGCCAGCCAGATATTTTTATGGGAATCCACCACTACGGAATGGATAATACCCAGAGGAATGCCATTCTTTTTACCAGGGACATGACTGTAGGTCTTCGTTTTCTTAGCCGCGATATCCATCATTGTTATTCCCTCATTATTATGGGCAATCACAAGATGTCCACGTCCGTCGTCGGCTATCGATATGAAAGATTCCGGCATCCCGTTTATATCTTTATTTGAATAAAAGGTCTCCTCCCCTTCCGGAGAAATATGGACAAGAGTTTTATAATGATTGGCTATCCATATGCCGCCATCAGCAGCTTTTGTTATATCCGTGACATTAAATATACCCTCTTTCTCTCCAAGCCCCGTATCCTCAATTTTACCGGTAGAGCAATCAATGCGGGAGATTCCACTCTTGGCTCCTACCCAAAGCTTGTCAGTAGCCTTATCATGATAAAGGGTGGAAAACGCATTCCCCCTCAGTCCGAGATCCGATCCTGAAAAATAGCGGAATGAATATCCATCAAACCGATAAAGACCATTATCTGAAGCGACCCATACGAATCCCTTGTTATCCTCCGCAATGTCGGTAACATAAGTTGTTGACAGTCCTCTGTCTATTCCTAAATGCTGAGGAGCGGAGACAGTCAGTCCGTGAGCCGGGACAGCATTTATCAGCATAATGATGCTTAATGCCACCCCGACTACGGACTGCATCACCCTTTTCGCACAGGAGATGTTGTATTTTGGAATTCTCATGGTCAGTTCTTTCTTATTATCTCGTTAGCTCATCATTTCATATTCCATCATTTCATGATGTGCTGCATTTATGGCAAAGATAATGAATTAGTTTTATGTCTCAAAATCAATTTTCAAGACTCCACTCCTTAACCCAGTCAACATAGGGAGTGCCATCTGTCTCAAAATTCACTGGCAACCATATGTGACGTGAATCTTTCAGACATTCCGGATTCCATTTGTCGAACATCGCTATGTATCCATTTTCTCTGCCAGGTAATTTCATTATATAATTGCTCTGTCCAAGAAAAGTCTTGTCGGCGTTCTCTCCCCTGCATGGATTGGGAAGCTGGTGCCAATCTCCCATGATGCTGTCGGCTGTCATCAATCGGGCTTCGTTGGGTGCCCATCCGGTGCAGCCCGACGTTATCATCCAGTATTTGCCGTCATGCTTCATCACAGCGGGAGCCTCGTTGTGACCACCGGGGAATATACGTATGTATTTTCCCGTATGATCCAGATAATCATCCGTAAGTTCGGCAATATGAAGCGTGAGGTTGTCTTCCGAAGAATATATATGATATGCCTTGCCGTCATCATCTACAAACAAGGTCATGTCGCGGCTCATCTGTCCTCCCTCGAGATCACGCATCGCGAACATGCCTCTTTCTATCTCCGCATGCCATTCTGGTGTCCACCATTTCATCTTCTCTGCGGCACGATGCGAGGCCTCACCATCTTTCAGATTCAGTGGCATAACTCCGGGATTTACGCGACCCGATCTAACGAAACGGAATGGTCCGGCGGGAGTGTCGGCTACAGCCACCGCACAACGTGCCGGTCCGTAACCTTTCCCTTTAAGCTCCAGATGAAACCACATTACATATTTGCCGCTCTTTTCATTATAAATCACTTTCGGACGCTCGATAATGCATCCAAGTTCTATATCATGACCCGGCTCCGCTACGGCTTCCAGTGCCAGACCCTCATATTTCCATGTTGTAAGATCCGGTGAAGAATACACCGTCACTCCTTTCTGCGGCAACTTGCGGTCGGCAGAGCGATGCTCTCCATACCAGTAATATCTACCATCCGCAAAAATCACACATCCTCCATGTGCGTTGATAGTGTCGCCCTTAACATCCCTCCAAATCTCTCCGGGCAAAATACTATTGCCTCCAGCCACAGCATCAAAAGCCGCGCTCAAAAACACAATTGCTATCGCAATCAAACCTAAAACTCCTCCAACCCTCTTCATTCTTACCTGTATGATAAATAATTATAAACCGGGGCTCTCAAAGGTCTTTAAGAACCTTAAAGAGCCCCGGTTTCAAGCATTTAACAGATCATCTATTTTTAATTTCTTGCATTCGCATCGGCTTCCTGCCATGTTGCCCACATCTTGCAGTTGGGATCATAACCATCATAGCCATAGTTTTGCCAGAGCTGCGCTCCACTGTTAGCATTAATTACAGAGCGTATGATAGGCCAATACAGGTTATGCTTATCCATCTTATAAGTTATCTCCTTGCCTCCGGATTTGAAAGGTATGCGTGGATCATTATAGAATGAATAGTGCATCAGACGCTGATACCAGTAACTGCCACCCGTGCGGTCGGTGCCATTCTGTTTATCCCATGTATTGATGTCATAAACATTGCCCCATTCATCAGGAATACCGGTTTTGGCAAGAATCATCGACACGCGGGTCAGCTCAGCCTTACGGAATTCCTCCATGTAGAGCTCGCGGGCGCGTTCATTCATGATGTCTCCGATATTGACGGTTGAATACATATACTTGGCATTGGCACGCTTACGAACTTCATTCACATCACTTGCCGCACCTCCGGCATTGCCCTGATATAGTTTTGCCTCAGCCCGGAGAAGATATGTCTCTGCAAGACGGAAGATATAGCAGTTACCGTTGCCACCCAGACTGGCACCCTGGAAGTCATTTGAACCCATACTTTCCTCAGCCTTACCATCAAGCATATAAATCTTATACAATGGTATGTCGAACCAGCTGCGGATGGTATCGGAACATAAGATCTGACCTTTTGTGCGTATCTTCTTACCCTCCTTGTCATAAACATCCTCAGGAGCATACAGCATCAGGTTCTTGCCATAATACTTGCTTCTTTGCCCATCAATGAGACCGGGATTATTATACTTCATGTCTTCCATTCTGACCCAGTTGCCTACCTCCGGATTGTGACGGAGATCCTGCAGGTCTTCCTTATTATCATCGAATCCCGGATATACCCAAAGTGTGCGCTGCGCCCAGTCAGTCGGACGGGTAACACCGATTCCACGCCCTACAGCACGATTCCAGTCAAGAGTTGCGTCGTAATTCTTGTTATTGCGGGCATAGCGGTCTATCGGCTGACCTGAAAGTCCGTCGGGTGACGTGATATTGCCTACATAGAAGGGACCCAAGGTGCGGAACCATACCATCTTCTGAAATGCCTGTGCCGAGACATTGACGAAACCAAGTATGTACTCACGGTTGGCTGCAAGAATCTTGTTCTCGGGGCGATGAAGATCCCAGATCACATTGCGAGTCACAGCGAGAGTCTTTGCCTCTCCACCGGGATTGAAAGTACCAAATGGCTGACGCATAAGAGACAAACCGCTCTGATCAATAAGTATGTCTGCTTGTTTTTCAGCCTCTTTATATTGACCATCAGCAAGAAGAGCCTTAATATAAAGATGGCGGCATGCTTCTTTATTGATTGTTCCGTAATACGACATCTGTGACTGAGATGGCACATATTCAATAGCCAACTTCAAGTCTTCAATAATCTTTTTAATAACCTCCGACTGAGGGCAAGACAGATAATCGCGTTTTGGAGTTGCCGGGAGAGCTGTAACCAATGGGATATTGCCAAACCAGAATGTGAGGTTATAGAACGCCCAAGAGCGATGAAACAAAGCACGACCTCTATATTCATTCTTCTCCGTATCAGTAAGATTTGCAACCCCATCAATATATGCCAGAACCGTATTGGCATACTTAACGTGATCCCACATGTCTTTCCACACCCAACCGATCTCACCACCTGAGTCGTTACCTTCCTGAACCCAGGAAGAGGGTGTTACATTGTCGGCAAAGTTTGCGCGGATATTGGCAGAACCCATATCGGTCTTGGCTCCGACTGTAGTTTCTGAAAACATAAGGTCAGTCAGCATACCCATTGTGTTGGTATTTCCCATGTCAATAAACATTCTGCCAAGATGGCGGTCTGCCATTGCCATTGCGGCATCCATACCCGATTTCGTGGTAAATGTCGTGCCCGGTTCAAATTCCGACATAGGATCCGGATTCAGAAAATCATCTGAACAACCGGACAGCACAGCAACCATCATAACCGGAGCGGTCCATCTGAAAAATTTATTATATATTGTTTTCATTTCTTTAGATATTTGGTTGTGTTTAGAAAGTTACGTTGATACCGAAGTTGAACACGCGCGTTCCAAGACCCAATTCCTCTTCAGGGTCTCCGTAGCTCCATTTCGGAGGATTGATTGTAAATAGGTTCTTAATACCGAATGTGACGCGCACACGCTCCATAAATGCCTTTGCAGTCCATTTCTTAGGAAGAGTATAGCCGAAGGTAAGGTCACTGAGACGCAGGAAGTTACGATTGATTGCGCGAGGCACGCTCGTAGCGCCGTTTGGTCCACGTGCATTCAGCTTGGCAAAATAGTCACTGCGGTTTTCCGGAGTCCAGTATTCCTTTTCATAAGTGTTGAGACCATGAACGATGATATCGGATGCATTGTCATTATTGGTATAAGCCCAGCTTTCCGATTTATGACCAAGTTTTGAATAGAGAGTAAAGCTGATTGTAAAGTCTTTCCAAAGAGTGAAGTCATTGCGCAGGCTCAGATATACGGGTGCAACTTTTCTACCGAGGAATGTTTTATCCTTATCGTTATATACGGGAGTACGCTCTCCGGTAACGGGATCAACTTTATCATCTGCAGTATAAAGGTTGGCAACTTTGTAATCGCCCGGTTTCTGACCAACCTTGGCTGCCTCGTCAGCCTCTTCCGGCTGCCATATCCCATCAACGCGATAATTCCATATGGTATAAATCGGCTGTCCGATAAACCAACCCTTGGATGAATTGTCTTTCTCTTTCTGGCCAATCACGTTACCGGCAGCATCGAGAACATTCTCCATTTCATAATCGATATGCTTGATTTTATTATCGTTATATGAGAATGTAAGATTCGTGGTCCATTCAAGGATATGATTTGAAATATTGAGTGTATTCAACGACAGCTCTATACCGGTGTTGTCTACGCGTCCGAGGTTGGTTGCAACTTCTGTAAAGCCCGATATCTGCGGAAGAACCATCTTCATGATCATGTCATTGGTCTTTTTGTAATACCAGTCGATTGATGCATTGATTCTGTTGTTCAAGAAACCAAGGTCAAGACCAATGTTGAAAGCTTCTGTTTTCTCCCAGCGAAGATCCGGATTAGCCATGCGGTCCATCGTGAGATATTTATTATCCGACACGATTTTACCATTGCCATCTATATAGTTCATTGTTGCTCCCTGACCGGATCCGAGGTTAGCAAGAGCTAAATAGGGATTGCCAAGATCTCGGTTACCATTCTTACCCCATGACAGACGCAACTTACCGGTGCTCCACACATCGGTGATGGATTCCATAAACTTCTCATTCCCGAAATTCCATGCAAGTGCGACAGACGGGAAAGTGGCATGTGGATATTTTGCACCAAATGCGGAATATCCGTCACGGCGAACTGAGGCAGTGATCATATAGCGGTTGTCGTAAGCATAGAATGCACGTGCCAGAAGAGCGTCAGCACTCTCATGCTGGTCGTCGGTAGTAAGTTTTGTCAACTCTTTGTTGGCATTCTGTGTGTTATGGAAGCCGAGGGCATCAGTCGGGTCATAACCCTTTGCCTCGATCTTATCGCTCCAGTATTTACGATCTTCAGCCTCTTGCGCGAGTGTTACCATAACATGGTGCACATCATTAAAGGTGTAATCCCAGTTAATGGTGTTGTTAAGCGACCAGTCGAAGCGTTTGCCCCAGCCTCTGTTTACACCTCTGTCATTTTTGTTGGAGTTGGGAAGATCCGCACTGGTGAACCAACGATCATAGAAATACTGATAACGCGGGGAGACATTGAACTGATATGTGATTCCGAAAGGAAGATTCACATTTACATAGAATTTGGAGTTAAGGACCATGTAACCTTTCTCAAGTTTTTCGTAATTCTGATAGAAAGGTTCATTCTGGAAAGGCTGGAAACGGTTCTTGCCACCCATCGGGAATTGAAGGAGTTCGCCGGTCTCTCTGTCGTAAGGAAGAGCATAGGGGGAGAACTTCATGATATTCGGGTTCTGCAGATCATCTTTATAATGAAGAGCTTTGTCGCCATCGGTGCGATGCTGGAAATTGACGTTGCCGCCCACTTCAAGCCAGTTGGTCACCTTTCCGCTCATGCGCATCGATGCACGCAGGGTATTGTAATCGTTTCCCTTGACCACGCCCTGGTTCTTCATATACCCGACGCTCATATAATAGTTCATCTTTTCCGTACCTCCGGAAAGGCTGACATTATAATCCTGATTGAGACCTGTACGGAATGCTGAATCAAACCAGTCGTAAGTGTATCCGTTGACAAAGTTATCGAAAAGAAGGTTTTCCTCATCAAGACCTATTCGACGACCGAACACGCTACGCGGAGATTCACCATCTCCATTGGAAGTATATCCCATCCATTGATCGAGAGTGATTCCATATTTTGCAAGGTTAGCTTCCGATGGATAATCATAATATCCGGGATTCTTCTGCCCCTGCTGATATGCTGTATAATTACCATTCTCATCAAAGCCATAAGAGTCTCTCTTATACCAATCGGAACGATAGTTGAGATAGCCCTCTGCGTCATAATATTTACGATATGCACTACGGGTGTTGATACCCCAGTTAGCACTCAACGTCACGCTGGGGCGACCGGTGTTGCTGCCTTTTTTTGTGGTTACAATGATGACGCCGTTTGCAGCTTTAGCACCATAGATAGCCGCAGATGACGAGTCTTTAAGCACGTCAATTTGCTTGATATCAGCGGGGTTGATCTCGGAGAGCTCTCCATAGAACTGCATTCCGTCAAGAATGATAAGGGGAGAAGAATTTGTTCCAAGCGAGTTCTTTCCTCGAAGTTCAAGATCACCGCCGCCTTTCGCAGAGGGATCATATCCGACTTGCAGACCGGCAGTGCCACGCAAAAGATCCTGTACATTCTGAGGAGCTGCATCCGCCATCTTGTTGGGATCGATCTGGGTGATGGCACCTGTCAAGTCTTTCTTCTTCATGGTGCCGTAACCAACTACCACCACATCCTCAAGCATCTCGGCATTCAGACTAAGCTCAATCTTGAGTTCAGTCGTGGATGATGTGACTTTTACTTTCTTAGGTGAATAACCCACATAAGAAACAAGAAGGGTTTGTCCGTCGGCGACACGGATTTCGAAGTTTCCATCGATATCTGTGCTGACACCTGTTGATGTACCCTCCACCTGCACGGTGGCTCCGATAAGCGGCTCACCGTCCGTATCCGTGACCACACCTTTCACCGTCCGGGTCGCGGGCGCTGCGTTGGCGCCAAGCGTTAGAACCTGCGCCACAAGCAGAATGATAAAGAAAATTGATTTTTTCATTTAAACTAAGGTTAGTTATTTTGATTTATCTGAGGTTAACTTGTTTTTCTCTTTCCAGAACACGAGGTTAACTGAGTTTTTCTTTAAAAAGAGTATGCATGTCTCCATCCATACTCTTGCGGCTCTTCCCCTACCATATAGTTATCATCATCTTTCCTTAACCATGAGTTTTTCAATGGTGTATTACAATGGAGCGAGATGCCGTCAGACTTATTCAATCTTTTCCTACCTATACCTATATCCTACCTACGGAAAACTTAATATACAGCCGCAAAATTATCATTCTTACAACTATATCGTAACAGCCAAATGATTCTAAAACAATAGGCAAATAGCTCATTGAACTATTCACACGTTTGCACATCCAATTCCGGTCTATTTACCAATCATTCTATGTAATAAATACGCAAACAGCCGCACATCGAAGGATGCGCGGCTGTTTTTGTTTGAGATATTTCGTTAGTGGTAAGTTTATTTTTTGTCGATGTCGGAGAGGAGGGACTTCACGGCGGCTTCGAGCTGCGCGTCGATGCCTCTCACCACATCGGCGGGGAGGTTGGCAACCTTGATGTCGGGTTCGAGCTGACTGTTCTCAAGCACGGAACCATCAGCTGTGCGGAAGGCTACCACAGGCACGCCGAAGAGCATATCAGGATTCTGGAGGTCAATCCAGTTTACACTCGACATGGTGCCGGGCACGGGCATTCCCACAAGTTTACCGAGTTTCTTATGCTTGTACACCCAGGGTGTGCCATGGGCATTACTGTAGTTGGCTTCACCGATTATCATTACAGAGGGTTTATTCCAACGACGTGAAGGCATCTCACCTGTGGGGCGTCCGTGAACTTCCTGCGTGAGATATTTCTCTCCGCTGAAAAGCACCTCGATATCCTCATGCAGACGACCTCCGCCATTCCAGCGGGTATCGATCACGATTCCTTCTTTGTTGTAATATTTTCCGAGAAGTTTGGAATAGATCTCGCGGAAGCTACCATCGTTCATCGAGCGGAGATGCACGTAACCGAGACGCCCACCTGAAAGTGAATCCACCGCTGCCTCGCGATTCTTTACCCAGCGGCGGTATAGAAGCTCGTTCATTGCGGAAGTAGTGATCGGAAGCACAACTTCCTCCCAGCGTTCGCCCAATGATGGACGATAAAGCGAAACAAGGGTTTTCTTCTTGGCTGTATTATTAAGCAATGTCTCCCAGTCGCCGGCATCGGCAGTCTTCTCGCCATTGATGGCTTCCACCACGTCTCCGCGACGAACTTTTGTTGTGGCGCGATCGAATGGACCACCTGACACTATCTCATCAATGACCGCATTCCCCTCTTTTCCCGACATGTCGAAAAGCAGACCAAGTGACGCTGTCTGGTCTTTGGCTGCATCGGGGTAATAACGTGCACCGGAATGCGACACGTTGAGCTCACCTAAGAGTTCGCTGAGCATGTCGGCAAAATCATAGCCATTGTTGATGTGTGGGAGGAAGCGACGATAGTTCGCAACATACATATCCCAGTCAACAGGCATCTCGGGGAGATAGAATCTCTCGCGAGCCTCATTGGCAACGTAATCGAGCATGACCTCACGCTCTTTTGCCGGATCTATCTTCACCTTGCCTGACACAGGAATACTCTTTATCTCTTTGCTCTTTGGATTGAATTTTCTTACAGTTGAACCTACGATGTAAAGATTGCCGTCTTTATCCGCCTGGAAGCCACCGTTGCCGGTGTCAAGTTTCTTGACAAGTGAGACATCCCCCTTGCGCAGATCGCGTTTCCAAAGATCGTAACCGCTTTCGAAAGCGGAAAGGTAATAGAGCGTAGAACCGTCTTTTGTCACAAAGAAATCGCTGAGATCAGAGGAATTTGGGGTTAGACGCACAATGCGCTCCATGATTCCTTCACGATCTACCTTGATATCGTTTGAAGATTTCTCGCCATCCTTGGCTGCATCCTTTTTCTTATCGTCCTTCTTCCCCTTCTTGCCATCTTTTGAATCCGCTTTCTTGGCAGCAGCTTTCTTCTGCTGATCCTCAACTTCCTTCAGCAGGGCATAGTCTTCTTCCGAAAGGCGGAATTTATCGTATGCCTCGCGGTTAAGGAATACCGCCATAACATCATATTCGGAACCCCATGAGGCATGGTTGCGCATACCGTAACGTTCGGAAGCGAAGATAACGGCGTTGCCGTCGGCTGAGAATACCGGCTGTTGATCGAAATATCCGGTATTTGTCAAAGATATGAACTCACCGTTGTCAACGTTTATTATCGCGATGTCGCCATAGGGGTCATGCATCGGATTCATTATCTCGGTGGTGAGCCATTTGCTGTCGGGACTCCACGCCACGCCAAATCCACCGGTGCGATAGTTGGTTATCTTGTCGTCATAAGTCTTTATAGCTCCTGATGCAAGATCCATCACTTTCAGTATACGACGGCCTTCCACATACGCCATCTTCTTCCCGTCGGGTGAAATTGAAGGATATCCGCGCTCCACACCATCTTCGGGAAACATCAGTTTCTCTTCGATCAGTGTGGCGTTCGAGAAATTGGGATCCTCCTTACGTTTGATGGTGGCTTTATAGATATTGCTGCGACCAGAGCGCAAAGAGCCGTAATAGAGCGATCTGCCGTCAGCGCCCCACGAAAGCACGGATTCGATTGCAGGAGTGTGAGTGATCTGCTTTATGGAAGGATATTCTGTAGAAGAAACGAATACCTCTCCACGAACGGTGAATGCCATCTGCTTGCCGTCGGGGGAAACGACAGCACCCTGCACACGGCTGAAAGGAATGTTCTTGATATCATTTATGTCGTCATCCACAAGATTTATGGCAAGTTTCTTTGGTGCCGAACCGGGTTTCATCGTGAAAAGTTCGCCGTTATATACAAACGCCAACTTATCGCCGGCTCCCGCACTGAGAAAACGCACCGGATGATCTTTGAAATCAGTAAGTTTGCGGGGTGAGGCACCGGGAGTCATCGATGCGGAATAGACATTGAATGAATCGCCGTTGCGCTCGCTGAGGAAATAGTAAGCGTCACCACTCTGCGCCACGGCAGGACTACGGTCTTCACCGGCGCGAGCGGTGAGATTGATGTATTTGCCGCTTTTGGCATCGTATTTCCAGATGTCGCGTGTAACGGACGATGTGTGATGCTTACGCCATTTATCTTCCGAGCCTTTCACATCCTCATAAAGGAAGGATCCGTCGGGGCACATTGAAATGCTTACCGCCGGCACAGCCAATATCTGCGTCACCTTGCCACCCGACACGGGCACGCTGTATAGCTCGCTCTGGCTACGCATTGGAGCCGCGCTACTGATGGCGGGATCCTGGATTGTTGCGGAGAACACTACCGACTTACCGTCGGGAGTGAATGCCTCGGGAGTTTCGGCAGCGGAATGGAACGTCAGCTGTCGCGGTGCGCCACCGACCGCGGGAATCAGGAAAATATCCTTACCACCGTTGCGGTCGGAAGCGAAAGCTATTGAGCAGCCGTCCGGACTCCATACCGGAGCGCTTTCGTAAGCTTCGCCGGAAGTGAGACGCACGGCATCCCCACCCTCCGCAGGCACGGTGTAGATATCTCCCTTATAGGAGAATGCAATCTTTGTTCCATCGGGAGAGATTCGCGCATCCCTCACCCACATCGGCTGCACGGCATGAGCAACGCCCGCACCCGCCAGCAATCCTAAAGCTATTATCGTCGTTTTCATAATAATGAATTTTAAATTCTATTCAAATTGTGAATGTTTTTTATCAATTATTATCCATTCTCCTATTTTCCCTCCCTTTCTAATTAGCCTTTCATCTGCTCGTAATTGCTCCATTATCTTACGAACCTGTCGTTCACTTAAATCGAGTCTTCTTGAGAGTTCTGCTCTTGATATAGAAGGCTTATTCTTTATCAGCTCAATAAGGTCTTCGACTTCTTTGGGATCGCTTTGGATCATCTTTGGATCATCTTTGGATCGCTTTGGATCGCTTTGCTCTTCCGCCCTCCAAATGACTACTCTGAAATCTTCCTCCTGATAAAACTCCGGTATCTTCAACCCGTAATCTCGACATTTCTCAATAATATCTTCCGTACCTGTGCCAACCTTCTCTATATATCCCTTCCAATACATCGGATCTGCTATCAGTGGATTATTTGGAAGAGACTTATGAGGTCCTTGAAGTTTCTGCACAGTGAGTCCATAAGGTAATTGACCCGGATTCCAAATCTCAAGCCTATCCCGGAATAGCATCACCTGAACACTTGCATTACTCGTATAATCTCTATGACAAATGGCATTAACAATAGCTTCTTTAACGGCATCAATAGGCAATTCAGGGTGAGTTGGAACAGATGCTGTTTCTCCTTCATCTCGAGTGCCAACCCAATTATTCACTCGACTCATTACAAAACTCGTTGCTTGATCCACCAGTTCAAATACATCTCCACGATAAATCTGATATGCGGGCATAGGCTTTCTCACCTCATTACCATAAAATTGAGCACATTTAACTTCCGAAGGTATGAAATATTTCTGAGGCTTTTTACCGAAAAGCAGAATTGCAGCATTAGCAATCCTACCGTTTTCATCAATCAAATCCAAATGAATAAGTAATTCTTTTATTGGTGTATCTACTGAAAGTGGAAAATTTCGTTTCAAACGAGCAACTTGAAGAAAGCTGCGTATTTTATCTTCATCCAGATCATCAAGTGAAGCCCCATTGTCGTATGACGCATCGAACGGTCGCCATCTTATATATTCTTTTTCTTCAAGATACCGAATCAATGACGCATATACCGATGTACGCAATCCTTCTAAATCCACGAATGTCTTGCGAACAATATCTCGCTCCACTTTCTTTATCAGAGCAGTTTCTTTTGGGTGCCTATCGTCTTCATGAATGCTCTTGATATAGATCAAACGGCTCTTATGTAATTCCGCAGCTAAATCATATTCTCGCTCTGTCGGTGAAACGCCCTCTGCATCTTCAT
The DNA here is from genome assembly GCA_902495075.1 of uncultured Porphyromonadaceae bacterium. GTDB lineage: Bacteria > Bacteroidota > Bacteroidia > Bacteroidales > Muribaculaceae > Lepagella. The sequence continues at coordinate 25,402 of CABUVO010000032.1, forward strand.
ATCCATACAAATTACCATATAAACCCAAATAAATATCACACAGCTTCACCTCATTCAAATATACATGACTTGTCGGATATTCATTCGCTGGAACCTCCTCGAAAATAAAAGGTTCAAAGAATTTTCCCAACAACACATCTGTTCGGATATAATGACAAAGCATGGCTCGCTCTTCCGCGAACTCACTCTGCACACTGCTTATGAATATTTTAATGCGTCTCATAGATACGATAAATATAGGAGTTCAAGTTTTGCAAGTTAAACTTGCAAAACTTGAATCATCTAAATTCTAAATCTGAAGCGGTACGGAGGACCGCAGTGTGAAGATGCGGGAACATTCGGAGCTGAGAAGAGCCCGCATGGCGGGCACCGCGCCGTTGCGCGGAGTGCGGATAAGCGGTCGGAAGATTACGTCAGCAATAGGATCAAACCAGCGGTCCATCCGTATCATCGAGGAATCCACAACCCCTGGATCGGCACAGTTGACTCTTACACCGCATTTCTTACCCTCTTCGCAAAACTCGGCTGCGAAACGCGTGATCCACGCTTTGGAGAGGGAGTAAGTGGTAAGCTGTCCGAAGGAGCGTTCATTTACCGTAGAGGGAAGATGGCGTTTGCCCCAGCGATGTCGCGTGAGGGATGTAGTGAAGACAACAGACCCTCCGCAAGCCACCTGCGGCAACAGCAGCTGATTCAACAGTCGCGTGTTGTGGTAGTTCACATTCATTGTGGTTTCGGGTCCGTCAGGACTCAGAGAGAAATGACGCTCCATTGTGCCCGCATTATTTACAATGCCGGCAAGGGTCACACCTTTGAGATTGTTTACCGCCTCTGTCACCGATACCGAACTGTTGAGATCAAGCTGCAGGAAAGTAGCCTGCAACGAAGGATTCTCCTTCAGCAACTCACCGAGGGTGTCGGCAAAACGCAATTCGGAACGGCAAGCCATAATCATCGGCACCCCGAGACGTCCCAAGGCACGGCAGATCTCACGTCCGATGCTACCGCTCGCACCTGTAACCAGCACCGGCATCCCCGCCGGTATATTCGATATCGACAAATCTTTATTATCCCGTTTCTTCATAGATTAGCCCTTACTTCTTACTTCTTACTTCTTACTTCTCCCTTTTTACTTTTAATTTCTCACTTCTTCCCTCTTCCCTTTTACCTATAACCTTTTCCCTTTATTTCAACGTGTGATTCCTTTATCCAGCATCTTCCTCTTCACAAGCATCCTTACCGGCGTAGGAAGAGATGCCACAAACACTATTGAGATGCGGTTCAACAGTCCGTTGATATATTGTTTTTTCCCTTTCAGCATCTTATTGACAGCCTTCCGCGCGAAACTTTCCGGCGTGTCAAGCACACGGATAGCAATGGCAAACTTCTTCAACGGTTCGGAGAGTCCGAAAAGGTCAGTGGCTATACCTCCGGGGCACGCCACAGTGACTGTCACACCGTAATCTCGCATTTCATAATGCAATGCACGGCTGAACACGCGTATATAGGCTTTCGTTGCCGAATACATGGCAATTCCGGGCATCGGCATCCAGCATGACATCGACGACATGTTGAGGATTCTCCCCTTGCTTGCCTCTTTAAACCGCAATGCGAACGCGCGACTGAGATTTGTGACGGCATCCACGTGCAGACGAATGAAGCAGTCGAGTTTGCGGGGATCGGTGTCAATGACGGGACGGAACGAGAATATTCCGGCATTGTTGATAAGGTAATCAGCCTTGAGGGCATAGCTGTCAAGATATCCTAAAATCTCTTCAGGGGCGGAAGGCGAAGTTAGATCGACATACAGCGGATATGCATGCACTCCATACTCCACTGCAATCTCCGATGCACACTCTGCAAGTTCTTTCTCCTGATTACTAACCATCAGCAGCTTGCAACCTCGCTTCGCCAGCTCGCGACAGAAGCACAAACCGATTCCGCTGCTCGCCCCGGTAACGACCGCCAGCTTCCCTCGTATATCCTTATCTTTTCCCATCGTTAACTATTAACCATTAATTATTAACCCCTTCGTCCTTCTTGTTCTGCCTCTTAACCTTATCTATCTCTTTGCAGATTGCAGGTGTGAGATCCCGGCAATGCTTATGACAAGCCATCTCGCGGGAATACATGCGGGCAATGCAGTAGTTAACATGATCGCATCCGCAACGATGGATCTCCTCTTCGCGCATACGGTTCACGAAGTCCGGCTCGTTGAGCAACGCCCTACCCATCTGTATGAAGTCGAAACCCTCTTCGTCAAGCACCTTGTCGGCACCTTCGCGACTTACGACACCTCCGACATAAACTAATGGCAGACTAAGCGCCTCGCGGAAACGACGGGCATCCTCAAGGAAATACAACTCTTTGAACGGCACCTTGGGTATCATGTATTTGCCCACCATACGCACGCCATATTTCAACCATAACTGTTTCATATAATGCGTCATGGAATAAATCGGCATCTGACCGCGCATCACGTACATAGGAGCTTTACTAACGAAACCGCCCGACAGCACGATACCGTGCACACCGCAACGCTCTATCTCGCGGGCAACCGTAAGGCAGTCGTCAATCTCAAGACCGCCCTTGAAACCGTCGCGCATATTGGTCTTGACCAATACGCCCATATCCGAACCGGCAGCTTTCATCACCTCATCGAGGCACATGCGCATGAACGTCATGCGGTTGTCAAGGCTTCCGCCGAATTCATCGCGGCGATGATTAGTGTATGGCGACAGGAACTGCGAGATAAGGTAGCCATGTCCGGCATGAACCTCCACGCAATCAAAACCGGCATCGCGTGCCGTCTTAACGGCAGTGCCGAAATCGAGAGCCATCTGTTTCAGCTCATCCTTCCGCAAACCGCGACAGAATGTGGGAGAATAGAGATTGAAACCGGTGGATGCTCCAACGGGTGTGCAACCTGCCGTAGAGCGGTGGGTCATATTGCCGCAGTGACCGATCTGTATCGAAGCCTTGGCACCGGCGGCATGTATACCGTCGGTGATCTCACGAAGGGGAGCCACAATCTCCGGACGCAACCACAGTTGTGTCTTGAAAGAGAGCGCCGAATGGTTGATACCCGCATAGGCAAGCGTAGTCATGCCCACTCCTCCGCGAGCCACAGATATATGATAATCGCGAAGCATCTCCGTGGGACCGTTGTCGCGCCCCATTCCTTCGAAAGCAGCCGAACGGATAGTGCGGTTGCGCAGCTCTACGGGACCGATCTTCGCCGATGTAAACAGTTTCTTATCCATTGCAATTAAACATTACATATTTAACTTTCCACATCAATAAAGAAATGGAAGTATATATTTTCTTTTGAGCTGGCGGTACTCATCGCCAAATTCCTCCTCATATCGGGCATGAAGCTTGCGGGCACGGGGTGCGAGATTCGCGAATGTCCACACAGCGAAAGCCAGTCCACCGACGCTCCAGGTGAGTATCGCGTAACCTGTCCACTCCACAAACTCCCCGAAATAATTCGCGGAAGTGACATATCGATAAAAACCCCCACGAGGTATATAATGGCGCGTGTCGCCCGGTTTGCGGAGATTGCGGATGATATGGTCGGAATGCCAGTTGATAGCCATACCCGCGAAGAAGATCACAGTGCCAAGAATGAAGAGCGGACTCCACAGCCACGACACCGGATACATATCCTGCGGTGACACATAGAAGAGCCAGCCACCAATCATATAGGAATTTACAAGATTGAATATGATGCCCATTACCACGATGGCGAGCGGCATACGGCTTTTCCCCTTGATTTTGAAAGGGAAAATGAACGATCTTTGGAAATAATGGAAGAGGAAGAATATCGCCATCACCATCGGCGCCGGTTCCCAACGTCGCGGACTCAGCAGCCAGAACAGCAACATGGCGAAAAATACCGGCGACTCCATCAGCACCCATCCGAGACGGTTGCCCACCGACGGACCCCACTTCTTGCTGTACATCATCCCGTACCCCGCCGATACCCGTTGTAAGGCGACAAAAACCACCACCGCCAGCACCAGCATCGTCCCCACTACGGTATAATAAAAATCTGGAGCAAAGAAATTCAGATCAGACATAGGTTATGAATATTAAACAGACAAAAATAGCTTAAAACTTTCAAACGAGCAAACGAATTTGGCTAAATTGGGTAAAATTTGGATGAATATGGACGATAAAATTTGCAATATAAAAAATTATGTATAACTTTGCAGAAATTTTCGGGGCGTAGCGCAGTCCGGTTAGCGCACCTGCTTTGGGAGCAGGGGGTCGAAGGTTCGAATCCTTTCACCCCGACAAAACATGATTAAATAGCCCAGGTGGCGGAATGGTAGACGCGCTCGTTTCAGGTGCGAGTGCTGCGAGGCGTGCAGGTTCGAGTCCTGTTCTGGGCACAAAATCAGCGAGTTAACGATTTGAAACTCAAATCAATAGCCCGCTGATTTTAATTTTTACGTGCATATTACGTGCAAAAGATATGATATAAGGTCTTTTTTAGATGCCATAATAATCGTAATTTTGCATACAACATAATATAACACCAACTAACGAGATGAAAGATAAAATTGCAAAATTGGACAATCTAAATATTGAAAACCTCAGTGATGCGATACTAATAATAGCTGAAAAAATGGGGTACAACGGGATTGTTGTCTCTTCAAACGGTGTAATCGAAGCTCATCTTGATAATGGGTTCGGTGAAACAACTAATTTCTTCTTTCTTTTCTGCGAGTTACTTAGCGGAAACATAGATTTTAAGAAGATTGCTGATGACATAGCTAATGTTAGAACAAGCGTGTCCATAAATGCAATTACAATAATTTCATCTAAAAATATATCCAAAGGTTTCCAAGATACACTAAGCAGGATGATTGCCGATATTAAAGTTAACTATGTCGGACGCGATAATCTTATCCAATTATTAGATTCTCATTATCCTGATTTCTGGAAGCACGATGACTCGAATCTGATTCATTATGAGAATGATTTTGCAACGACTATCAAAGAGGATAATCAGCTAAAAAAGTTAAAATTATCTTCAGAATATAGCCAAAAATTATTATCGATATTTATCGAACCATCATTGTCATATATATCCGAGGACACACAGACACACACTCTTGTGCGTCATCGTATAGACAAAATGGGAATCATAAATGAGAATAAACCGGCATATATTTGTGGCCTTTCAGGATCTGGCAAAACAACATTGCTTAAAAATATTGGTTTGTCTCTAATTGAAGAAAACCAACAATGCAAAATCAAAAATCTTCCGATTTTTATTTCTTCATTGGACATACTAAAAAATGATTTAGATATTAATAAAATTATTCGTCTTAAATTAGATCGCCACTTTGCTGGAATAGAAATTAAAAAACTCTCAAAGGAGTATCGGATTTTAATCTTAATTGATAGTATCGACGAATTTGAACAAGATATTATAAAAAAGATTCACAATCAATTAAATGATAATTTCAAAAAACTTGGCATTTGTTACTTAATAGGGACTAGAGACAGTGATACATTACAAGATTCAGCACAAGATATAAATATCCGAAGATATAACATTTCTAGATTTAATACTGCCCAAATGCAGCGGTTTATTTCTGCCTTCCTCTCAGATGATAAGAAAACCTCAGACCTTTTGGAAGCGATCAGAAATAATAAAATATTGGACAGACTTCCAATAACGCCACTGACACTCTCTCTAATTACAATTCTTTTTGAAGAAACAGATTTTGAGATTCCGGCAACAGTCACCGATATATACAATAACTTTAACTCGTTAATTATTGGTAGAGCTATTGTCTCAAGTAAAATAGATTTTATTGACGCATCTTTTAGAGAGCGTGTATTATCTCGCTACGGCTTAATGTTACTTGAAAGCACGAATCATCAACCCCTAACTTAGGAAGAGTTTTATGACAATTTCGAGGCTTATTTCCGTGGAAAGACATTGCCTATTGATGAGTCTATACTAAGAGATGTTCTAAGTTATTTGATTCACCAAACAGGCATTCTGTATATTAATGACAAACATTGGGTATGTTTTTCACACGATTCATACATGGAGTATTATGCTGCATTAGAAATTTTCAAATTTGAACGAAATAAGGAAAAGAAAATTGTCGAAAATTTCTTTGATATACATTGGCAAAATGTTGCCGTATTTTATGGTGGTATAACTAAAGATATGCCTGACTTTGCCGAGGAAGTAAACAATAAGATTCAGCTAGCATCAAGAATGCATGAATTCATCGCCTCTATTCAAGGCGGAGGGTACCTTTTACAATCCCTCTATCAAATGGATAATACAATTAAGGCGAAAATTGTTGGAACTTGCTTGGATAAAGTGCTTGAATCAAATGAAGTTCTTAAGAAACTTTCGTCTGATGATAGCTCGCTTTTCAAAAATTATAGAATTCCTATAATTCAGCTAATAAACTTTAAACATTTCTATGAAATGTTTAATTCCGTGACATTGGCTAAATCACTGGAATTAACATTCAATCAATTATATAATGAATATAATTTAGCAATTGGTAAAGGGAATTATGACAAAGGGAAGGCTATTGGTTTCAAGTTGTTGGAATTAGCATTTACCCTAGATTCAAAGCGAATTGGCAATTCGACATTTTTAGAAAAGCTCATAGATGATAATTCCTTGCTAAAGGATCCTAACTTATATTCAATCGCAACATTCTCTTTTGATTTATTAGGTAAGAAAACATATGCCGATATGAGGAAAGAATTGCAACGCAAGTTCTATTCCTTAAATGAATTAAGAAGTAAGTTGATTGATACAAGTACCGCCAAAATAAGATTTTCTCTAATTGATTCTATAAAACCAGATAGAAAAGTTAAAATTTTTGTTGAAGGCAAGACTGATGCTCAGATTCTAGAACATGCCTTTATGGTTTTAACAAATGGGAAATCACCATACTGGAATATAAGTATGGCGACTATAAATGGAGAGACTGGCTCAAGCGACGCTATAACAAGAACCATAGAAGGCTCTCTTTCGTTTGTAACCGATTATGACGCTATTATTGGTTTATATGATCATGATAAGGCAGGGCTCTCAGAATATCGTAGATTAGATAGGGATTACATCGAGACTTTGAAAGATTCCATTAAAAAGCATAAGAAAGGGAATATTTATCTTGTCGTCTTACCTGTTCCCGGAGAGATGTCTAATTACCTTCAAAAGAAGCAAGATTATAATATTTTTGAAATTGAGCATTTATTTGGACATGATTTCCTAAAAAAGCATAATATGCTACGCGATACTCCATTCGATGGTATTTTTGAGATTGTTGATTCTCGTAAAACAGCATTCGCCGAATTAGTTTGTAATGAATTTAATCCAGACATATTTAGGAATTTTGTACCATTATTTGAGATGATTGATGGCATTACCGGCACATTAACAGACTATAATGTTTAGCTTATTGTGTAAATTCATCCTATAAATTCCCCAAATTATCTGACAACAAAAACGCCGCTGGAGCTGACCTGCGGCGTTTTCATCAGAGTTCTTCGAGTCCATCATCTTCCTCATCTGACGAATTCAGAGAGCTGTCCGGGAGGAATGAGAGGAAGACACGGAGGAAAGCAGTATCTTTGAAGAAATGGTTTGGGTCATCTTCGAGTTTCTCCTTAATGAAGTCGAAGCCGAAGTTGGCGTATTGCTCCATCGTGTCCATTAACTGATCCACAATTTTAGAGGGCTTGACGTCTCCTTTGTCGAGTGCAATTAGGTCAATATCTGTTTTGGCGATAAGTGCGGCAAACATATATTCGCGGAGTCGAGGATATTGGGTCCTGCCGAGACGGCTTTCTTGCGTACCCCAGTTGGAGATTGCCCAGCCAAAATGCTTCACCTTGGAAGTATCTTCCACAAGCGGTTTCTTTCGGTCATGGTATAGACCTATGAAGAAAGCAAGTATAAAAACCTCGTAGCCGGCACCAAATGTCTTGCCTTTTACTTCGTTGTACTTGTTGACACCTTTACCATAGTCCGCAAAGACATTGATTACGGAGTCCTGATATTTTTCTTCCCAGCGGGGATTACGTTTACCCCAGAGTTCGTATAATGATTCCATGTCTTATCGGATTTTTTCAATTATGGTTCGGATTGTTGCCATATTCGACTGGTCAAAATTGGGAGCTTTCTTGATGCGATAGACACTACAAGTAAGACCGTCAATAGCAGTTTCATTGAGTTTGCCCTTTTCAATGAAATCTTTTGTCACAATGATGCATTGTTTCTGTATCTTGTCAATGACATTGTAGAAGTCTTCCTCTTTAGAATCGCCGAAAGAGGATGTGGCGGCATCGAAGATAAGCGGGTAGTCCTCATCACGCTTTTCCTGTGTAAAGTCAGAAATGGCAAAAAGCACAGAGATATACATCACTGTCTTCTGTGAACCAGAAGGTCGTTTGATCTCGGTTCCATTGGAACTAAACAGACGTATCTCTGTGGATTCGTCGGCTGTCTGTATCAAGCGTATTTCACCATGAAAATCTGCTGCACTAAGCTTTACCAAATAATCATTGGCCTTCTCTTCCATTTCCGAAAGGAAACGAGTTAAATTCTCTTTTTTAGCTTGAGCGAATGCTTTAGCTATTTCTTCAAGAGCTATATGCACATCGCGCATTACCTTCACCTGTGAGCTTTCCGGATCGAGTGCATCTAGTTCCTTTTTAAGGTCAGCCATCTTTGATTCTTGAAACTTTAACTGGGTTTCAAGTTCAGCCAATCGAGTGGTAGCACTCTCACGCTGATTGTAAAGACCGCGAATATCACTAAATTCTTTCTCCAGAGCTGCCTCTGATATATTTCCAACCTGAATCAGCAAGCGAGTCTTTTCGTCAATAATGTCTTGAATCTTGGAATTTGTCTTTTTTAGTTCCTCTTGAAGTTTGGCAACAAGTCCCTGACGGTCTGCTATATCCTGCGCGTAATTAGCAACCTCGGCTTCGCGAGTGCCACTCAGCTGTACGCTGAGGTTATGCAAAGTCTCAATATGTCCATTGGGAAATAGTGCTTGCTCCTCAATCTCTTTTTGTGAAGCCTCATTCTTTAGTTTGGCTTCTGCATGGCGTTTATATTCTTCAAGTTTGTGAACCATAAACTCGTATGCTTCCGAACCAATCGGAGCTTCACGCCCACAAACCTTGCAGATATGATCGTTAATCATATCTTCCATAGTTTGCTGGTCGGGTAAATACCAAGGTAGTTCTGTCGCACCATTTATAAGTGCTCCTTGCATCTCTTTAATGGCTTCAAGCTTACCAATCTCAATTGCTTTTGTGCGTTCAAACTCTTTATCCATCTTGCGCTTGGTCTTGCTCATCGCAGAGATTTTCTCTTGGAACGCTTTGAGTATAGGGGTAAAAGCCACGAGAATCCACATTTTGTCGAGAAGCGCATGATTATAATTAACAGAGTTAATCTGCGCCATATAACGATTACGCTTATCTTCCTGAGTTTTAAGTCGCTCCTTTATGTCTTTGTAACGTTCGGAAGCTTCCTGATTCTCTTCTAATTCGGTTAGACGCTGCGCAAAGGTTTCGATGGAATTTCGCTTGTCTCGGATGTCATTTTTCGTTGTGGCTATTTCTCCGGCTAGGCGTGTAATGGCTGACTCAAGGACTCGAGCTCGTTCGGCAACCTTTTTATCGGAACGCATTTCTTTGAGATATGCAGAATTGGCCCTATTCTCGAAGTTTTCAGTAATTTCAACCAGTTCATCGAACTTGCGGATGTCAGAAAATTTATCGACTAAATCCTTCAGAGCAGCAGCATTATCAAACACGTTAAGCTCCGACTCGCCCTTGAACATACTGAAACGCTGAATGAATGCGTCATAGCATCGCTCGATGAGAGCTTTGCCATTCACAGCTTCTCGTTCAATGCCGTTGCTTTCGTAGCCTCGGTAACTAAGCTTACCAATCCGGAAACCACCATTCTCAAGTTTCTCAAATGTAAAGGATTTCTCGACTGACTTTTCACCATTGTGGTCGAACTCCATGTAAACCGAGACTTCATCAGTCTCACCGGGTTCCATCTTCGATTTTTTCATCTCAGAGATGTGTTCGAGACTGCCACTGTCTATTACCGTATTGAGCAACCACTGTATAGCCTCAAAGAAAGTTGTCTTGCCATCACCATTATCACCGATGATAATAGTGAGACCATCCGAAAAATCAAAACGGTTGTTGTCGCCGTAATAGCTCCGGAAATTCTTGATTCGTATTTCTTTTATTATCATACGTTGCGTTTGAGATAATCGTTGATCTCTTTCCAAAGCTCACGTTCGGATGCACCCTCACCGGCTCGCTTTATAATTTGAGCAACTGCGTTAATAATATAATTGTCAGAGTCGAGGGCCGCATATAGCGAGCCTATGTCGGCTTGTGTATAATTGCCGACTTTCATCAGACGTTCGTTGAGGAGCACCGCCTGAAGCATTTTGTCATTATTTGAAATATATGCCATATTTAGAAAAGAGATAAATCATAATAATCCAATACGCTCTTTAGTTCTTCGTATGCAAAATCAGCATTCTCAGACATAAGAGCAAAATCTCGTACTCGTTTTAGTTCTGATGCCAGAAGACTTCGTTCCATTTTGAAATTATCACTCACAGAGGATACTTCTGGAACAACCACAAGATCGTGTATTACTGCACGTTTCTTATCAGCGTGATTGCGCAAGATACGACCTCGTCTTTGAATAAACTGACGTGGATTACCAGTGCTTGCGCAGAATACCGCTAATTCACTGCGAGGCACATCCACACCTTCGTCAAGACATTTCATAGACGTCAGAACCTCCAGTTTTCCAGATGCGAAATTTTCAAGTATCTGCTTGCGTTCTCCAGTTCCTGATGTAAATTTCTTTACTGTAGTTGTCGGACTAACCGCTTGCACAAGATTTGTATATGTATCAATCAATGAGTCCGAGTAGTCATCCTCGGGCAGTGTCTCGCCGGCATCATACACATCAGCAGTTTCATCGTCTGGACGGCTACCTTCAGGAACATACACTAAAGTGTACTTTAGAGACCCCTTCTCTTTATACCAGTCTCGCAAAATGCTATCGAAGATAAATTCCTTATTCTTCGCTTTGTGAACTATCCTTTTGCGCTTTAGCAAAAGGCGCATTAGAATATCGTCGGATCCGGGGAATGATTCGTTATCGTAATTGTAGAATTTCGCTAATTGTAATGAAATCTTCATATACTCCGACATTTCCTCCTCAGTAAGTCGTACAAGATGAGGATAGTAGAAATATCGGCACAAGAATCCTTTGTCTATTGCCTCCTGCATTGTGAATTCATAGGTATATCCGTCCATATCTCCGCATCCGAAGAATTTTCTAATTTCCCGATTACCCATATCGTCAAATTGGCGTTCAGGAGTCGCAGACAACCCAATGCGTCGTTTGTATTTTACTCCACCCAGTCGATTGAGAATGCGTGGTGAGCCCATATTATGAGCCTCATCTGCAATGAGTAAAAGTTTCTTCCCTATTTTAGAGCTAATCGAGGTCAGGTCCTTGAATACGCCTTCTCTCGCAAAAGAAGCATAAGTGGCAATGATGATGTAGGATGGCTCTTTGGTGGTAAAGTTAAAATCTTCCTGCAGTCTTATTGCATCAAGCTCGGATTTCCACTCCTTATTCTTGGAACAAACCTTTACAATATGACCAAAATGGAATTTCTGACATTCTTCCTCCCATTGATCAACCAATGTTAAAGTAGGCACTAATATAAGGGCTTTGTAATATCCTTTGCGCTGATATATTTCAAGTAAGCAATTTAATGATGTCAACGTCTTTCCTGTACCAGTGGCCATTGCAAACAGCCCTTGTTGACTTGTTTTCCAATTTTCAAAAGCTTGTTGCTGATAAGGTCGAGGTCCAGTTGGATAAGGGAATTTTGGTTCCGATGCCTTCGCCTGCTCAACACCGCGAATTTTATCAATCGCTTTTTCTACCTTAGCTTTTGTTTTATTGAGAGCTGCTTTTACGGTCTCCGGAATATCTCGTTTTTGCTCATTTTCTATTAAGTCAAGTTCATCATCAAGCAATTCTTCGAGATTTTTTGCCTTATAGTTATTATTGGTATAACCTTTTAAATCTACAGTTTCAACGAACTCGACATCTGTATCAAATCCATTAAATACTTTGTCGAATGACTTTTGAATCCCATTTATACGACCTACATCAGCAGGTCCATTCCAGTCACAATATACTCCAAGACTCTCCTTGTTGTGTATTAAAGCAGACAATGAAAAGTTCACAGAGCCTTCAAAACCGATACGATTGATTCCGTCGCCAAATGTACCACATTTAGTATGAGCAATTCCGCAGCCGTTGACCATTCTGACTATCTTGATTTCAATTCTATTGTTTCTGAGTAGCCAGGCAAGGCACTCAAAAAAGTGTCTGTCTCGTTTATTGAGCGTATAACTCAACTCTTCAAGATTATTGAGGTCAAAAAAAGGCAGATAATTACCTTCGTGAGCCATTGTTATGGCACCTACATCATCGCTGCTAATTATGTCGTTGATTATCATACGCATCTTACCACCATTATATATAAAGGAGGCAAATCCATATGATAATACGTTTATTGCTGTCGAAGAGAAGAAACCAAGCATGAGGTCAAACGACGTGGCATTGCACAACGCCTCCGAAAAGAAGCCTGCTGGTTCCCATTCCGAATTAGTTTGATACCTGAATGTTTCAGGCCATGTCACGTCTGTCTTCAGCATAGTTATATGAAGCAGTTAGCACAAAAAGCATCATTGTCATCCTCAGAATCACCAAACATATCCACCAGTTTTCCAGATCCTTTTTTGCGTTTGGCTTCCTGCTTTTTTATGGCGTCAAGTTTGATTTGGCGCACTCTCTCAGGTTTGATAAGTTCGGAAAGACTCTCGTTCTGGTTCCATGTGTAACCATCTTTTTCAAACTCCATAGCCTTTGCAAATAGGTCGGGATGCTGCTCATAGAGCCAAATCCATTCAAGTTTCTGTTGGAAAAAGCAGAAATAGCATCCCGAACGACTACGGTTGTATGTACCCTTCTTTCCATCTACCTCGAATTCTATAGGTTTATAATATGCTGGTACACCAACGCCACTATCTTCAAGGATACGGAAGATATCATCTCTTACAAAGACGTCATCATTGTCAATCAGTGGAAACTCATCTAATTTACCTACAGGATAATCCGTTCCTTTAAGATATTCAAAGACCGCCTTATTGAAAAGCTTGACATCAATGTCCATCAGAGCATTGACCTTCTTGCCATAATAAAATTCTTTTGTCAGAGGATGTTCGAGTATCTTTCTAAGTTCCGGTTTTAGTTCTTTCGGAGCGATACTGAGATAAACCTCTGTGAATCGTTCAATATTATTTTTATGGACAACATTGTGTATGACATCAATACTCCAAATATTTTTGCGGAACGGAAATATTGCCTGAATGTTTGGTTTAGTAGATACATATCCTTCGCGATCTTCGTCTCCACGTATCCCAACGTATGAAATCGTGGGTGTGTCACCTACAAACCTTTCCATTTCGGCTAATTTCATCTTTTGAGTACACCATCTTTGCTGAGGTGAAGGGAGAAACATCCCGCTAGCTTTGAGGAAGTGCTCAAAGGGGGTAGATTCCGGGCTGTCTTCGGCTGCACGAAGACGTTTTATACCTCCAAGATATGATTCAAGACGGTTGATGAGTAAGTCAGTTTCTGCCAACTCGCAACCTGTATCTGTGTTGTAATATTCAACATGTAGATTTGGGTACTTGCCTTTCATATATATGGCAAGTGCAGCACTATCCTTTCCCCCGGATATTCCTAATACGTGTCTTACTTTTGTCATTTTACTTTTTCGTTTAGGAGTTTAAGCAGTACACATATATTTAACTCTTCATCGTCTGAAAGTAAGGATTTTATCTTCAGGACAACGCCATCAGCAATCTTCGACTTGCTTTTTGGCAGTCGATAAGTCTGTGATTTAGAGAATTTGCCTTTGTTCGATGCGAGCTCAAAATTGAATGCCTCCGCATCATCTTCTCCGTCAAGAGTATTGTCAATTGCCGAATAGCGTTCAAGTTCACTCAGAATGTGTAGCATTTGGTGGATAAGCATTGGCTCATCGGAGTCCTTAGTCTCATCGAGACGCTTGTCATTGATAACAATGGCAAGTTTCTCGATAAATTCTTTCTTTGTGTCGGAAGGCGCTAAGATGCGGTCAAGGAAGGACCGTGTTTTTGGCGTTAAAATGCGAGAATCAATAGTCCGGTATCGGTTTTCAAGAATTCCTTTATAACACTCGAAGGCCGACGGAAGACCGAGGTGCTCGATAATCTTTTCTTCAATTCTGTCTATGAAGTTATCATAACAAGTGTTGAGTTCTCTAACCGCTTTACGGATCAAATCAAGATATTGCTGAACAAATTCGTCGCTGTTAAGGTCTTTATATCCCAATGCAGTCGGCAAGTCTTCAAAAAAAGTCTTCGCTGGGTCTTGCGCATTTGATAGGACATCCCTGAACTTAGCGGTATAGGCATTGTCAAACTTTCTGGTTATCTTGGCATAATTATTTAGCCCGCGGTAGAAATGGAAGAATGGCTTTACAGTCTCAAGAAGGGATTCGGTTGAAACGCCCACGCTGTCATCCTTTTTCAAGAATTGCCGATAACGCTTAAAGAACTCCAGTTTTACTCCACTTACTTGGAATGCCTTGACAGAAAAATCGCCCATTCGTTTCTGAATCAATTCAAATACCTCTTTATTGATATTCAGAACGAATGTGTTGCCATTGTATAACGCAAAGTCTTGTTGATTAACAAACAGGAAAATGGGAATCCAGAAGTCAATGACTCCCTGCTTCAACTTGAAAGGAGCGGTTTTTAAGATTTTAACGAGGTCCGTAAGCTTCCTCGGCTTGTCCGTCGTACTGTTGAGAAACTTTATAGAAGCTTCCCACAATGTTTTTAATTCCTCAGTGGTTGGAGCACCCAAAATCCAGTTGCCAGAGTTATCTAAACGATGGATTCCAGAATCGCGTAACAGAGTAAAATATATTGTTTTCTCCGGAGGGAAGGAGTCAATTCCGAATGCAGGCTCGTCAGAGTGATTGAGCATCGCATAAAGCAGATTAACGCGGGCTAAAGATATGGCGGAACTTAGTTTCTGTCTGTTGAACAGTTCGTTTCTGATTATTGGTGTCTTATAATAAATAATGTCGCATACATGAGAAAGGAGTTGATTGAAATCTCTCATAGAGTTGATAGAAACAATCTCTCCATCAAAATACCAGACAACATTTTCAGATGCATCAGTTAATGATGTGTTGATGGCATCATTGAGTTTTTGCATCTCGTAGTTCTTTTGATTTTCAAGTTCGGCTTTGGCCACCCTGTCGTCGAAAGCGACATTCTCTATGACATATTGAAGTTTCTTAATTTCATAGAGATGCTTGACAATTAAATCTGTATTTTTGAAATAACCAAAAATCGTTGCTCCTGAGTTAAATGATGCAGACAACTCTTTGACATCATCTTCGATATCTGACAAGGGAAATACAAGCTGAATGAATCCATCAATATCTCCGACTGGCTCCATTATTACGGGCTCGTTGGTTATGCGATATTCAAAATACCGAGGCGTTCCTGTCTTATAATATGATGCGGATGCTATCGCTGCCTTTTGCTTGACGTATGGGGCTATCTCTTCTATCGCCAATGCCGGAGTTGGGACAATGGAAGCTGCCTTGTAAAGCTCATCTTCCATATCAATATTCGTTCCCTCAAATAATATGTATTGCGATTTATACTTTGCAAAACGGATTATTTGCATGGAAATAAGTACGTCAATCAGACTACGCACATTGCTTAATCCGAGTGCATTTTCTCCATATGTCAACAAGAAATCATCGTCTAATACAACACCATTAAAGAACATATTGATAAGACCTATTGTCTTAATCAATTTCAGGCAAGCTTCTATTTGGCGATCCTCTAAAGTAGAGCCCTCTAATCTTTCTATGGCGACTGCCAATGATCGCCAACCCATAGAGTCGGAATTTGTCTCGGTTATCGCAGAATAGAAATGGTATGTAAGATAATCATGTACAACAGCCACATTGTAAGTTAGCGATGGAGTTGGCTTGAAGGAACTTATTGACCCTTTCCCCTTTGCAGACAAGAATGAGAAAAGGGACCGTTCATTCTGGCCATAACGTTGTATCGCCAATGTTAGGCAGACTGCTGAAATTGGATCAAGAGGGTAAAGCAACTCAGCGGAATTTAAATCTAGATTGCGAGTTATTATCTTACTCCTCTTTCCTAAATCATATAGCAGATTTAGAGATATAGTTTCGCTGGTGGTAAGACGTCTATTGCTTTCAAGCCTTTTGGCTGTAAGCGCAAGTAGTTGTTCTACTGGTTCAACGAAAACAATTTCTTGAAAGCGACCTTTTACCTTTTGCCACTCATTTCTCTGCGGCTCAGTTAATTTTGAGGCATAACTGCCAAAGTTTTGATGAAGCGTTGTCAGTAATATAATATTCCGGCTTGGCACGTTAACGAACTCCGACAACTTCTGTAAAAAGTATAGTTCCTTCTCAGGATTATTGTTGGCTGCGTGTTCCAGAATTTTTCCAAACTCATCAACCACAATGATCAGGAACTTATTTTGTTTACGTATGGACTGGTAATATGAGTTTAATGCATCTATCGGATTGCCGACATTACGACCTAACTTTTCAGACAACAGCGAACTTAATGATGCATAATCACCCACTATGTTAAGAAACTCATACCCACTAACGCTCCCGAGAACCTTACGCTTTATAATCGTATTATTACCTTTTGTCAAGTCTTCTTCTAATGCTAAGATGAAACTTGATTTACCGGTGCCATAGGTGCCGATGATTGAAAAAGAATGGTGTCCGGAATTATAACTATTAGCTATGTTGCCCGCTACAAGTTTTGCATTCTCGGTTACGATGTACCGAAAATCTGAAACGGTATTCATTTCTATATTAACGGAAGGAATGTAGCTCATAGCGATTTATAATAATGATTTAGAGCTTCAGTTTCTTCTATGTCGCGAAGGAATTGAACGTTCTTGATGCCACTGTTATCGGTAAATATCAGAGTGTTCGGGAATGTGCTTTCAATACTGCGAATTATCTCAATTAACGAAGTCATTGGCAGTCCGAAGATAAGAGATATTCTCTGAAGTATGTCGAATGAGACGGTACGATCGTCACCTTTTAGACGTATGAGGGCAAAAAGCACAATCTCCTGAGCGACATCATCCACTTCGTTAATTTTGAATGAAAAAATATCATTACCTTTATTCACGATCAAGCCGAGACCTATCAGAAGTGCGGAGAAATCTTCAATAGCTTTGAGATCGAACGGCATTACATAATTTTTCAACAAGACACCAATGTCTTTCTTGATGGTGTTTTCGTTATAAACATTTTTCTGCTCCGGTACGGAACATTTTCGTTTTATGAAGGATTGAAGTTCTGTCTTGGTGAACTCCTTTTTTTCTCTTTGGAAATCTAAAAACAGTATGTGGTACAGACTGGCCACTTCTGATGAAACAATCAAGAAATGAAGAAGCCAAAGTGTGGTTAGATCTTCTGAGTATGGATCAACGCCATTGTGTGTATCAAATATGTATGATGCAATAGGTTGTAGTTCGTCAGTTTTGGTAAGCCCAAATGCTTTTAGCCAAAACCGAATGGACGTAACCATATTCTTGCCGACTCCAAGCTTTGCCACTGCATCTGCATCGGTGAAGCTATTGCCGTCAAGCAAATAATCGTATCCTTTTTTCAGCCAAAGAGATTTGCACTGAAAAGACTCATGTCCTGAAAAACTATATCTGCTCAAAATGTATTGGTCTATTTGTTTTCGTTTCTCTCTAAGCAAGAGAGTGTGATGACCAGATACCTTCTAATAATCAGCCGTTTATGAGCAGATAAGATTCATCCTACTAAACATTCTAGATTTTTATGAGACTAATTTTGACAAAATCCGATAGTTTACACACTTAATCTCAGAAATTTTCGCTAATTTTGCATTATTAGGACTCTCTTGCTTAGAGAGTGTGATGATTGCTGAATGACTACGCCTAAATATTACATAGATTTACTGACGCATATGTCTGTAAACAAGAATAAAAGCAAGACGGCTCCACATAAAGCCATCCTGCTTCTAACAGTTATTGACATGATTGAAGCAGGAGAAATATCGTCTCCATTCATTCAGATTACTGATTCTCTCAAAAATAACGTACAACCGTCCGGGATGACAGGTAGGTCGTAAAAAAGATAGCCGTCCAGATAATGGGCGGCTATTTCTGCGATTTGTTCCACCGATCGGGAAGCAACTCCCGGTAGCTTTCAAGA
>CABUVO010000033.1 GCA_902495075.1 uncultured Porphyromonadaceae bacterium
ACCGCAGTTCATGGTCAGGAACGCGGCTGCCGCGATAAGGCTGGTTCTTAATGGTCTCATCAGTTATGTTGTTTCTTTTGGGATTTCAGGATCAGTGTCTCGCCGGTGTCTTCAAGGGGGTAGATACGTGCCCGTTCCGCTCCGGCGGGATCGTTGGGCTGGTGCAGTATGAGGCAGAGGTCCCCGGAGAGCGTGCGGAAGATCATCCCGTGGCCGCCGTTGTCGGGGAAGAGAGGCTGGTTATGCTGGATCCACGGACCCTTGACCGAACCGGTCGCGGACTCGGCGATGCCGATGGCATAGCCGTTCTTGCCGAAGCTCGACCAGATCATCAGGAGCTTTCCGGTCTTGGTGCGGTAGAGGCAGCAGCCGTCGGTGACATAGCCCCTGGGCGATCCGGGTGACGGCTGTATTCCGGTGGACCAGTCGGGTGCCGAGCCATAGAATAGCACCACCGGCTCCCCTGCCGTTCCGGAAAGGTCGGGGGCAAGCTCGATCAGCTCCATCGTGCCGTCGCCAAGCTCCACCCATTCATGGCAGTAGACCATGTAGGGCTTCCCCTCCTCCACCCAGAGGGTGCCGTCAAGAGCCATCATGCCCGGGGTGTGGGGAAACCTGTCAAAAGGCTCGAAAGGTCCCTCCGGTGAGTCGGCTCCGAAGATCTGGGTGCCCCGGTGCGTGAAGTCACCCCATCCGGGTTGACTCTTTTTCCATTTTATGTCGCTGTTGATCGTGGCGAAAAGATAGTAGTGCCCGTTGTGGGCGTGCACCTCCGGAGCCCATACCGTCCCGGTCAGCGCGTTGCCGTCAGGTATCCTCATCACGGTCTTCGGTCCATCCCAGTTCTCGAGGTCGCGGCTCGTGAACACTTCCACGCCACCTCGCACCTTGCCGTCACGGTCAAGTGTGTCGGACGTGCGGTACATGTAGTATACCCCAGCCACGCTGTCGGTCAGTATGTACGGATCACGGATGTGGATCTCTGACAATTTCTTTGTTTCGGCACATATTCCTCCAGCAGCGACGAAGGCATATGCCATAATTATGACGATCAATAATCTAAATTTCTTCATTTTTATAATTCGCAGTATATAACAGACACAACAAATTGGTGTTAATCGGTGCCAATCCCCCACTCCGGCTTGCGTAAGCCGGAGTGGGAAAATGCACGCTTGACCTAAAACTACCTGTGTACTTTATTTTGCAATGAATGTGAGAACCTGCAGGTTTCTGCTGTCGGGACCGACCATCACATAAAACTCTCCCGGCTCATAAAGATATTCTAAATCGGAATTATAGTATTTCAATTTCTCTTCATTGACTGTAAACACCACTCTTTTTGTCTCTCCTTTCGGAATATACACCCTTTGGTAACCTTTCAACTCCTTGACCGGTCTGGCGATTCCAGCTATCGGATCTCGAAGATAAAATTGCACAATCTCTACACCATCCCTGTCGCCCGTATTTCTGACATCAACACTCAATGTCAATGTTCCTCCCTTTTCAAGAGTAGTCGAACTTAAAGTCGGTTTCCCATATTCAAATGAGGTATAGCTCAATCCATATCCAAAAGGATAAAGCGGCTCATTGGAACAGTCGATATAATTGCTGCAATATCGGTTAAAAACGCCTTCCTGCGGGTCTGGATGGCTCGGCATGAGGTGGTTATAATACAAGGGTATCTGCCCTACCGACCGAGGAAAAGTAGTGGTCAGTTTCCCCTGAGGAGACTTATCACCAAATACCACATCAGTTATGGCATCCCCAGCCTCGCTGCCGCCAAACCATACATTCAATATCGCAGGCACATTCTCAGATTCCCAATCAAGCACCAGCGGTCTGCCGGTAAAAAGCAATAACACCACTGGTTTCCCTGTCTTCACCAGCGCTTTGAGAAGGTCTCGTTGAGTATCTGGAATCGTGATATCTGTCCGTGAAGCCGATTCACCACTCATATCCGATGATTCACCAATTGCAGCCACAATCACATCTGCCCGGTTAGCCACGGCAAGTGCTTCTGCACGCAGTCTATTGTCATCCTTCACATATTCAATCCCCCGCAAGCCGGTAGCATTACGTTGCGTGGTCTCGTCATAGTAAATGTTACTACCTTTGGCATACAATATTTCGGCTTCATTACCTACTGCCCTACGGAAAGCTGTCAATAGCGATTCATGATTCTCCGTCTTGGCAAGCATACTCCAGCAGCCACACATATTATTGGCAGCATCGGCAAGAGGACCAATCAACGCAATCTTACCTTTCTTCTTAAGAGGAAGGGTGTTGTTGTCATTCTTCAAAAGTACAAATGTCTCTGCGGCCATTGAACGCGCCTGCGCACGATGTTCCGGAGTAAATATGTCTTTTTTAGACCTTTCGACATTGCAATATTTATAAGGATCTTCAAAAAGTCCTAATTCCTGCTTGACCTTCAGCACTCGCCTGCAGGCATCGTCAATTGTCTTCTCCTTTACAAGACCACGCTTAACAGCATCGGCAAGTGTCTTTACATATAATCCCGACACCATATCCATATCCGTTCCTGCATTAAGAGAATTGGCAGCCGCGTCTTCCAGTGAAGCTGTTCCCATTGTCGACACTTCAGGCACTGAATTATAATCGGTTACCACGAGTCCGTTGAAACCCCAATCAGCGCGAAGCACCCCATTAAGAAGCCATTTGGAGGCAGTGGAATGCTGACCGTTTACAAGGTTGAAAGAGGTCATAAGACTTCCGACTCCGGCATCAACCGAAGCTTGAAACGGAGGAAGATAATAATTGAACATCCGCTCCTTACTCATGTCAACCGTATTATAGTCGCGACCACCCTCTGCAGCTCCATAGAGAGCGAAATGTTTCACACACGCGAGAAGCGTGGAATCTGATTTCATGTCGTCTCCCTGATAACCTCGAATATATGCTTTAGCCATAACACTGCCGAGATAAGGATCTTCTCCCGAACCCTCTGCTATGCGTCCCCATCGCGGATCACGACAGATGTCAACCATCGGACTGAAATTCCAATTGACACCATCAGCTGTCGCCTCAATTGCTGAAATCCGAGCCATTCGCTCTACTGCAACTGAATCCCAGGAACAAGAGAGAGCCAACGGTATAGGGAAGATTGTCTCATATCCATGCACAACGTCCGCACCAACAAGCAAGGGTATGCCGTGTGGTCCCTTCTCAACAGCGAGATGCTGCAGGCGGGAAATCTCCTCCACTCCCTTTACATTGAAAAATCCTCCGATCTTTCCCTCCAATATAAGGCTGTCAAGTTGCGGACCAAGAACAACACCGGATTGAATATCACCCCCTACTGGAAGGTTCAGCTGACCTATTTTTTCTTCAAGTGTCATCTTCGACATCAGATCGTCAACATATGAATCACCGTCGTTTTTTGAACAGGAAGATAAAGAATTTATAGTTACAGCTCCCCAAAGAGCTGTAACTATAAATAATATTGAAAAATCCTTTTTGATCATTATATTGATCATTTAATCACTTTCTTTGATGTTCCGTCTGAATAAACAATCACGTATATACCCTTGGCAAGACTGTCTGTGTCGCCAACTTTAACACCTGTGATTGAATAAACTCCGGCAATTGTTTTCTCTGCTTCTACAATTCTTTCGACACCGGAAGGATCACTATGCACACCATTTACCTCAGACATATTCACTTTGGCAAAGTTTATAGTCTTGTTCTTCATGTCAACCGTAACATGATATGCCTGCGAGGTAAATTCACCATGCCTGCTCTCATCTATACAGAAATTGGGGTTTTTATTCTCAGAAGACCTCAATCCGGCAATGTCTCCTGTTACAGTATAGTCCGGTCCGCTTGTCTTGTACTCCCAAACATTTTTATTAAATACACCAAAATAGAATCCCGGTTCTATGTACAAGTAAGTTTCATGCACGCCATTCCCTTTGGGAACGCAATATACATAATCAGTTGGAAGGTCAAAACCCCATGCAGCGCGTAAATTATCACAGAATACGCCATTCTTAGCGGGATGAATGAATTTTTCTCCGGTTATCAAGGCAACACCCTCTCCATTTTCATCTACAACAGGATTTCCGAGGGGTTCGCAGAAGAGTGCTTTGTCTTCCGTGATAAACCAGATCCGATATCTGCCGGTTGGGGCATTGAATTTCCATGTTCCATCATAATTAGTAAAGAATTCCGGCTGCACCATCAGCTCCAGTCTTCCAAAATCCGTAAATGTCATTGACTGATTCTGCGTCAGATCCAAATCCCAATATTCGTAATCGATGGTTTTATCATGACCTGTCAATTGTGTTGGGATTCCTGCCACACCATTGATTTTGCGTTCGTATGTGAAATCATCAGGGTTCTCGCCATCTTTTAGGAATAAGCACTTCTTGTTCTTCAGATCGAAACGCACTGTGTATAAGCCTGCCTGAAAATTAGCGGTAGCCTTATAGTCACCACAAAGATGGGAATTGCCATTCTCATTAACGAAGTAGACTGTCTCCACTTCATCTGAGGGCAGGGGTTCCATCTTATTGCCGCAGAGCACATAATTCTGATCCCAGTTTGGTTCGGCTTTGGAAACAAAATCGAAATCACCTGTAAGATACATGGTCATCTGATACACATCATCATCTATTTTTTTCGCCTGCATCGCATCCGGCAGATCCAATTTCCATGCGGGATTAGCTTTACCCGCCTTGGGATGCCCGAAACCCTGTCCTATCAGCCAAAGCACCTCGGGATATTTCGCACCCTCTTTAACAACAAACATTACTTTATCTGCGGTGTTGTATTCAAGCGTATACTCACCTGTGATACCCGTAAAGACAGCGGTAGTGCCCGTCTCTATTTCAAAAAAATCTGGTTGAAGCATCTCATCGGCATAGACATCATCAAAACCTGCGAAGGTGACTGTCTCTCCATTTGTAAGCTGCACATTGGCTTTAAGGAAAGCCGTATTATCCGGATTTGTTGTCAACTCAACACCATTGACAGATTGTGCCCACATGCCCATACTCGACAGGGACAGACTAAGTAGTAGTAGGTTTCTTTTCATAATTAAAGGTGTTTAAGGCTGCACGCTATGAAAAATGTCTTAAATTCACAGCGTGCAGTCAAGTTTATGGTTTATTCTAAAGTTATCCTTTCAGCAGTTATTGCCTTTTTGTTAGTGTCTACCGTTATCCGGTATGTACCCGCTGCGAACCCGGCTCCTTGCCCGAAATTCACCCAGTCATCACGGAATAGGCCCTCTGTTGCAGAAACATCATACACAAGAGGCGTAATTACATCTGTCCATGAACCCTTATTTGTAAAGAACCTGAACATGAAATTATCATTCAGCCGCAAGGTTGTCTCAAATATGCCGTTTCCTTTATTTACGCAACATACATAATCCTTAGGATCTTCCCATCCCCATTCGCCATTCGCTTTTCCGGCGCGGTCTCCATCGCAGGAACCTGTGCCTGCCGGATGCGAGTAATCATATCCGGTGATCCATAGACCATTGGGCCATTCATAGCTGCCCGTCCTCTCCACGTAGAGATGCTCGCGGGCGATACTGTACGACAGACGATATTCTCCGGATGGAGCAGTGAAGGTAACCTTATCACCGGAAACTGAGAAGTATTCCGGCTGCAGCATCAACTTAATGCGCTTGAAACCTGCAAAATCCATTTCCTGCCCTTGCGTCAGGTTGAAGTTTCCTTCGACATATCCTTTTATGCCTGATTCTACAAGTTTCGTTCCGTTGACACGAAGCTCCTGCTTATAATCGAGAGGATTATCTACCGTGCCCACAAGATACATCATATTGTTTTTCACATCAACACGCACGGTATACACACCTGCCTTGAAGTCTCGTCCGGGAATTATGTCTCCGGTTATATGCCCGAAACCTTCGTCATTCACAAAAACATCCGCATCAATTATATTTTCGGGTATTGGAGATACACTTAATCCTTCATTCCAATTGCGTGATTTAAAAGGTTTGATTGCAAATTTCTCACTTAGGAAGAGTGTAGCTTCAAACAAATCATTATCTACTTTCCTACACAATATGGCATTCTGAGGATAATCGAAAGTATAGGTAAGTGAATTGGCATAATTGAGCGCAGGATGTCCGAAACCGGTTCCCAACAAAAGAAGGTTATTGGGATATGTCGCTTTGGGATTCTGAATATAGATAAGGTGGCTATCAAGATCATAGCATAAATAATATGAAGCTGACGGACCTTTGAAAACAGCCGTGTTGTCGTTGAAATCTCCGAACCATTCGGGTTGCAACATCCTACGGACATTATCCGAGAAGCCTTTGAAGGTCACCGTCGAGCCTTGCTTCATATATACTTTTACGCTCATCATCTGCGAATATTCGCTGTTTGATCCCAATTGAATGTCGTTAACAAAAAGTTGCGGCACTTCGACTTCGCCTTCAACAGGTTCTGCCGATACTGTTCCGAGATTCGTATCAACGATAAAGCGATATTTGCCGGGAGTCATAAGGGCTCCGGGAACAAAGTCATCTGTCGAGTTCTTGCCTATTAAAAATGGTGTTGCTATCGACATGTTTCCGGCATTGATTTCATTTTCCCATGCATGGAATTTGAAGAATTTGATCTTTGCACCATCTCCCATATATATCACTGTCTCAAATATGCCCTTAGCCTTTTGAGGACATGTGAGCATATCCTTGGCATCATCAATCGACCAACCTTTGGCGGTCACCCTTGAAGTTCCGGGATGTCCCCACCCTTCTCCTGTCATCCAGATATAATCAGGGTATGAACCTTCACGCAAATCTACATACAGAAGATTGGCAGATCGGTCATGGACAAAATTATACTCTCCCGAAGGTCCGCTGAAACGATATTGCCCGTCGGAATCCTTCGTGAACCATTCGGGCTGCAGAGCGCTGTCGAGATTGCGAATACCGCTAAACTGAACGATATCTCCACTCTGTACAGATATCTTTGCGCTGACAGCCTGGTCGTAAGCCACATCAATCAGCTCTACACCATTGATGCTGACAACGTCTGCCCCCTCCCATTCCGGCCATTCAGACCATAAGCTGTTTTTGTCGGCACATGAAGCGGCACAGGCAGCTATTATAAAATATATTAATTGTCTTTTCATATAGTGGTCGTGTTTATTTTATTGTTTCAAGCCATTGATAAAGCGATGTCGGATAGTCTGTCCAGCTACCTACCCAGTGACCACCCGTAGCGTGCGGTTTTTCAAGATAAGGAACACCGTTTTTCTCACAGGCGCGTGCATATGCCTGACCGTTATAGATCGGGTCTACAACATCGTCATCCAAAGAATAACCGATATAGGCAGGTGGTGTCTTTGATGTTACATGCAACTCCGATGAGAATGCATCTTCCAGAGCCTTAGTGGCTGGTTTGAAAAGAGCTCCGTAACTTCCCCAGTGTGTATGTTGGGGATTCATGGTTATCAAAGGATATAGAAGCACCTGGAAATCGATCATTTCAGGGATATATGAAGATAATGTCGTGGCGACGTGCGCGCCTGCCGATCCACCCATGACACCAATCTTGGAGTATCCGCCCCATTTGTCGCGGTTATCTGTCATCAACCTCAATACATTGTACGCATCCGTTGCAGGAACGGTATAGTTGCCATTCGGCATACGGTAGTAAACCACAGCAACTGTGACACCCTTGTTCTGGAAAACTTCCTTAAAATGAGCGATCTCTCCTTCTGCAAGTCCGCCATAACCACCCCCGGGGATACCAAGCACAGCCTTGCTGTTGGAATTGTCTGAATAGTAAACCTGCGCGGTTGGAGTGCTTCCATAGGTATAAATCTTCACCACCCCGTCTTCTTTGCGGATCACAGGACCCACTACAAAACCTGTTGTAAGGCAACGGTATTTTTCTCCCGCCTCTATGGCAACAGGGAGGGCAAACGGTTTACCTGCAAATTTCTGCGAGAGATTATCAAGATTCACCTTAACTTTAACAGCTACACTGTTTTCTCCTGCCTTTATCACAGAGGATGCGGCTTCAAATGCCGATTCATCCATAAGAGCAAAGGATGATCCGTATTTATTGTTATAGATCGCAATCTTATCCTTGGGATCCTCTGCCGGAATAAGGTTTACAGGTATGTCTTCCGTTGCTTTTTGCCCGTTTGCAAGGCGAACAACAATCTCGGCAGTGCCGTCAAGCGCATAGACAGTGTTGTCGGTCATGTCAAACCCAATATCTTTTTTACTGTCAATTATACTTGTTTCGTTGCCATTGAATCCGTTTTCAAGTGCTTGATACACATTCTCCGGAACATGTATTATACATCCGTGTCGGGCACCCGGACGGTCAGTGCCATCGTTGCAGACCGGTCCGACAAATGAATTCTCCACCCATGGTCCTTCCATTGAATCGGAAGTAAACATCTGGTATCCGAAAGGTCGCGAATTGTATGATTCTGCAAATATTGCATACCTGTTGTCAGGAAGCTGAACGAACATAGGAGCCTCACGCATCAAATCAAGCGTTGTCACAGCAGCACCTGGATTTGAATAAGGACCCGTAAGATTGTCAGACACGGCGATGCGCACTGTCTTGCCTGTCTCGGGAGCATCTTCAAGATCCCTCTCATCCTTTAAGATCGCATAATATTTGTCTCCGATTTTCCGAATAATCGTATCGATGATCGACATTTCCGCATCAGTGCCCGTGAAGTTGAAAAGAAGCTTCGGTTCTGTGAAAGTCTTGAAGTCTTTTGTCAGGACATAAAGGGTACGCATGGATTGCCAGTCGTTAATCCCTTCCACACGACAAGCATGCCATGTAACGATATATTGTTCGCTGTCTTTGTCGAAATAAATCTTTGGCGCGCCAAAATCAGACACACAATAATATCCTATGTTCCTGGAGCTGTTGAAAACTTCCTCATCCAGGGTCTTGACATCCCAATCAACACAATCGTCCGAAACCCACAGGGTGAGCGGGCGCACACCAATCATATAGTATTTGCCATCTCCTCCCTGACAAATGTCAGGATGCCCCTTATAGTCGGAATAGACAATATTTCCGCCGTTAAGAGTATGCCAGTTATATCCATCACGCGACAATGCATAGTGCATCATATAATAACGTGAATTGGTAATGAAAGCGAAAAGATATCCTCCATCTTGCGATTCAGGACGCACAGTCATATCATTCTTCGGAGTGAGGTCGGCACTACACCCTACCGTCATTAATCCGAACAATATTGTAATAATTATTGATTTTATAGTATTCATAGTTGTGTAGCTGTTTAAATTCCTGAAGGATTGGCTTTTGCAACATCTTCTTCCCACCCTTCTCGTGAATATGTCTGCTCAAGTGTTATGCCGGAGGCTGCTGCCTGCTCAACCGCGTAGTTTGGCAATGGCATATATTGGTGTGTGGGGATTCGCGATTTATTCTCGTAGAATTTTTGAGCGTATTTATTAAACCTGATGAGATCGATCTTGCGATTGCCCTCAAAGAATAATTCATGTGCACGCTCTGTAAGAAGAGCTTCAAGAAAATCATCCTTGACTGTTGCTGCCCTACCGCTAAGTCCGGGTAAACCGGCGCGATCGCGCACTTCGTTAACAGCGGCAAGAGCCTCTGCCGTAACGCTCCCTTTCTTGCGCACATCGAGCTCTGCAAAATTAAGCAGAACCTCTGCCCAGCGAGCCACGGGGATATCCTGTCCCTGGAAAGTAGTATTTGTCTCCTGTGGCCATTTATTAATGATATAGCCAAACCATCGGCTACCGAAATGATTACGCGTCACCGTCACTCCGTCATTTGCAACGTAGCTCGTAACGATTGTTTTACGGCGAAGATCATTGGAATCAAAAGTGGAATAGAAATTTTTGTCGATGCTGAAAGCCTGAAGCCAGCCGCCTCCTCGTATAAACGTTTCAGACACAGCCACATCTGACGGAAGAGCCCACATCATGAAAGCATTCATGTTGCCGTGCATTGGACCACCGTCTGCCTGCTCACTGCAACTTATGGCTGCTATTACCTCACAGTTGAATTTATTCTTGTTAAGGAATTGTTCGGCATAAGGATTGTCTCCCTCTTTAAACAAGCGATATTTGCCGGTGCTCACCAACTCCCGGTACATTTCCAAACCACGGTCATAATAACCCTGCATATGCTCACCTTCATTAAGACAATGACGCATCAGGAACACTCGGGCAACATCTCTGGTGAAGCGTCCCCTGTCGGGTGTCGTTTCCTGAACATGCTCCACTCCATATTCGAGATCGTCTTTAATCCAACCGCACATCTCATCAAGCGTGGGACGGGATATGTTCGACAAAGTCTCAGGATCATTTATTTTCTCAGGATCGAGCACTACACGCACAGGTCCGAAATTATGCATAAGGAAATACATCATAATTCCTCTGCACAAACGAGCTTCTCCAACCAACTCTTCCCTCTTCGCCTTATCAATGTCTGCTTTTTCAAGCACATCTATTATCTCGGTGTAGCGGGTTATCTGTGCCGTTTTTGGGAAATGGTTCGGAGAATTCTCATCGCTAACGGTGCCTCGCCAGTAATATACGGCATTAGAGAAGTCACCGCGTGTGAGACGTCCGAAATCGTTTGAACTATTATTCTCCCCTTCTATATCGGTTGTAGAATCAAACATACGCACAACACCACCCGACTGTATGTACCACCCATGTTGCAGACCTGCCGACGACATGTCGTAGGTCCATACGGTAGTGAAAGGCAGATAACATGTCATCATATATGCCTCGTATTCCTTTTCATTCGTTGGGAATTGTCCGGGAAGAAGACTGCCGTAGATCTGGGGATCAAAATTGTTTTCACAGCTGCCAAACAGCAACGAAAGTGCAGCCAGATACAGATATATCTTTTTCATTGTAATAATCCATTTAGAATTGTAGTTTTATACCCATTGTATAAGCACGGTTACTCGGGAACTGTCCACCGTTAAGCCCTATACCGGTCATGTTTATTTCAGGATCGCTGTCCTTGAATCGTGTAATGGTAAAAGGATTCTGGAAATCTACGTATAACCTGATGTTCTTTACATAACCTTTGGTCCATTTGAAAAACTCCGGACCGAATGTATAACCTAACGTTATGTTACGCACGCGTAGGAATGATGCGTTCTCGTATCCTATATCAGTACCGCAGTTGCCAGGCAATGTCAGATATCGGGATGCCACACCCGGGAATTTTGCATTCCCGCTATTGGTCTGTGAATTCCAGACATGAAATACATCCTGCGTCATATTTCCTGCCTCAAAAGTGCCTTCCAGGTTCACTTTTCCATAACTCTGATTAAATTTCCTGACACCTAAATTCCCATAGAAGAATAATTCAAGATCGAAACCCTTGTATCTAAAAGAGTTGCCCAATCCATAATATACCTTAGGCAACATATCATCCATGTATATATCATTAGTGTCAATCTTGCCGTCATTATTCTTGTCAACAATAATTGGCACACCTGGCTGGCAAGCATTCGCACCTAAAGAGCGTTGAGAATCCGGTATGTTGTCACGATTGATATTTATCAGACCATCAGTTTTATAATAATACATCACATTCATTGGTTCCCCCTCTCTCATGGCATACTGAGCAAAATCCTGATTAGGCATCCGCTCAAGCCATTTGGCTTTATAGTGAGACAGTGTCAATACTGTGGTCCAAGTGAAATCTCTCGTCTGAATATTTGTGCTGTTCAGGCTCAGATCCACACCATATCGCTTGAAATGGGCGCCGTTGATTGGTCGTGTGCCATGCATACCCAAAATCTCAGTAGGTGAATAACCCAGCATACGGGTAACATCGTTACGGAATACATCAATTGTTCCGCTGAGACGGTCATTCAATACAGAGAAGTCAAGACCTATATTTTTCATTACTGTTTTCTGCCAAGAGACATCAGGATAATTGGCACCTTGCAATACAAATGGTATATATGAAGTCGAATTATTGTTAAACATCACATTCTCACGAGTCGTGCCTATCACGCCATAGAGCGTAGAACCAAGGTTGTCAGAACCGGTTTCTCCATATGACGCACGAAGCTTGAGCATGTTTATCCATGTGATATCACGCATAAACGCTTCGTTCTGTATCTTCCAAGCAAGCGACACGGATGGAAACCATGAATATTTCTTTCCGGGAAAGAATTTATCTGTACCATCACGACGGATCGAAGCCTGAATCACATAGCGGTTGAGGAAATCTCCTGTAACACGCCCGAATTGCGAGCGTTTTTCATCTCCATATTTATATGAACCGGGGAAGAAAGGACCGTCCGCCTTCTGAACGCTTTCGCTGTTCAGTTTGTCTATAGCGTTCTCATATGATATGTATTGACCTTTACCATGTGATCTATAAAGTCCCATACCTACCATTGCCGAAAAATCAACGATTTCTCCAAACCTCTTTTGGAAATTGACAAAAGCCTCAAGCGTGCCGTTTGAACGACTGGAACTTTCGATATTGCCACGAGACTTCTTTTGCAAAGAAAAATAAACATTCGACGGAATATATGAATCTCGGCTGGAGGTTTCATGATTATAACCGTAAACACCCCTTACTGAAAGCATATCCTTTATAATGTCTATATCCAAAGCAAAATTTAAATAATATGCACTCTGCTCACTCTTATCTGATATTAAAAGAGACGAAACCGGATTTGGTGTACGGTTGAACTGAGTATATTCCCCATTCTCATTCATTACAGGCAAATAAGTCGGATAAGTCTCGGCTGCATATAAAGAGCCGGCACACTGGTCTCCCATATTACCAACTGCATCTCCATTAGTAGAGTTTGTATAGTTGTTTTTATTCAGGTTGACCACTGTTGTAAATCGCATGAAATTGGTAAGTTTTGTCTGGATATTGGTACGAAGGGAGAAACGCTCCATGTCTGAATTCTTGACCGTTGCGTCTTCCTTATAATAATTCAGACCAAGATAATATTTCACCCACTCCGTGCCTCCATTTATAGCAAGATTGTGATTGGTAATAGCTCCGGTGCGCAGGATCATTGAACGCCAGTCTGTGTCAATGGCGTTTGCAATCTGCTGTTGGGAAAACAATGGCTGCCATTTGCCGTCGTATGCGGTATTACCGTATGGATATTGATTATGGTTGTAAAGATAATTCTCTTTTGAGAAAACATTGACAACGTTCATATATTCATTACCATGCAGCAACTTAAAATACTTTTCCGGCTTTTGCCATGAATAGCTTCCTTCATAAGTGATGCTCGGCTTACCCATTTTTCCTTTCTTAGTTGTGATGAGGATAACACCATCAGCGGCACCTATACCATATATGGCAGCGGCAGCGTCCTTCAATATCTCCATCGATTCAATGTCGCTGGGATTCAAGCCCTGAAGACCGGAACGGTTAATTGAACCGGGAAGAGCGATATCTCCTGTCCCTGCTTCAAGTGACCCATTTGGCATGACTACTCCGTCAACTACATATATAGGATTGCCACCTCCTCGAATGGAGATGTTGATTCCACCTCCTGGCTGCGGGCTGCTCACGTTTGCCTGAACACCTGCGGCGCGACCTAAAAGCATGGAATTGACATTGCTTGACGCCGCTTTCTGAATACCATCTGTTTTTACAGTGGTAATGGAGGTTGTAAGGTTTTTACGAGTTGTCGCGCCATATCCGGTAACAACCACTTCATTGAGCACGTTGGAACTTTCCTTCATTGTAATATCCAATGAGCCCTCACCTGAAATTTTCTTTGAAACAGGATCATACCCAACATATGAATAACTCAGGTTTGATCCCACAGGGACATCGATCTCATACTTTCCGTCAATGTCAGTTGCCACTCCTTTCTTAGAAACCTTATCCATCACCGTAACCCCGATAAGAGGTTCGTGGGCGGCATCGTAGACATATCCACTTACTTTTACAATCTCACCTTTCTTTTTCTCAGGTGATTTCCCCGATTTTGTAGTCACACCGGCAACTTTGGTCAATACGATTTGCTTTTTGTCAATCTGATAACTGATTTTCCGACTGTCAAAAAGTTTATCAAGCACGCTTCTCAGAGGTTCGTCCTTGACATTAAGATTCACTTTCGAATTGACATCCACAGCATCTTTTGTATAAAAGAAGCGATAGTCAGTTTGTTGCTCGATTTTTTTCAACACGGTCTGCAGTGGTGCCCCGCTAACGTTTATCGTGACGTTACCGCTTCGAGCGAACGCCGGAAAAACCATACACAACATTAGAAGGCTAAACAATGCCGTTCTGATGCCTGCACGCCACTTCCGGCTGGAAGTTCGTTTAGTTAGTTCGTCCATATTTATTATTATTGATATTGGTTTTCATGATTGATTTCAAAATAATTTCGATGCCATACTTAACGTTGTTCATTTCATGGTATAATCATTGAGAACATCATGCATAAACATGTTCTATATTAATATGAAACTTTTCTCCGATTTTCCCACATCGGTTTTTTATAAAATTTTTAATTTTTTTAATTTTTGTCTAAAGTGCTTGTATGATAGTAATTTATTTTATAACTTCGCGCAGAATCAAAATGAAATCCATTTAGATTCCCTTATAATTATGTCGACTACCAGTGAAGAATATAAAGATGAAAAACTCCTTGTGGCTGCCCTCCGATTGGACAGCCACGAAGCTTTCGTCAGAATATTCCGACAATATTATCCGAATCTTGTTTCATTTGCCGGACAATTCATACCCGACAAACTAACATGTGAGGATATAGTGCAAAACATTTTCTTGAGTCTTTGGCAGGAACGCAAGGATCTGCGTATACGCTCTTCTCTCCGATCCTACCTGACAGTCTTGGTTCAGAACATGTGTTTGAACCAGATCAGACATAATAAGGTGAAAGCTCGTTATGAATCCGAAATCCATGAAGCGATCCTTTCACTCTCCCCTGAAGAACACATGTTCTTCTCCGAACTTAACATGGCATTTGACAGCACACTTTCCCAGATGGATCCCACACTTCGGGAAACACTGCTGCTAAGCCGTGATGAGAAACTTAAATATCCTGAAATCGCAGAGCGTCTCAACATCTCTGTAAGAACGGTTGAAGACCGAATAAGCAGAGCTATGAAACTTCTTCGAAACAATCTACGCGATTTCAAATATTTTATTCCGCTATTTATTTTATCTTTCAAAGATTTGCTTTAGAACAAACCTTAAGTAATGAATCATATTAAACCGCTACAATATGAAATTTTTAATCTCACATATCCTATGCTTGAAATTTTCGGTGATTTCCGCCAAGTTTCATCAGTCACAATGCCCGCAGTGCTCCTTCTTCAACTTGCGGAAATCCCTCAAAAATTTCTGCGTCTATGATATGTGTTTAATCTGATTCATTACTTAAAATTATGACAGACGATAATCTTATTGACATAGAAACTTTAATTACAAGATATTTCGCTTCGGAAGCTACTGAATCTGAAATGGCAACACTGCTGAAATGGATTCAGGAATCTGAAGAGAACAGAAAGCATTTTTTTGAACTTCAAGACATATGGCATGCCTTGAATCCCTCTTTTGAATTAAACGACGCCGATTCTGAAAAAGCAGAAGAGACTATTCTCACAAAATCCGGCATTAAGAAAAATAAAAACAAATGGATAAAAGGATTCATAAGGATATGGTCAAGATTGGCAGCCGTTATAGTCCTACCTCTTATCTTGTTGGTAATATATAAATATGCAATAACGAATAAACCACAAGAATCAATCAGAGAAATCACCACAGCTTACGGATGCTCCATGAAGACATCTCTGCCTGATGGTTCCATAGTCTGGCTAAATGCAAACAGTTCGTTGAAATATCCTTCTGAATTTGTGGCTGAAGAACGAAACGTAGAACTATTGGGGGAAGCTTATTTTGATGTAAATGCCAACAAAAAACATCCCTTTATAGTGCACACACCATCTCTCGATGTCAAAGCCACAGGAACGGAATTTAACGTCAACTCCTATGGATCCGGAAAACTGTCATCGGTCACTCTCGTTGACGGGCATGTGAACGTTGATATAACCGACAGTAAAAAAATATATGATATGATTCCGGGTGAATACCTTAAACTTCAGAACGGCAATGTGTCTGTCAAGAAAGGTTGCGACACGGAAAAATATTGCTCATGGCGCAATGGTGTTCTTATGTTTGATGACGATACACTTGAAGAAATCTGCGAACGTCTGGAACAAATTTATGGAACTAAATTTGAAATTCTCGATACTAAGATCGCCTCTACAAGATATTGCATGACTCTTAGAGGTGAGAGCATAAATGACATATTGCATCTTCTTGAACTCAGTGCTCCTATAAAATGCACAATGGAATCCATCTCAGGGACAGATTCCATTGAAACTACACAAAAAGTAACAATTGCCTCTCTCTAAAGCGGCTTAGAGAGGCACATCAGTCACTGGGAGATTCAAAGCTACGGAAAGGATTCGGCGAGGAATGTCTGTGTTATCGGAAATGGAGGTAAATTTCTCAGCTCCTACACCGACTGCAAATACCGGCACTGTCGCTCCGGTGTGATGGAGAGAAGCGAATCCAAAACCTGCATCCTGATTCAGGATCTCGAACACTCGCGCTGTGAAGCCATCGAATGTGGCATACAATGTTTTCTGATCTGCCAGATCACGCCCCGACATCATCTGCTCAAACATGCCGGCAAGTTCGGCAGTCTGCTTTTCTGAAGGTTGAAAAGCTACGCCCCATCCTAATTTTTCTTTCATGAAGTTTTCCATTTCTTGCCAGCTGTGTTCCTGCGAATCTCCAACAAATGATTTGATATGGTCTGAGAACGCTTCCTTAGAAATTTTTTGTGCCGCGATGCGGGGAGTACGCATAGAATACTTTGTAACATTTGAGCCTACAGACATTCCTCCAGTCTCATGATCGGCAGTTACAACTATCAGAGTTTCTTCCGGATGCTTAAGATAAAAATCATATGCGCGTCTAAGCGACTGATCAAAATCAAGCACCTCTCGCACAATTGTGCCTCCATCGTTTGAATGCCCGGCATGGTCGATGCCTCCACCTTCCACCATCATAAAGAACTTTCCGGGACTCACACGCATCAACTGTCGAATACCGGCATCAGTCATATCCTTGAGTTTCATGGCTCCCGGAATTGAATCGATAGTATATCCTATGCTCCATGTATTGACTGTATCCGCCGACAAAACGAGCATACGGTCTGCCTCTTTTTGAAGTCCTTCAGAGCCATAAAAGACCTCCACACCCCGCTTTGCGAAATAATCAAGCAACTCCGTCTTTTTCCCTTTTTTATCACGAGCCTTTGCCAGACCGGCACCCGCTGCAAACTGGAATCCTGAATCAGCAAGATCCTTTCCTATCTGCATACGTTCGCCACGGTTTTTCACATGCGTGTAGAACGCACCGGGAGTTGCATCGTCAATACCATCAGTGGTGACAAGCCCAACACCCCAGCCGCGATCGAAGAGAACTTTCGCAATTGAGTTGACGGCAACAGTGTCCGGTCCCATTCCAAGCATCCCGTTCCGGGTCTTGTGACCTGTCGCAAGCGCCGTACCTGCAGCCGCCGAATCCGTTACTCTCGAAGAGAATGAATGAGTTCTTTGTGCAGACATCACCGGCATCTTATACATTGTCAATGTATCTTTCGAGCCAAGCACATCAGTCAGATACAGCTGCGCATTAAGCACATGATTAAATCCCATTCCATCTCCGATGAAATAGAACACATACTTCGGCTCCGCGTAGGATGCAAAACACCCCACCAAAGCAAGAGCGCAAGAAATCAAAAATTTATTCTTTATCATAATCACCTTTTTTATTCTTTCTCACCGTTCCATCCGTCCTATACCCATCCAGCCCCATCTCGCCCTATTCCGCCCCATTTGAGCGCCCCTTTTAAGCGCCCTTATTTGAGCGTCCCCGAAATTGAGCCAGCACAACCCCCGTGGCAATCGCCACATTGAGCGACTCGGAATGATTTTCCGCATCGTATGGAGGAATCAGCAAAGGAGATGTCACCAGATTTCTCATGGTTTCAGATATCCCCTTGCCTTCATTACCCATGATGATGAAGCCTTGCCCTGTGAGGGTTGCTTCATATATATTCTTTCCATTCAGCAATGTCCCATACACAGGCATTTCCGGATTATCCTTTATCAGATTGCATAAATTGCAATATACGACCTCCACTTTCCCGAGAGACCCCATCGTTGACTGAACTGTTTTAGGATTAAATATATCCACAGTATCCTGCGAGGCATAAATACGATCTATGCCAAACCAATGAGCGGTTCGTATGATCGTACCCATGTTCCCCGGATCCTGGATACCATCAAGAAGCAGATACAATTTATCGGAATCAGGTTTTGGCACATTCTCGTAATAACCCTCCGGAATTCTGTAAACAGCCAAAACATCTGACGGTGTTGACAGAGATGATATTTTGCCCATCAGACTCTCGGAAACCTGAAGCAACACATTCCCGCATCCCCATTCCTCAGGAATTGAATCCGGATTAAGTG
The DNA here is from genome assembly GCA_902495075.1 of uncultured Porphyromonadaceae bacterium. Classification (GTDB taxonomy): domain Bacteria; phylum Bacteroidota; class Bacteroidia; order Bacteroidales; family Muribaculaceae; genus Lepagella. The sequence continues at coordinate 18,563 of CABUVO010000033.1, forward strand.
CGATTACTGCCTCCATATCAAATCTGCCGATAGTATCGGCTATGCATTTGCGACCTTCCGCCACAAACAAACCGTAACGGTCGCGCATCTTTCGGCGCGACAACTGTGAATATATCCCTTGTTTTGCTTTCGAGAGCTCCATGCTTTCAAGTTTTCTTCACGAAATTAACTAAAATTTATAATATTATGGTAGAAATAGGCAGGCAAGTGAAAAAAATTTTTTAACTTTGTGATTATCTTGATCGCCCGAAGGCGATCAGTATGCTTAATTGATAAATTCTTATTGATATGAAATATATAGGCGCTCATGTGAGCGTTAAAGGAGGAGTATCGAATGCTCCCCTCGAAGCTACAAGAATAGGAGCCAAGGCGTTTGCACTCTTTACCGGATCAAGCAACCGCTGGGCATCAAAACCAATATCAGAAGAGGAAGCTGTCAAATTTAAAGCTGCCTGCGAAGCCGGAGGCTTTTCTCCGCGCCATATTCTTCCTCATGATAATTTCCTCATAAATCTTGGAAGTCCCGATCCTCAGAAACTTGCCATGTCAAGAAAATCTTTTCTTGAGGAGATGCAGCGTTGCGAGCAGCTCGGTCTGACAATGCTGAATTTCCACCCCGGGAGTCATCTGAACCAACTTGATGTGGACGATTGTCTCGACCTTATTGCAGAAAGTATCAATATCACGCTTGATCAGACCACCGGCGTGACAGCAGTTATCGAATCAACCGCCGGACAGGGATCAAATCTCGGATTTGAATTTGAACAGATTGCCCGCATTATAGATAAGATCGAAGACAAAAGCCGCGCCGGTGTCTGCGTGGATACATGCCACACATATTCCGCAGGTTATGACCTTCGTTCGGAAGTGGGGTACGACAAGACATGGTCTGATTTTGACCGCATCATAGGTGGCAAATACCTCAGGGCTCTGCATCTCAACGACGACAAACGTGAGCTTGGTTCTCGTATCGACCGCCACGAAGAGATCGGCAAAGGAACCCTCGGAGAAGATTTTTTCATCCGCCTTGTCAACGATCCCCGCTTCGACAACATGCCGCTAATCCTTGAGACACCCAATGAGCAGATATGGAATGAGGAAATAGCCTGGCTATACTCCCAAATAAAAGAATAAATCCGCCCCATTCCCCCATAAAAAAAGAAAAGAACACTAAATAAAATCTTACATGAAAACCAAACCTGACTTAAGCTTCTGGAAGCTGTGGAATCTTTCCTTCGGCTTCTTCGGAGTCCAGATTGCTTACGCTCTTCAGAGCGCGAACGTGTCGCGAATCTTCACCACTATCGGTGCGGATCCACACGATCTCAGTTATTTCTGGATTTTACCCCCTTTGATGGGTCTTGTGGTTCAGCCCATCGTCGGAATGATGTCTGACCGCACATGGAACCGTTTCGGACGCCGCCTTCCCTACCTGATTTTTGGGGCACTTGTGGCAGTGATTGTGATGTGCCTTCTTCCGAATGCCGGAAGTTTCCAGTTCACAGTCTCGAGCGCGATTCTATTCGGTCTTGTAGCCCTGATGCTCCTCGATACATCCATCAATATGGCTATGCAGCCATTCAAGATGCTTGTGGGAGACATGGTTAACGAAAAACAGAAAGGTCTGGCATATTCCATCCAGAGCTTCCTCTGCAATGCAGGATCTATCGTAGGTTACATCTTCCCGTTCCTGCTTATGTGGGTGGGTATAAAAAATGTTGCTCCTGCTGGCGTTGTTCCCGACACTGTGATATGGTCGTTCTATCTTGGAGCTGCCATTCTCCTCATCTGCGTTATTTATTCATTAATAAAAGTAAAGGAGTGGCCTCCCAAGCTTTATAATGAATATAATGGAGTGACAGAAATCAAAGAGAAAGGATCAAGCAATGTGATTACCCTTCTCCGCAAAGCTCCCTCTACATTCTGGACTGTCGGCACCGTGCAGTTCTTCTGCTGGTTCGCATTCCTTTTCCTCTGGACCTACGCCACAAATACTGTCGCCCACAACGCATTCTCCACTCCTACTGTTGAGACCATTACCGGCATCAGCTGTAATGGCACTGATTATCAGGCAAAATACCTCATTGCCAATGACTCTGTGATAATCATCGACCACGGCAAAAAAACGAGCGATTTCCTTGACACAGCCGAAGGTTCCTTCGTTCTCACAACTGCAGATATTGTGGTCAAGAACCCTGACGGTTCTTTAGATATGAACGACGCCTCGTCACATAAGATTGAGAACGCGGCAGATTGCAGCTACATCTCCAAGACTGTGCTCGACGCGGCATCTCCCGAATACAACGACGCAGGCAACTGGCTCGGACTTCTGTTCGCAGTGCAGGCTGTAGGTTCAGTGCTTTGGGCAGTGGTTCTTCCTCGTTTCAGAAGCCGTAAGTTCTCTTACATTCTCTCCCTGCTTCTCGGAGCTGCCGGTTTCATAATGACCGCATTCTTCACAGACCAATGGATGCTCTTCATCGCATTCATCCTTATCGGATGCGCATGGGCAGCAATGCTCGCATGGCCGTTCACCATCCTCACCAACTCACTTAAGGGTGGAAACATAGGTGCATATCTCGGTCTGTTCAACTGCACGATCTGTATTCCTCAGATTGTAGCGGCACTTGTCGGAGGCTGGATCCTCTCGCTTCTCAGCACACCCGGTGAACTCGCTCCTGAGTATCTGATGATGATGATTGCCGGAATCTCACTCATAATCGGCGCAGCCTGCGTCTTCCTCATCAAGGAAAACGCAGCAACCGAAACAAAACCGGTTGAGACTCCCGCCTTAAGCGAAGAAATTTAGCGACAACCCTTACTAAATACACGGCTGCTTAATTATGCTACTGCATAGGAAACGCCGACATTTAGCGTAACCATTGCATAGGAAACATTGACGTTTAGCGGAACCATTGCATAGGAAACGTGTAAATTTAGCGACAACCCTCGGAGATGGTGATTAGTTATAACCTCATATCGACCGGAAGTTTCCACAGGAAACGAACCGGTCGGTGTGAGGTTTCTTCTATGCGCGTCAGACGGCCTCGGAGAGGTCGCATAATACCTCACCGCTTATAAAGTGTTAATTAACACTTTACAATCAATCCAAAACCATTCTTAAGCGTTATTAAGATATGATTATGAAAAACACTAATTTAATTTTAAAATTTTAACCGGTATGAAAAAGTTACTTTATCTCCTTTTGCTGCTACCGCTCGGATTCCTGACTTCATGTCATGATGACGACGACATGCCTTCGGTTGATATCACAGTGAATATCGACAATGCCGTTGACGCTGACGGCCGTATCTATATTGTTTCAGGTGAACCGCTTACTGTTGCAAGCATCACGGCGGAAGGTCTCGGTGGGAAAGCTGCCGGCATCTCAGGCGTGAATTATGTGCTCGACCATGTAGGAATGGGCTATACTATCGTTCAACCGTTCGGAGGTTCGATTGCTGCAGCTTATCTTCCTATCGGCAACCATCTCTTCACCCTCGCATTCGATGTGCTGCAGGTAGACAAATCAATAGCCTACGCGCAATTATCCACCATTGTAACAGTGGTGGAAACGGCTGAAGATCTTCCGGAAGGAACGACACCCGGCACCGTCGCGCTCAAATATCGTCTGAATCCCCAGCAGTAATTGAAAATTCAAACCAACAAAAAATCCGCATTCTAATGAATGCGGATTTTTTGTGTATCTTGATTTGATTCATTATCTTTGTCCCATAAACTATAAATACTATTTTGTCCGATAAACTATAAATAATGAAAACAAGAATACTCGCATTCCCGATTGTTGCCCTTCTCGCCGCAGCTTGCGGCAGTAAAGGAGGTAACACAGAGACCGATTCCACATCTACCACATTGTCCGATTCCGTTCAGGTTGAAACGATGGTACAAGATTCCATTGCCCCGGATACTATTGCCACATACTTGTCGGACGATCTAAAAAAATTTGGACTCCACGGCAAAGTAAAATCTGTAAAAACCAAAGAGTATTCATCATTTGTGTCATGCTTATCCGGACCGTTAGCTTTTAATGAGGAAGGAGTCCTCACAAGTAACTTCTCTGACTACACAGACAATGAAATAAGCTATAACCCCGATGGCTTTATTGACGAGACAGAGTGTCGTGAAAGCGACGGCACGAGCTTCGAACTCGAATTCACGAATTTCGACACCGAAGGCAATCCTGTTTCCGGCAAATATAAATCTGAAGGTCCCGAAGAAATTTGGGAAGTAACATTCACCATCACCTATCTCGAATTCGACAAAGAGAACAACTGGACCAAGCGCACCTTCAAGGGCGACTCAACCTCACGCACAATGAACGACACCGGCGACTACGGTCGCCCGCAGACCGAGACTTTCACCGCCACCGAATACCGCACCATCACTTACTATTCGAATTATTAGACTGCGTGTCGGCGGCTCCGGAGGTTTCGTCGCGAAGGTTTTTAGCCTGATCCGGGTGGTTCTTGACAAACTGACGGTATGCTGCAATGAGGGAAAGCTCATCATTGTGTGTGCCGGCTTCCTTGTTGCGCTGGGTAATGAGGTTGGTAACATATACGGTGAAGATGGGGAACATCATCATGCCGAGAGCTGCAAGCAACACCGACAATACTCTGCCTACTCCTGTGACCGCCTCGATATTCGATCCGACAGTAGTTACATCCATCGCTGCCCACCACAAAGCATCTTCGTAACACGTTACCCCGGGATTGATCTTATATTCGAAAAGATAGAACGTAAGACTCGCAAAATACACTGTTGAAAACAATGTAATTATATACGTGAAGAACAATCCGGTAGCCTTGTTATACGTAAACCAGCTGACCACAATCGCCATCGCATAACCGCCTCTGATAAGCGGTATGTATCTCACAAGATAAGCTACCTCTTTCGACAGATGCCAGCCGAAATGATAGAGCACTGCCTGATAAGGAATCGCCACAAGAAAGAATATGAAATGAGTGGCGAGATAATGCTTTTTATCATAGGAGAGGAAGAACTCGATGAAAAAATCTGCCATAAAGATAACACAGATCCAGAATTGCTGTTTCTGAAACTTCGGTTCTTCATAAAACGATACATTTTCAAATGTATCTACAGATATAGTATAAATCAGCCATGCAGAGAGAAGCATTATTGCCACATGCAGTATCATCAGCACTCCCCTTCTGCGTAAAAAGTTGGCAAATGTGTGGATATTCATAGTGTTATAATGTCGTAACTTAAACCTAATTTATATTAAAAACGTTTAAAATTTGAATAGGTTTATCACGATTTTTATTATGGCACTTATTTACACACTAAAATCCGCGGTCCGCACTTTTCCGAGAACTTTATTTCGCGGAATCGGACAGGTTATGTTTCAAGATTCCATGTGGACGGGAATCCTTTTCACCATCGGCATCTTCTGGGGTGCCTATGAAGAAGGGATCGGCATCGTTGCATGGGGACTCCTCTTAGGAGCGATAGTTTCTACCCTCACGGGTTATATCCTGCAACTCCCCGACACCAAGGGAGGGCAAGGACTCTGGGGCTTCAACGGATGCCTTGTCGGATGCGCATTCCCAACGTTTCTTGGCAACACAATATGGATGTGGCTTGCACTCATACTTTGCGCCGCAATGACCACATGGGTTCGCTCCGGTCTTGACAATATCTGGGGAAAATGGAAAATGTCAACGTTTACATTTCCTTTTGTTTTATGCACATGGTTTTTCCTTCTTGCCGCAAGACTCTTCAACGGAATGCCGGCTATAAACATGGGCACTCCGGAACTTCCTTTAGGCACACATGAAGCGCTTGACATGCATTTCTGGGGACTCGTACAATATTGGCTCAAAGGAATCGCACAGGTGTTTCTTATAAATTCATGGGTTACCGGAATCTTCTTCCTCGCAGCATTGGCTGTCAGCAGCTGGAGGGCAACCTTATGGGCTGCCGTTTCTTCAGCAATTGCATTGTTCATCGTCATAGCATGGAAAGGTCCCGGCGGCGACATAGCAAACGGACTCTACGGATTCAGCGCGGTACTTACCGGTATAGCACTTGGCGCCACATACTGCAATTATTCCTGGAAATCCGCAATCTGGACAATAATCGGCGTAATAGCCACCGTCTTCATCCAAGCCGCCATGAACGCATTCTTCGCGCCTATGGGTCTTCCTACTCTTACTGGTCCGTTCTGTGTAGCCACTTGGCTTTTCCTCTTCCCGGCATATTCATTCTTTAGTCCGGATCAACCAGACAAAAGTTCCGGCGACTCCGTCAAAAAGTAGAAAGCATGTCAGATATAGCTACAATGAAAATGACGCCCCGGCATTATTACATTGTCTTTGTGGCGTCGCTCGGTCAGATGATAGGCACAGCCGTAGCCACTCTTGCCGGTATCATCATTCCTATGCTCAATATCATCCTGCATCCTGAATTATCTTCATTCATGCAAGGTCTGATAGGCGCTGTTGATCTCATCGGCATTGTGGTCGGATCTGTGGTATTCGGTCGACTCAGCGATCGATACGGATACCTTTTCTTCTTCCGTTTCTGTCCGGCTCTCATCTTTGTAGCATCTGTAACGGGCATTTTATTCCCTTCTGTCGCCATGCTTACGATATGCCTCTTTTTCGTTGGCTTCGGCATCGGAGGAGAATACAGCCTTGATTCGGATTATGTTTCGGAACTGATGCCTGTTCGCTACAGATCGCTGATGGTGGGCGTTGCCAAGGCTGGTTGCGCATTGGGAAATATTATTGTGGCAGCAATCTGTTTCGGACTTCTCTCTTATTGGAAAAGCGCAAACCTCTGGTCACATCTTTTATGGATCATCGCCATCACGGCAGCCGTAATGCTTTTGCTTAGAATAAAATTCTATCAGAGTCCGAAATGGCTTCTCGACCAAGGGCGCACAGCTGAAGCGGAAGAAGCGGCGAAAAAATTCTTCGGTCCGGATGCGGTTATTGAACAGGCTAAGAGCTCCGCTCCGGCTGCCGCTCCAGTCAGAATATCGCTATGGAAATTTCTAAAAGAGAACTGGCGTAAGGTAATTCTCAGTGGCGTGCCCTGGGCATGTGAAGGAATGGGTGTGTACGGTATCGGAGTCTTTCTCCCTATCTTGGTGATGGCTCTTGGTCTCGAACATTTCACACCCGGAGAAAATCCGATATTCCATGTTACCGATTCTGTTAAAATCACGTTATGGATCAGCTGCATTATCCTTCCGGGATTCATAATCGGTCTTATCCTTATCAATAAAGGGCGCAGCATTGTGCGGATTCAATCAATGGGATTCTGGATGTGCACCCTGTCGTTGATAGTTTTGACTCTATCATATCATTTCGGATGGAACAAATGGATATCCATAGGTGCATTTATGGCTTTTGAACTGTTCCTCAATATCGGTCCACACCTTATAACGTATGTGCTCCCACCTTCGATTTATCCCGTTGCACAACGCGGACAAGGTGTCGGACTGGCAGCATCCATAGGAAAGGTAGGAGCCGTGCTTGGGGTGTTCATTATTCCAATTCTCCTCAAATCGGGAGGTGCGATAACCGTATTGATAGTTTCGGCTGCCATAATGGCTGTTGGAGCATTGGTCACCACAGGTTTCTCGAAGGCAACTCAAATGAATAGCGGCTCCTGAACCGTTCGATAAGACGCGACATATCGCGAGTGAAGCGGAATCCGGTCCACACTCCCGAATTCATGGTGATCACCCAGCATTCGCCATCGGGAAAGCGCTCGATAAGGGCGTGTGCGGAAGAGAGGGTTCCGCTTCTGCTCCATTTACCTTTGGCATCGGAATCGGTCCAGCCAAAGCAAATCTTCTCTTTCTCCTGATGGGCGGTCATCTGAGCCACGCTTTCAGGCTTCAACACATCCTTCACTTGTGGATCTCCGTCAACAGCAGCTACAAGACGGCATAACGCAGCCGCAGATGTACACCAACCGCCGGCACCCATAAGGGCATTGATGTTAGCTCCTCCATAACAGCGATCAACCATCTTACCGGGCGTATTGAAATCCTCTACCAATTCTGCATCAGGTGAATAATATTTCACTTCTCTTGGATTCTTTTCCGCATAATAATTAGTGGCAGGCATGAAACCGTATGCCCCGGCAGGTTCGAGAACATTCTTGCGTACATAATCCCAGTAACTCTGTCCCGAGACTTTCTCTATTACCAACGACAACAACATATATCCGAAATTGGAATATCTACGCCCATTGCCAGGTTCAAAACCGAGTCTGCGTCCGAGCACTATCTTTATCAACTCTTCATTGGTAGGTGCTTTCGTAAGATGCTTTGCTTTCTTCAGCTCGACCGTATTGAACATCGGATCGCCCGCACCAAGAGTGAAACCACCTTGATGTCGGAGAAGATGCTCGATAGTGATATTTTCCATCCGCGGATCCTTGATGGCATTTGTAAAATCTGATCTGTTTAGGAGTCCGTTGCTGCCAAAAACATGGCTCTGCAAACTCAGTTTACCATCCTCCACAAGTTTCATTATGGCGGCTGCAGTTATGAGTTTTGAAGCCGAGGCAATCCGCATTATGGAATTTGCTTCCATTCTTTCGCCTCGTTCCCGGTCTGCCCACCCGAATCCCTTGGCATAGATCAGAGAATCATTTCTGGAAACAGCAATAGACATACCTTTTATATCCCATTTCGACATAAAGCGTTCTATCTCATTCTCCATAGGGAACAACGGTTCAAAATCCGAAGATTTATTGGTAAGGGTATCAATCCATGTATCACCAACTGTCGCTATTGCCATCTTCTTCTCCTCCTCTTTCTCACGCGGGCGGAAAATACATATCGCGGCAAACGCCACAACGCAGAAGACAATGATATATATAGTAGAATCCTTTATATTTTTTCTTTTCACTTCAATATAGATTTGATTTACAAAATTACTTAAAATTTTGGAATTGGCGATTTCAAAAATTGGCGATTATTTATTAACTTTGCATTCCGTTATGAAATACGGATTTGACAACGACAAATATCTCAGAATCCAATCTGAGCATATAAAAGAGAGAATTGCGAAGTTTGGCAACAAACTATATCTGGAACTCGGCGGCAAACTTTTCGACGACCATCATGCCAGCCGCGTGCTCCCCGGTTTCCAACCCGACAGCAAGCTGAGAATGCTCAGCAATCTTGCAGACAAAGCCGAAATCATCATTGTAATCAGCGCCAAAGACATCGAAAAAAACAAGATGCGCGGTGATCTTGGCATCACCTATGACATGGATGTGCTCCGTCTCCGCGAGGAATTCATCAACAGAGGTTTCCTGGTCGGCTCGGTAGTCATTACCCACTACAATGGTCAGGCAAGTGCGGATGCCTTCCGTGAGAAATTGAAGCGCATGGACATAACATCCTATTGCCATTATACAATCGAAGGGTATCCCAACAATGTAGCCCTGATAGATTCCGACGAAGGCTTCGGTAAAAACGATTATGTGGAGACAAGTCGTCCCCTCGTGATCGTTACGGCTCCCGGACCAGGAAGCGGCAAAATGGCAGTATGTCTCAGCCAGCTTTACAACGAACACAAACGTGGCGTTGAAGCAGGATATGCCAAATTCGAGACCTTCCCAGTATGGAACCTCCCTCTCAAACATCCCGTAAACATAGCATACGAAGCAGCTACAGCCGATCTGAACGATGTCAATATGATCGACCCGTTCCATCTTGAGGCATACGGAGAAACAGCCATCAATTACAATCGCGACATAGAGATCTTCCCGGTGCTCAACGCGCTGTTCGAAGGAATCTACGGTAGCAATCCCTACAAATCGCCTACAGACATGGGCGTCAACATGGTTGGCTTCTGCATCAGCGACGATGAGGTTTGCTGCGATGCATCACGCAATGAGATAATACGCCGTTATTTCACCGCGCTCAACCGCTTTGCCCAAGGCGACACAAATGACGGTGAAGTCAACAAAATCGCATTACTCTTCAATCAGGCGAAGATTGATGTGTCTTACCGTAGAGTTGTCACTGCTGCCCGCTCACGCGCAGAAAGGGATGAAGCACCTTGCTCTGCCATTGAGCTGCCAGACGGTACAATCATCACTGCCCAGACCTCCCCACTATTAGGACCAAGCGCAGCACTATTGCTAAACGCAATGAAACATCTCGCAGGAATTGATCATTCTTTGAAGCTTATTCCCCAGGAAATGATCGAACCTATCCAGGAGATGAAAACCGATTGTCTCCATAGTCGGAACCCACGTCTCCATACCGATGAAGTTTTGGTTGCGCTTGCCGTACTGTCAACTCACAATGAGAACTGCCGTCTCGCTCTTGCAGAGCTCCAGAAACTCAAAGGCTGTCAGATGCATTCCACGGTAATGCTCGGTGAGGTAGACCACAAAATTTTCCAGAAATTGGGAGTCGGTCTCACCTGCGATCCGGCAAAGAAACGCAGCAAAAAGAAAGATCTCTAAAGAATCAATTTATCATATAACTGCAAAAGGTCGCTTCCTTTATTCGGAAGCGACCTTTTGCAGTTATATGATCTTATTATATTACAAACACATCGGAGCAAGGTATTTGGCGAGGATGTAACCTCCGATTATCAACCATACGTCAAGGCAGAAAGCCAGGACGAAGGGTTTGGCTCCCGCTTTCTTGAACTTGTCGATACTGGTCTCGGCACCAAGGGCTGCCATTGCCATTGTCAGAAGGAAGGTGTCGAAATAGTTTATTGCATCAACAAAAACAGCAGGAAGAAGATTCAAAGAGTTGAATCCGATGACAGCAAGGAAGCCTACAGCAAACCAAGGAATACTTACTTTCCCTTTTTTCGCACCGGAGGCATTCTTTGAAGCATTGCGAGCAACCCAGAATCCTAATATGAGCAACACCGGCACAAGCAGCATCACCCTTATCATCTTAACGATGATTGAAACATTGGCAATCTCGGTACCCATAGCGTTTCCGGCTCCAACGGCATGAGCAACCTCATGTAGGGTCGAACCTGTATAGATACCCATCTCCTGAGGTGAAAGATCAAGCCAACCGGATGTGTATGCTATCGGATAAAGAAACATTGAAACGGTTCCGAAAATAACAACTGTTGCCACAGCAACGGCGGTCTTATATGGCTGTGTGCGGATTGTTGATTCCGCTCCAAGCACCGCTGCCGCACCGCATATGCCGCTACCAATAGAAGTAAGCAATGCCGTCTCCTTATCCATTTTCAAAAGTCGTCCGATCCATATTCCTCCGAGAATCGTCACCGTTACGATTATAACATCAATCACTATTCCGGCAACGCCGACATTCACAACATCCTGGAAAGTGAGTCGGAATCCATAAAGAATAATACCGAGCCTTAGTATCTTCTTCGAACAAAACTGAATACCGGGGACCCAAGTTTCCGGCAAGTTGTTACGTAGCGAATTAGCATACAGCATACCGAGGATAATACCGATTATCATCGGGCTGAATGAAATCTCCTTAAGAAACTGCGCTTCACCGATATAAAAGGCGGCACACGCGAATAAAGCTATCAACAAAATGCCATGAAGCATGCTGATGCGTGTCTCTGAAATTTTGGGCATATTAAATGTTTTGTTAAGTTAATTTTTTCGGCAGCAAACTTCTTTTCTGCCATTATTATTTTGTCGTCTTTTAGAAACTATTTAAATTAATTTTCGAGGAAGTTTGAGAGGATTTTTACAGTTTCTTATACAAAAGTAAAAAATTCAAACGATATAGCAATACTAACGTGCTATCAGTTATACTATTTTCACATTAATTATACTGACGTAACTATACACTCGCCACAATTGTGGATTTATTTTTCGAAGGAGTCATAACACCCGCCATCCAGCGCAGACCCGGAATCAACGACAAAATCTTAGTGGCTATATAACATGTCATAAATGTACATACAGCTATGGCAGGAATTGCCTCTACTGTCGGAAGTCCCATGTTGTCTTTGAATATCTTTACCCACAGACCCAACCAAAGTATGTGCATAAGATACATTCCATAACTTAAATTCGACAGATCGGCAACAAGCTTCGGCTCTGTGGTTCTTTTGATACATGTGAAAAGAAGGAACGCTCCGGTGGTAAGCATCACGCAATTAATAGTGCAGAATGACCAACCTAACTCCACAGTCGGAGTGTCATGCAGCTCGCCCGGAACAGCTTGTATATAGAACGACAAAATTGTCCACGCAGCACCAACGATCAACAATACAGAACCAATCGTCATGCGTTTGACAACGCTCCAATCCAGGTGCACGCGTATGTAATGAGCAAGAACGAGATATCCGAGATATCCTGAGAAATACCACAACATATGAAACTCATTCCAGAAACACTGTCCCCATACATCTCCGAAAAACCTGTTTAAATAAGGCATCAACGTGGAGATTAGGAAAAGAGAGATAAAGAAACGTTCTTCACGGGCGGAGGCTTTGGTCAGCCAGGGTGATATTATCGGTATAAACAAATACAGACTTATCAGCGGATACATGAACCATAAATGACCTGCGAGTGTCGGAAAATTCAATACCAGATGCGAAAGATCGCGCATGGATGTTTCCTGATCTATCTGGTTCCAAAGCATGGGCACCGTAGAATAAATCACCATAAACGCAACAAATGCGGGAAGGATTCGGATAGCTCTCCTGCGATAGAATTCCATGGCTGTCTGCCCCTCTTTCATCGGCACCAACAAAAAGGCAGACACAATCATAAACAGGGGCACCGCCATACGCGAAAAACCGTCATACACCGACACCCACAACCTGTCAGCCTCAGTGGCAAGGAATGTCTGTGGACCCGCCATATCCGTAGAACCTGGGGCACCATAAAAATTTTCACAAGCGTGCACGAGTATCACGAGAAAACATGCAAACACGCGTACATAGTCAAGAAAAACAATACGTTTCATGTTTTGAATTAGAAGATGTTAATTTTAATCACAAAATTAACTAAAAATTCCAACATAGTTACATCTTCCCCCTCGCAATCTACTCTTACTTCTTACCTTTTACCTCTTCCCTATTACCTATTACCTATTACCTATTACCTCTTACCTATTACCTCTTACCTCTTACCTCTTCCCTCTTCCCTCTTCCCTATCACCTCTTACCTCTTACCTCTTCCCTCTTACCTCTTACCTTTTACCTTCTACCTATTGGTGTCATGTTTGAAAACTTTGTAAAGACGCTTGAAGAGCCCGTCCGGTTTATCCTGCGACAGCTTGCTCGGAGTTCCAAGTCTATGATCAGGCTGCTCCGCAAGACGAGGAGTATTATAATCGAAATTATCTACACGCTCCACAAGCGCAAGAACTGCAGGATGCAAACCGGGAGCCTCCGCAGGTGGATTTATACCCACCTCCTCTGCCAAAGGAGGCTTCTTCTCCAATTTATGCGCCTTTGAAACAGACATATATTCCCTATCTGTTATATAGATTTCTGCATAAGTATTCACATATATTGGATCACTCGTTTGCAAAGTTCGTTTAAGGTTGCGCCCCCTGCCATTAGACTCGATGTTGAATGATAAGCCGGTTATATTATCGGCAAACACCTCATGACTGTTAACACCTGCAAAACGATATTTAAGGGTAAGTCGGTTGCAATCAACCCGTGTTGCCATAAAATCGGCAAACGCAGGCACCCATTTCCGGTTATTCTTATCAGAAAGCACATCAACATCCAGGGTTATATTGTCATCGACCTTACGCCAGATTGCGGAAGGGCTATATTTCCCATAGTCTGTATGAGTTGCTATACTCTTATCCCGAATATCCGAAGGCACAACTGTATTGTCAAACACTCCTACCCAGTCAGACCAAGAGAAATGTTCCCTATAATGATTGCTGACGCTATCAAGACCGTCAGAATTAGTAAGATGATAGTATGATCTTGAAGCCAAGACACGAGGTAGCAGCCACCCCTTGTAATTCTTGACTTTTTTAGAAGGAATCATGAAATCCACTGTCTTCTCGCGAAAAAGAAGCACAGTATCAGTATACGTTGAAAGAGTGGAATATTCGCGCACGTATCCTGTGAGATGGAGCACCTGGTGATCTTTTGAATTGACAATCATCTCCGGCAAGTCATAAGCTATTTCCTTCAGAAAAATCTTATCTTGCCCCGGCTTATCGACTGTGGATGTTGCATATCCCATATATCTGATGGAAATGGGATAAGAATAACGAGCCACATACGGAAGCTCACCCTTATCCGAACAGATTCCAATCAGATTTCCTTTTTTGTCGAACACTGAAGCCTTTGGCAAAGGATCCCCGGTTGCAGCATCCACAATTACCGCACCTCGTGCCGTAACAGCAGACACACAGCACAGCAGAAAAGCCACGCCAATAGGTTGTAGTCTTCCATGTTTCATTTCATTCATCCATGCCATAACAACTAAACATCATTTTGCAAATATAGCTGAATTTGCTTATGACTTTCCTCTCCTCTAACCATATTTAACACGATTTAATATTTATCATCGGGCTGTGCCCGACGATAAGGTAAAATTCCTCCTAACTGTTACCCTTTACTTTTTGCGTTGCCCAACTGCGTCCGAAAAATCAAATTTTCAGTAAAATATATCTAAGAATGTTAAACTATATTTAACGACAAATGTTATAATGATAAAATCAGCGAAAAACACCGAGCCGAATTGAAAAACACGATATGCCGCGGCTCGATATTCTAAAGCGGTTTTTATACTATGAAAAGAAAAAAGGTTATAATTTAAACATTAGCGTTATGAAAAGAACAGTATTATTCATGGCAGCTCTTATGACACTTTCATGTGCATGGGCTCAGAGAATCAGTAAGAATGAAGCCAAGTCGCTTCAGACTTTCCTTTCCCAGACTGCAGCCAAAGGCGGCAACAACGCAGAGGCACTTCAAATGGTAGGCAGCAATGTTGCAGCTTGCCCCGGTGTTAAAGTAGAAAATGGTCACGTTACTGAAATTGACTTCAAGGGTAAAAACCTTGCAGGCGCATTGGATCTTTCCGGATTCCCCGCTCTTAAGAAGATTGATGTTTCCAATAATAAGATCACAAGCCTTACTCTCAGCAACAACCCCGCGCTTGTTGAGATCAACGCAGGCAAGAACCGTATCCACACTATGACAATCACTACCTGCCCGCAGGTTCAGGTGATCAGAGTAAACAAGAATCGTCTCGCAGATTTCGATCTCGGTTCAGTTCCATTGCTTACGAAATTCAATGTTTCCGGCAACATGCTCGAAGCTCTTGACGTTTCCAACGCAGTGAATCTTTCATACCTTAATGTTATGAGCAACAGTCTGAAGTCACTCAACGTCACAGGATGCCAGAGTCTTAAATCCCTCTATGCTTCATTCAATGACTTGACAGACATCACTCTCGCCGGACTTGTGAAACTGGAGAACCTTAACTTGAACTCCAACAAGATTGCCAAGCTCTACATTCAGGATCTTCCTGCAATCGAGACTCTTCTCTGCTCCGACAACCATATGGCAGGACTCGCAGTTAAAGGTTGCACAACCATCAACGAAATCTGGGCTCCTTACAACGATCTTACCTCCTTCACTGTAGAAGACGCACAGAACCTCGCCTTCGTAAATGTTGAATGGAACGACCTTACTTACCTCTCACTCGCCGGCATGAACTTCCTGCAGAGAGTCAATGCAGCCAACAACCAGTTGATCACTCTTGATGTATCGTTCGACCCGATGCTCCGCTTCGTGAATGTCACCAACAACAATATGCTGACAGACCTCCGCACAGATGCTGACCCGCAGCTCCGCCACGTTATCGGCTATGACGATTATGAATATGGCTTCTGATTATCATCAATCATACATCAAGAGCCGCCGGAAATTCCGGCGGCTCTTTTTTCGCATATATCCCATTCGGATTTGACAATTTATTTTATTTCAATACTGAGAAGTGCCAAACGATATGGTTCTCGTATATTTCCCCTGCTGGCAGGAAGGTAGTTGGAAAATTCGGCTTATTTGGAGAATCAGGGAAATGTTGCATCTCTATTGCAACCCCTTCCTGCGGACCATAAGAACGTCCCGAACAATTGAGAGGTGTGTCCGTTACGCGATTTGCAGTATAAATCTGAGCTCCCGGCTGGTCGCTGCCGATTGTAAGCGTTCTCCCGCTTACATCGTCACGGAGTTCTACAAGGTTTTCTTGAAGTTTCCCCGGTTGCCAGTCATCAAATACCCAGCATTGTCCATATCCTGCGCCAATGTTCAATGGAGGAAAATCTGCATTTATGTCACGTCCGATTGCCTTCGCTGAGCGGAAATCCATAGGAGTATCCTCAACATCGGCAATCTCTCCCGTTGGGATATGAGTAGCGTCAATGGGCAGCCATTTGCTTGCCTTGACCTTAAGGGTATGGGCAAGAATCTTGCCTGAATCAGCTCCCTGTAGATTCCAGTATGCATGATTCGTAAGATTCACCACCGTATCAGCATCTCCCACAGCCTTAAAATCGAGACTCAATTCATTCTTATCATTCCATCTGAAAGTTGCGCTGACATCCAAAGCTCCCGGAAAAGACTCCTCCATGTCTTCGGAATGATAAGTCATTCTGACTCCATCCGCAAGAAGTTCGGCATTCCATATCCGGTTTTGAAATCCTGTGGGACCGCCATGAATGGAATTAGGACCGGCATTGAGTTCAAGACTGTAGGTTTTATCGCCAACAACCAGATGTCCTCCTGCTATGCGATTGGCAAAACGCCCCGGCGATTTTCCCAGACAAGCATCATCCGCATAATAGTCGGCTGGATTTTCATATCGGAGAGCAACATTTTCTATCTTGCCGTCTCGGTCTGGAACATTCACAGATAATATTCCTGCTCCAAGCGTTGAAAGCTCAACGAAAGCTCCCGACGTATTTTCAATCCTGAACACGGTTATCTCTCCCAACCGGCAGATATATTTTTCAGTAGTGATTTTCATAAGAGAACCTTTGTCGAGAAGCCGGCACAACGAATAAAATATATGCCGGAATTATAATTGGAAATATCAAGAGTCGTTTCGGTTTCATGACAGTTGAAACACGTTATAATGACACCAGCCTCATCATATACCGATATGACTCCAAGTGCCGATTCTCCTCTCAGCGTGAAAATGCCATGAGACACCATTGTCAAGCTACAACCCTTTTGTGTGGTCTCCAAACGATTCACTCCCGAATTTTCCCGGCAATACTCAACAGCACCCGGCATAGTCGGATTCCTGCGTGCCTCTCCACGCTGATCTTGGTCAAGTTTTCCGAAAGATAAACCACCTACATTGACATCTTCTCCGAATTCCTTAAGGAAGTCGCACTGTTCCAAAGCGATTCGAGACACATCCCTACTGCCGAAAAGATTTGACTTGGATGGGATATACATAGTGATTCCCTTAGCGTCCTCTGCAAGTCTCGGAACGAACCGCCCATCCTCGAGCGTGCCGTCCATCATGCCACATAAATTAGCGAGTCCTTCTTCCCTGTTTATTCCATATGCGGAAGACACATCAATAGACTCCAGGTTGCTGCCCTCCCTGTCAGTATAAACATTGTGCCGTTCATCAATCATGACAGAACTGTTGACAAGAGTGATGTCATTCAAGGCTGCAGTCCCATTGGAATAATTCCCGGCGATTATACTGTTCAGTATTTTAACATCTCCACCATCATCGATATTCACAGCCGAAGCAATGAAATTTTCAGGAACCGCGCACTTTGCGGTATTACCGCAAACCGTCACATGTGCCATGTTAAGCCTTGAATCCCTCACCTTGTCAAGGGTGCAATTCAAGGGAGCATTGCTAAGTCTTGCATATATCGCGGCACCCGCGTATCCTTTCATTAGGGCAGTGGCGGCTTTTTTCCCGTCAAGTATGTTTGAGGCAAAAGTGGTGTTTAAAACTGAAACTGCAATATTAGGCATCCTGTCATTTATATACATCGCGCCCGAGGCTCCGCCCTGATTGCATGTAAACGAAGAATTAACAATCAAGGTTTTTGCTTCCGTAAACCATATCTTTTTTTCATCAGCTGAACCAAACGACAGATATAACGCACTTCCCGTCTTCAATGACGTGTTGTTTTCAAACGAGCACCCCTCTATCAGAAGATTCCCATAAACGCTTGCCGCCATTGCTCCGCCATCGGGACTTTTATTATTACTGAACAGGCAATTCCGCAGCGTGATATTGTTAGCTGCGCATAATTTTCCTGCCTGATACGCACAGAGACCACCTCCGAAAACAGATGCCGTATTGTTTTCAACCTTGACATTTTCCATGATCAGATCGCATCCTCCAAAACGTATGGCACCATCTTTAGTTCCGGAAGGAGATTTATACCCCATTATAGTCAAATCATTGAGACGGAGCGATACATATGCGCCGGCATTGATTGGAGGTGATTTCAAGCCATCTCCGCTAATGATTGTCTCCCCCTCGCGATTCTTGAACCCTGCGTCATATCCGCCCGATATCGAAATGGAGTATCTCGGCGTGACGGATTCATTGTAGACACCTTCCGCAACAAGGATCGTGTCATCAATTCCCGACACCTCCACGGCGTGGCTTATCGTAATGAACGGATTTGCCAATGACCCGTCACCATTGGGCGAGGCATTGCAATCCACATATAATGTCCTGGAACGCTCGGGGGTTAGCTCTGCTACCACATAAACCGGGAAATGATCGCTTGGGGTACATTGGGAACCTTGATGCTCAAACTGCTCAGTGACAATATGGCGCTCCGTCACATTCATTCCCTGGTAGAAATGATAGTCAAGTTCAGAGCCGGTATATGATGCGTCGGAAACAGGGTGATAGCCATTATACGTCCATGTGACTTTGCGGTCGGAGACAGGCAAAGAGAAATTGCGGTCTGCAGGAACTTCTTTCGCTGCATCGTAGAATGACGCCTCATAGGCTTTTAGTCCAATCTGGTCATCCACGTTGCCTCTGCGTGTGTTGAAATCCCCCACAATCATCACGGGAAGTTCCGCAGCTATTTCCTTTATTTTACGGGATATAAGCATTGAACCGTAGGGACCGTCAAGACTCCATCCGTTATTGGTATGCGCGCTTGCGAAAATAAAAAGCTGACCAGTAGCTTTTTCCTTCAGTTTCAACCATCCGACAACCCTCGGTATGGGCTGGATTTTGGTATCCCATCCGTTGGCTATCCTATCGGGAGTGGCGCTGATAAAAAAAGAACCCTCTCCAATACATTCATATCGCGCCTTTTTAAATGCCACAGCCACATATTCACGCTGGAGGTTTCCGTCCCTGTCCCACGCATGAAATTCATATTCGGGAAGCCATGCCTTGATATCGCCAAGCTGAGTTCTGCCGGTCAAGGGATTATAATATCCTTTCCCCTCGCCGCTCAACTCCTGAAAACCAATGACGTCGAGGTCATAATTCTTCACAACCTCGCTACAATGCGGTCCCCTTATCTGCCAATCTTTTCCATCTGCGTCGCCAACGGCATAGACACGGGTATTGAACGTGCCGAATTTATGGCTATCGGCAAAAACTAAACACGTACCGGTCAGAAAGGCCAAGATACATAATATTCTGTACATCATAGTCATAAAATCTTTTATAGGAAATCGAGGCACAATTCGAGGTCTTCCTCATTGGTGAGCACGTATGAAGCTCCTGCCATCACCATCGTTTTGGCATCCGTTCCACCCCATGTCACTCCGGCAGGAATAATTCCCACCTCTTTTGCAGCAAGTATTCCTGTCTCTGTTCCCGAAACGAGCGTGATTTCTCGTCCCGTAAGAGAACTTTGATTTTTTATCTTGCTCAAAGCGGCGGCATATTCCTTTAAATCACCTGAAGCATTCAGTTCAACAACCTTGACACCTTGTGCCCGCAATTTCTCCATCTGCTTTCTAACCCAGTCAAGATCCTTCCCTTTTTTATCCTTAAGACAACAATCCACTTCGAAAAGTGCAATTTTCATGGCTTTTCTCACATAGGGCAACGTATCGAAACATAGATTGTTGGGGTCAATACGAGGATCGCCCGTACGTTTCATCCATGAAGTCAACCGACGTGACATCTTTTTCTTGGTTTTAGCATAAGCGATACTGTCTGCCACGTTGTTTATACATCCTGGGTCTTTGCGCAGATCATATAATTCCTCAGCGGGACGCAAGCCAAAAGCGCGGTCGAACATCTCCTTTGGATACTTATCGCGTTGGAAAACCATAAATGCCTTTGCCGGACCATGTCCCGTGTCTCCATAAACAGGATCTACTCCGGCAGGCAACCGGTCAGGATAAAGATTTCTTATATACAAAAAATCCTTGTCTTGCACGGCACGCATCGGGTATCCATATCCTCCGGGACGCGTATTGGTGTGGCGTTCACGATCGGAATATATTTCCTTTCGGCATGCACTGTAGTCACCTTTAAAGACCGGAATTAAACTCCGTGAGTCCATCTTCTCTTTAGGCTTCACTCCCGCAGCCTCATAGAAAGTTGCTGTCAAATCCATCAGGCTGATAAAACCATCGCACACACTGCCCGGCTTGATTACACCGGGCCATCTCACAGCGAAGGGGACATGACACCCGAGATCATAAAGATTTGACTTGGCACGAGGGAAAGAATCTCCATTGTCACCCGTTATGATAAGCAACGTATTGTCAAGACGCCCGGTCTTTCGCAAAGCTTCAACCACCGCTTCACACTCATCCTGGAAAAGCTGGATGTTATAGTAATAGTCGGCAACATCGGTTCTCACCTCAGGAGCATCCGGAAGATACGGAATGAGCGTTACCGAATCGGGATTAAAGCCATGTTCCTCACCTGAACCTACCTTATATGGGCGGTGCGGTCTTCTGCTACCCATCCATACGCAGATTGGCTTATCGGCAGGAGCGTCCTGTTCAATATATTTTACAAGATCCTTGACTTCGCGTCCGGCTGGATTATGTTTCCAACCAGTCTTGTCCCAGACTCCGGGACCCCATCCTTTTCCCCAATATACGGCATCATAACCGGCTTCCTCCAGAACATCCGGATACACTGTCAGATTAGCGGGGAAATAACTGTTGAGATTACAACCATCCTTTAGTCTGTGAGGATGCTGACCGGTAAGGATGCTTGCTCGTGATGGTGAGGAATGAGGAGCTGCCGAATACGCACGTGTGAAAAGCATTCCTTCGGCAGCAATGCGCTCCAGAACGCGCGAATCGACTTCCGACGCCCCATAGGAATTGGCATGAGGAAATCCCCAGTCGTCGGCAAGCATCAAAACTATGTTAGGACGATTGTCAGCATTATTCTTCGCAAAAGCGGATGCTGCCACTCCTCCGGCTAAAAGAGCCATCGAAGTTCTGTTAAAATTTATATTCATGGCATTTGTTTTTTAGAGAGTGTTTGGATTTAACTTTCGTTCACATGAAGAGGGATTTTCGAGGGAATTTCACGAGTTGAAGAAGGAGCATAGCGGGCTATGCGACTGATGAGACTTGGTGAAATTCACCGGAAAGACCATTCATGGGAATGAAAAGAATTAATTCAGAAAGTACCTACTTATAATTCGTGTTAAATTCAAATACACTCTTAGCATTATCAATGATTTTACGTAACTCAGGGATGTCATTGATCTTTTTGGCAATATTGATGGCAGCGCGCTGATAACCATTGTCGCTGGGATGCGTTCCGTCTACAGTTGTCTCATGGTCATTACCTGTATAAAGTCCGGGCTCGAAGAAATAAATATTCTTATCTGCTTTCATTACTTTACTTATCTCCTCCCGAGCAGCTTGTGCCTTATCTGCCTCATATTTACGTTTATCCTGATCAAAATTGGTTACCTCTCGTTTTACAGTCTCAAGAAACACCAAAGGAGTCTTTGGATGTTTCTTCCGGATAGTCTTCACAAAATCCGCGAAGCGTTCGTGAATCTGATCGGCATTGGGATTTGAAAAGCAGTCGAAAATAAACATATCCGCATCTGTGTCACAGATAAGATCTGCAAAGAATTGCTCCATCTTCTGTTGTCCCCCTGTGCCATAGTTTGCAATATCAACACCAAGTATTCGTGAAAGCTGCGCAGGCCAAGTCATACCGGGACGGCATGTGGATGTGCCATGAGTATAACTCGACCCCATTGCCACAACCGGAGCCCGTTTTATTTCTCCACAAGACTCCACCACGGCATCCGGAGCGACACCTATCTGTATCGAGTCAAGCACCATGAAACAAGGCAGATAGAGCATACATTCTTTCATCGTAGTGTCCATATTGTTAACGAGAGTATACTCATGTTTTGTGGATTTATACTTAGGACGTCCCATTCCTGCCCATAGCCATTTACCATCTTTTTTAATATATAGGTCAAGACCTGCCTCAGCTATAGGATGCCAACTCGTGCTACGGTGCTCCTTGTCGTTCTGCCATTTGGCTGCTATGACAGGAGAATTGGTAATGAAACTGAGTGCCAAACCAGTAGACATCTTGTAGTATGTACGCACAGTAGGCGTGAAATCCGGATATTTGTCTGTATCCAATCGGCTTAGTCGCGGACCGTCGGGCTGTGGCTTATTGAGAATTGTAAAGGTTGAGGCATCCACATATTTCAGGTTTTTCGCACCCGCACCCCATACATTTAAAGAGACACAGACCAGAGTTATCAATAAAAAAACTTTCTTCATAATCTATGTGTAGATAAATAAGTTAATTCAACTTTCGCAAGCGAAAAGTTGAAGTTTATAAGTTTAATCGCGCTGTGCGCAGTTTTAAAGTAAAAAGTAAAAGGTAACAAGTAAGAGGAATGAATTGGCATGACTCTAATGTCTGACTCACGTAATACTTCTACAAAATTAAAACGCGAAGGAGCGAAGAATAAAAGCTTTCGACACAACTGTTTAAACACAGAGGTACAGAGAAACAGAGTTTTAGATTAATGTTTAATGCGAAATGAGCAATGTTTAATTGGAAGGCGCAGAGGCATCTTGCGATGCTGACAGAGGCACAAAGTTAGAGAACCTCCTGTCATCAGATCATTAAACATTTAACATTGCATATTAAACATTGCCGAATCAGGCTCTGTGCCTCCGTCAGGTCGTTCACGACCCTCTGTGACTGAAAATTCAACATTACACATTCAACATTTCACATTACTTTAAACCTCTGTTTCTCTGTGCCTCTGTGTCATTATTTTTAGTGGCATTTATCTAGTTTAAAATTCATAATGTAGGGTATATAGCCAGATGACTCAGCGACTTGGCAGGAGCCATGCGACCTTCCGTAATTTGAATTAAACTTAGCACCTTCGCACCTTAGCGTCCAATTATTAAGGTTACTCTGTTTATTGGGGCGCGCCAATTCTCCTTTAACCCGGTCAAAGATCAGCCGTTACCATATTGGGATAGTGGTCGGAAATATAGGGCACGCCCCAGTTGGGTTTATTGAAGTTTTCGAACTTCTTTACATCCGCATTTCGATAATATATGAAATCTATCACATGGCGCGGTGTCAGTTCCATCTTGCCGAAACCATTGAACGTAGGCTCATTGTTTGAGACAGGCACCTCTCGACCATCTTTCATCCAGAAATGGAATGGCTGCAATCCCCAACGGCGCACATCGTCTGCTTCCCGACTTGCATTCATATCCCCAGCTATGAATACTGGAGCTTCATCTCCTGCAATATCATGCATTTTGATCACATTCAGCATTGCTGAATTTAATTTTGCCTCCAGATCATGGTTCTTCAATCCCAAACAAAGATGTGTCGCAAAGAAATAGAAATCTTTCCCGGTAGTTTTCTCTTTGAACTTACCCCAACATGTGCCACGCCATTGTCCCGTGCTGTGATTCCAGCATTTAGATGGTTTGTCGGGAGTTGGGCTATGAAAAAACGCTCCTTCATCAAGAAGACTAACAGCGTTTTTATTATATATGATAATGGTGTTGGCACCACTCCGTGAGCCCGTACCGGGGATTTCAATCTGTCCGTATTCGGGAAGCAGTTCTTTGAGATCCTTCCTCATTGACTCGCGCGCCTCTCCTACAGACACAACATCAGGCTTAACCTCTCGGATAAATCGCTGAATAGCGGTTTTTCTAACATCCCAGCTGGTTTCGCCCGTGTCTTTGGGGCTATTGTAACGCATATTAAATCCCATCACTTTAACCTCTGCAAGTGATGTCATGCATAAAAATGCAATAAGAAAAGTGGATAGGCACAATCTGTTATGTTTCATTGTAGTCAGGTTTAGAAACTGTTTAAATTAGGGATTCCAGCAATCCGTAGAACGGAGCATTGGTAATATTCTCAGCCTGGGCGATTATCTTCAGGTCAGGCACATCGCGGAGGCATTCACGCAGAGCCGGGGCGAAGAGTTCGAAAGACTTCGAGATCTGACCGCCACAGAGCAGACACCCGATACCGTACTGCGTGAGGATAGGCGCGAGCGTGTCGCCGAGTATCCTTCCGGCTCTGTCGAACGCACCGCGCGCAGCCTCCTCCCCGTCGAAAGCCCTCGACGCTATCTCAGCCACCGTGATCTCCCCGTCCGCGCATCCCGACAGCTCCCTGTAGAGCCTCGTGATGCCCCGCTTCGACACGTAGTCCTCAAGGATCCCGTCGCCGTAAGGCATGCGGAAGAT
>CABUVO010000034.1 GCA_902495075.1 uncultured Porphyromonadaceae bacterium
ACATCAGTCTCTTGCGGAGAAACTGATTCTGACCTGCCGTTTTTTAAGGTCAACCGCCGGATGGTTTTCCGGCAAAGATTTATGAAAACTTCCAAACAATTGCTAAAGGATTTTTTCTCAACTTTTCGTAAACGTGTTGTAACTACCTAATACATAGGATACTATGAAATTAGGAAGGACTTGAAGTTTTGGCTTTACGTTATGACAGACATCAGCACAGTGAGATGGTTCGTGATGAGGGATCTTAAGAGGCGCCACGCCTTGCGCCGCGCCTACCACGAACTTATGGAGAGAGGTTTTGAGGTCTTCACGCCGATGCGCTGGACCGTCACCCAGAGAAAAGGAGTAAAAGTGCGCCAGGAGGAACCGATAATCGCCGACCTCCTCTTCGTCCGGTCAGCCAAGGATCCCCTCGACCGGGCTGTCGCCAACATCAGCACATTGCAGTACCGCTACCGCCTGGGGCATTCCGCCAGCGAGCCGACCGTCGTGAGGGACACCGACATGGAGCGCTTCATCAACGCGGTGCGCAATTCTCAGAATGCTCGCTACTATCTTCCGGATGAGATCCGGAGCGAGATGTACGGCAAAGAGATCCGCGTGGTTGGCGGTCCGTTCGACGGCTACACGGGGCGTCTTCTGTCGCTGCGTGGCTCCAAGACCAAGCGTCTTCTGGTTGAGCTTCCGGGCTTCCTCACCGCCGCCGTCGAGGTGAGCCCCGACTACATCCAGTTCATCAGCGAGAATTAACCGCCCCACGGCAACTAACAAAACAACTCATGACTTTCTGGCTAATCGTTGACATTTTAGTATTATTATGCGTGATACTCCTCACGGGTATCATCATCCCCCAGATACTGCTCATTGCATTCAGGAAGAATCTTTTCGATGAGCCCGATCCCCGTAAAATTCATAAGACCGAAGTGCCGCGACTCGGCGGCATAGCGTTCTTCCCTTCCATCATACTGACAGAGTTCCTGCTCTATGGCTTCGGCTCGATGAGCCCCGACGAGGCTGTGCGCGCCCTGCTGCTGATCAATGTCCGCCCCATATGCTTCGTGGGAGCGGGAGCTATTTTGCTGTACCTCACCGGCATGGCAGACGATCTTGTCGGCGTCCGGTATAAGGCGAAGTTCATCATGCAGACTCTTACGGCGGTCCTCATAATAACCGGAGGATTACTTCTCGACAATCTCCATGGTTTTCTCGGAATAAGAGAAATGCCCGTGGGGGTTGCTGTGGCATTCACAATCCTGCTGACGGTATTCATAATCAATGCCATAAACCTCATTGACGGCATCGACGGACTCGCCTCCGGGCTCAGCGCGATAGCCTGTGCCTTCTATGCCTTCGTCTTCTTCCGTGCGGGGCTGTATGTATTCTCCGCCTTTGCCGTCGCGACATTCGGCGCGCTTGTGCCCTTCTATATCTACAATGTATTCGGCAACCCCGAGAAACACAAGAAGATATTCATGGGCGACACGGGGGCATTGACGATCGGGCTCTTCCTGGGTGTGATGAGCATCCGCATCTGCAGGGTCGACACATTCGCAAGCGGCGTGAATCCGGCGGTCATAGCGTTTGCCCCGCTGCTGATACCCTGCTTTGACGTGGTGCGCGTATACCTGCACCGTCTCAAGGCGCACCGCAACCCCTTCCTCCCCGACAAGACCCATATCCACCACAAGCTGCTGGCACTGGGCATGGGTCAGCGGGCGGCGATGATGACCATCATCTGCAGCTCGGCGCTTCTAACGGCAGCCAACTACTGGCTTTCGGAGCACATCGACATCACGTTGCTGTTCGCCAGCGACCTTGCAATGTGGCTTCTCCTCAACACACTCCTGACCCGGTCGATCCGGGCACGAGAGAAATCCCTCTCCCAGGTACTTTACGATTAATCATGCAATTCAACTCTCACAGGCGGAAAGTTGAAGTTTATAAGTTTAACTGAGCAAGGCTCTGTTTATAAGTTTAAGATTTCGGAATTTAAATCACACAATCATAAGCAAGTGACCACAATATGAATCTAAAGAATATAGTCACAACCGCAGCATTATTGTTCATGCTGTTCGTTTCATCATGTTCCACCCCTCGGAACATCGCCTACATGCAGAACACTGTCTTCGGTCAGGAAGAGGCGATCGCAAACCTGAATGAAATCAAGATCCAGCCCAAAGACAAGCTGTCGATAGTGGTGTCATGCAAGGAACCGGAGCTGGCGCGGCTGTTCAATCTCGTTCAAGCCTCAAACCGGGTAGGACAAGAAGGCACTCAGCAATCTGACGGCAATGTTTCTGTATATACCGTGGACAGTTACGGAGACATAATGTTCCCGGTCTTGGGGAAAGTGCATATCTCGGGGCTGACAAGAGAACAGATAAGCGAGAAGATCGCACAGGAACTCATCAACGGCAAATGGGTAAGCGATCCCATCGTTACCGTAGAATACGCCAACCTTCATTTCTCAGTCGTAGGCGAGGTGACGAGTCCCGGCACATATGCCATATCAAACGACCAGGTCACACTCCTTGAGGCGCTCTCAAAGGCAGGGGACCTCACACCCTATGGGGAAAGAGAGATAACCGTAATACGAGAAGAGGGTGGAAAACGCATAAAATATCTGGTGGACCTTAGAGATAACAATCTTTTTGAATCTCCGGCATATTATCTTAAGCAGAATGACATAATCTACGTTCAGCCGAACAAGGCAGTGGCGCGGCAGGCGGAAGATAATCCGAACAATCTCAAATCCATAAGCATGTGGATTTCAATCGCATCTTTCCTGACCACGATCGCAGTACTCATCTTCAAATAATCATCAAGTAACTTACTCCATCAAATCCGGAACAATGGCAGCAAACAATACACAGCAGCAACCATTAAGAAGGAATGCGCAACAGATCAACAACGGGCTGACGCTCAAAAGCATCGTTGCATTCGCAGTGTCCAAATGGTACTGGTTTGTCATCTCGCTCATCATCACAATGTCGGTAGCCGCAGTATATCTCATGAAAACCACTCCTGAGTATACGCGCACGGCATCCCTGCTGATAAAGAACGAAGACAAGAACGGAGGGTCGGGCACATCAATAGACATGTCCGAACTTGGTCTGGTGCAGAACAACACCAACCTTGAGAATGAGATACGCATTGTCAAATCTCCGGCATTGATGAAGGAGGTTGTGTCGCGCCTTGACCTCAATGACCACTACACTGTCAAGGAAGGTCTTAGAAGCGTGATACTTTACAAGCACTCACCCGTATTGTTCGCAGAGAAAGATTCGGCAGGGAACGCCACTGTATCTTTTGACTTTCTCCTTGGCGACAAAGAGAAAATCGATATTTCTAATGTCAGGCTGAATGATGTTACCGTGGATAAGACATTCACGGTAACCTTCGGTGACTCAATAAAAATAGGGAATACCTCACTCGCCGTAATAAAACCGGAATGGGATGCATCCGGGCTGCAGGGAAAGACGATACATTACGTCCATACGCCGGTAAAGGTTACTGCCAACGCCCTTTCATATCGCATTAGAGCCGTTTTAAGCAACGATAAGTCATCAATCATAGACATCTCCATTACGCGTCCTTCCATAGATGAGGCTGATGACATACTTGAGACCCTGATCCAGGTCTACAACGAACGTTGGATCCGCGACAAGAATCAGATAGCGGTCTCGACATCGCGTTTCATCAGCGAGCGGCTCGGAGTGATTGAGAAGGAGCTGGGAAATGTAGACTCCGACATATCATCCTACAAGTCTGAGCATCTTCTTCCCGATGTCGGGGCGGCAACAAGCATGTACATGGCTCAGTCATCGGAAGCCCAGGCAGCCATCGTAGACCTCAACAACCAGATATCAGTAGCCGAAATGGTGAGGAGTCAGCTCTCCGGCGATTCCTTCGACCAGCCGCTGCCAACCAACACAGGGATTGTAAACGCCGACATCGAGAATGCCATCGGGCAGTACAACAACATCGTCATCGAGCGCAACCGCCTCCTTGAATCCACAAGCGAGGTGAACCCCGTGGTCAAGGACCGCACGCAAGCCCTGAGGATACTGAAAGGAAACATCATGGCGTCAATCAACGCCTACATTGCCACACTCCGCGCCCAGATGTCGAACGCACGGCGACAGGCAAATGTAACGACAAGCAAGATAGCCGCCAATCCCAATCAGGCTAAATATCTGCTGAGCGTAGAGCGTCAGCAGAAGGTAAAGGAATCACTCTACCTCTTCCTCCTCCAGAAACGCGAGGAGAACGAGCTGACCCAGGCATTCACCGCCTACAACACGAGCATGGTGGAGGAACCGCACGGAAGCATGGCTCCGACCTTCCCCAAAAGAAATAATATACTCGTCATTGCATTTATGCTCGGGCTTACAATCCCTCTTGCCATTTTCTTCATTCGTGAATCTCTCGATACCAAAATTCGCGGCAAGAAAGACCTGGCATCGCTCAAGATCCCTTATCTCGGTGAAATACCGTCGGTAGAAAAGAAGGCACACGGCTTTGCAAGACTAAGAAAACAACAGCCCGCGGAACGTAAGATTGTTGTCGAAGCCCGCAGCAGAGACATGATAAACGAAGCGTTCCGTGTGCTTCGCACCAACCTCGAATACATGGGTGCGAACGCAGAAGACAAGAATTGCAAGGTAATTGCCGTGACATCTGCCAATCCCGGATCCGGAAAGACATTCATCTCCATTAACCTTGCAAAGGTCCTTGCGGTCAAGGGCAAGCGCGTGCTTGTTGTGGACCTTGACCTCCGCAAAGGTTCCCTTTCCAAGATGATCGGCAAACCCGAACATGGCATCACCGACTATCTTGTCGGAAAGGCGGACGAGAGTAACATCATTCTGCATAAGATAGATGAAACCGACACCCTTGATGCAATAGGCGTGGGCACGGTACCTCCCAACCCCGCCGAACTCCTCTCGAGCGAGAAACTTGACCGCCTCATCGAAAAATACCGGGAGGAATTCGACTTCATCATCCTTGACTGCCCACCCGTTGAGATGGTGACCGACGCCAAGATAATCAACCGCGTGGCAGACACCACCCTCTTTGTGGTGCGTGCCGGACTTTTGGAGAAGGACGAGCTCCCCGGCATACAGGAATACTACGACCAGAGCCGTTACTGCAACATGGCTATCCTCCTCAACGGCACCGACATTCATTCCGGCTACGGATACCACCGCTACGGCTACCACTACGGCTACGGCAAAGGATATGGTTACGGTTACGGATATGCAAACATTTCAGAGTAAGATAATAATATTAAAAAAAACACGTTTATATAAATAATTATTTAAAATAAAGTGTTATTACAATATAATCTGAGACTTTATATTGATGTGTATAACTGGTAAATTACATACAGCGAAAGAGAAACATTCTCTTGTTGAAGCTTTTTTGAGTATTGGAATTCAAGGAGAAATCCCATCATTTGAAGAAATTCAAAAGCTTCTCGAAGGAGGAAACTTCAACAGCATGTTTGAAAAAGTAGAGCCTGTTAGAAACATGGTCTCATTAACAAGCCCGACCGAAGGTAACAACAGCTCGCAAGAACTGCCCAATTCCGCCACCAGGGGATTTAAGATTATCGGCTTCAACAATGGAAGAGCTGAACGTTATATTCAATTAAATCCTATAGGTCCTTCCAATGCGGTGCTTTCATTTCACACAACAGATTATATTCGTTGGGATGATTTCAAAAGTCAGCTTAAAGAAGATATAGAAGCAATTGCAAAGATCTTAGGATCATCTAATGTCTCTTTTTTTGCCACATCATTCATTGATAGCTTTTTCTATGATAAATCGGAGGATTATGATGGGAAAGCCTTATTTAACATACACTCAACCCGTTTATCAGAAGATGCCATTTCTCAAAATCTGATGGACTTCAAGCAGATTATGAAAAAGGAAAAAGGCAACCGGACCTATCAGGATAATTTATCAGTGAGCGTATATGATCGTGATGATTCCAAAAGAATCGAAATAATAAGCAACATCACGTTCCCAATTGAACCGGAACAATTTTCGGAGTTGATATCGGAAGATGATTTTTACGACACACTTGATTTTGCTCATAATGAGAACAAGACTATGCTGCGGGATATTCTCAATGAAGAAATCATTAAAATAATAAAATTATGATTTTTTCAGATTCAGCATACGCCATAGAAACAAATGTCGCTTTAAATGATTCAAGGCACTATGAACCTGAGTTTTCCGACAATACAAATAGGTATTTCAAATTCATTATAGGACCCAATTCATGCATGACAGACAGAATTGTGTCTGTAAAAAATCGGATTAGTGAAATAAGCATTCTTAATGACGATTGGGATTTTCAGGGCGCTTCCGCAATAGACCAGAAAGTAATAAAAAATTGCTATAAATTCATCGATGCCCTCAATATAAAAGGGTTTGGATTTCTCCTGAATAAAGAAGACATATTCCCGACTCCATATGGCACAATTGTTGTTGACCTCAAAGTTCCCATTGGATTAATTTCCATTGAGATCGGCAGTCATCAGATCGGATATTTCACAGAATATGAAGGAGGGAAAGAAAACGAATATAATGATGGGATTGAAACAGACTTTCGTTCGCTACCTTCAGAATTGTCTGATATTCTTTCAGAAGATGCTGTTCCAAGATTCCAATATGCCTAAAATTATTATCCCAAGAGTAATTTCTCCTAATGAGAGATGCCTTAGGTTATTATTTTATCCCTTTGGCTACAAAAATAAAATTAGAAAAGAGGCGTTTATGCCTCCGGTAGACTCGACTGATATCTCCATTCATCGCCTGGACTATACAACACTTGAACGGTGCAAAGAACTTGGATACAAAATTCATGAAGAGAGACAAAAGAAACAACTCTCAATGCCGGGCATTCCGCTTTCAGAATTTGTAGGAATGGCTATAATCTTAGCATCTCTTATAGAAGAAGCAAATAAGTATGCTGAAGATGAAGGTATAGACATCAAAGCGATGATAGCATATGGTCCAATGCACAACAATGAGTACATATTGGACCGAGATGTTTACGTTGATGATCCAGATATTGATATGCCCATGCATGCAGATATCCGCTACAATAAAGTCTGCGAAAAAGGAGAAGTCCAGACACAGATGAGAAAATATGCTAAATTTCTCGCCGATCATATAGAAACTTTGCACTTGATACAATCTTCCCGGTGACTGAATATCTCATTCTCAACTAATATTGTTTATACAACATTAGATTTCTCAGAATGTTAGTATCCATTATAAAAACAGCTCTTGAAGATTGCATAAACTCAGTCAATGCTCAGTCAATCTTAATCTGAAAACATATTGTCTGTTGTGTGAAATAGGCATTGTAAACAGAATGTCAACAAATCATTTATCCGGTATTTATCAGATTCACATATGGAAATGCATTATTACGAATCACTTTCACAACTAACCATTGATGAATTATATGTTGCCATAGGTGAGAGATTGACTGAGGGAAATACATTCGAAGGAGATAATTCATATCATGAAAATCTAAATATAATGGAAGGATTGTTTGATGACTCATTATCCAATATATTTGATTTTTTCAAACAATTGATAATTCTTATTAAAAATAAAACACGTAATTTAAATAGAATTGGGCACGAATGGGTCGACAACAATATAATCCTCTTCCGTTCTGCTATCTGTAAGAATGAAAAAATAATAAAATTCTCAGAGTCGGAAGATGAGGCGATCCTATTTGAGATAA
The DNA here is from genome assembly GCA_902495075.1 of uncultured Porphyromonadaceae bacterium. Classification (GTDB taxonomy): domain Bacteria; phylum Bacteroidota; class Bacteroidia; order Bacteroidales; family Muribaculaceae; genus Lepagella. Next base: position 7,772 of record CABUVO010000034.1, read on the forward strand.
TACTCGGAATAATTTTAGGTAAAAGTGATATTTCAATAGATATTGCATCTCTCCTGACAATGGTAATTGTGAAAAATGGGATATATAAATTTTGTTCTTTTCCCGTACCATTAAACCGATAAGACCCTTTTTCATATTCTAAACATAAGGATGGAATCAAATTAAATAGATAATATACATTGGGGCATTTCGTACATCGTCTGCTTGTTCATTTATATTATTTCCGCAATTCTCATCAGAGCTATGCCTGGATATATCCTTATTCAACTTGCAGAAATTCCTCAAAAACAACCGCGCATATTATATACGTTTAATTTGGTCACCTACTTAAGCCAAAAGCAATATTACTACGACAATCGGGATGTGCTCAGTATTACGATGTTCTATTTGCAGTATCGGCACACTTATTAGATTCATAGCAAAAATTGGGTTGTTGTATGGGAAACACCGATTCACAAATGCGAAAAGGATTTGCCTGGAGTTTTCTTGAGAATATATCTTTACAGGCAACACGATTTTTAGTCGGAATTGTCATGGCGCGTCTTCTTACGCCATTCGATTATGGGCTAATCGGTATGTTAACCGTGTTCATAATTATCTCGGATCTATTTGTTAATAGTGGATTCGGAATGGCATTGAATCAAAAAGACAATCGGACAGACAGTGACTTTTCTACAACTTTCATTTTTAATGCAGCCATCGGAATATTATGTTATGTCATTCTCTTCTTGTGTGCACCATCAATAGCTGAGTTTTATAATGAGCCGAGACTGATCAGTCTTTTAAGATGGTTGGCGATAGTCATAGTAATAAAATCCTTGTCTGTCGTTCCCTCCACAATCCTCCAAATTGAATTAAAATTCAAAGAAATCTCAATCATATCATTTGCTTCTTCATTAGTTTTAGGAATTAGCGGAATAATACTCGCATATATGGGGTTTGAAGTTTGGGCACTTGTATATTCCAACATAATAGGAACGCTATTTTCAATGCTGTGCTACACAATATGTGCACGCTGGATTCCTAAACATTCATTTTCGAAAGAATCATTTAAATATCTTTTCTCATTTGGAAGCAAGGCACTTTTAGCAACATTCATAGACGTAATATATAATAACATATACCCTCTAATAATCGGAAGAGTATACGCAGCCAAAGAATTAGGCTTTTATTCGCGAGCTAAAGGATACTCTACATTACCTACAGGAACTTTATCCTCAATGATATACAGAGTTTGCTTTCCAATCTTTTGTAAAGAAAAAAGTCAACTTGATACTTTAATGATGAGCTACTCTAAATTAATGAGAAATGTAGCATACATTATAGTGCCGATCATGATGGTCATGCTTATTTTATCTAAGCAACTCATTGTAATACTTATAACAGACAAATGGTTACCATGTGTGGTATTGCTTCAGATTCTATGCTTATCTTCGTTATGGCTTCCCATTATGGAGGTAAATTTCTCAATTATAAAGGCATTGGGACAGCCAAAGATCTTATTGAGAATGCAGATTATCAGCAAAATCATTGCAGTCATTGTGTTGGTCATTACCATGAGATACAGTGTAGAAGTAATGTGCATGGGAGCTGTATTCGTATCATTAAGCACTTTGATTATAAATTTTATCTTATCGAAAGATGTTCTCAATCTAAGTCTAATAAATCAAATTAAAATGATTTTGATTCCGGTTGTCGGAGGTATATGTATGCTTCCGACCCTTCTTTTGATTGATTTTATAGATAACATTTATATTCAATTTATTTTTGGTTTTCTATTTTCTCTCTTACTATATGTTTTCTCAACTTCTTTGATGGGTATCCCATTCATGCAAATGTTGAAAGAAATTAAAAAAACACATTCATGAATAAGATTATATACAATTTCCTCTCATTATTTTGGGAATCCTTGCCATATCTACATAAGACATTATGGTTTAACTTCAAATATCTTCCATTCTCTCAAGCTAAACATTTACCATTTCTATTTCTGTCAAAAAGCTATATTAGAATTGGGAAGGGTAAACTTACAATTAGCTCGGAAAAAATTCATTTTGGCATGATAAAATTTGGGCAGAATTACCATACAAATCGACCCAATACAGGAGTACACTTAAGTTTTAAGGAAGGGCATAATATCATATTTCATGGGACAGCAAGTTTCGGTCATAATACCTGCATTGAGGTCGGAAGCAAAGGGACACTTGAAATCGGAAATAACTGTGTCGCCACCTATGGGTTATTAATGTATGCCTATAATAAACTCTTTATCGGAGATAATTGCAGGATTGGTTGGGACTCTGTTATTATGGATACATCATTTCATAGTCTTAAACTTGAATCAGGGGGGAAGACAAAAGGATATGGATCCATTGTCATTGGCAACAACGTATGGATACCCTCATTTTGCAGAGTAATGGCAGGTGCTAAAATACCGGATGAAATAGTATTTGGTTCGGGGTCTTATATCTCCAAAGATTACACTAACATTCCACCTAAGTCATTATTAGCAGGAAATCCGCTGCAAATAAAAAAAACTGGAATATGGAGAGACACCTCAGATGACATGATAGAATATTAATCACAACAACTGAATTATATGATCCCCAAGATAATACACTATAGTTGGTTTAGCGGTGATGAATATCCCGTGGATATAAAAAAATATATTGATCGATGGCATCAGTTACTACCTGATTATGAGTTTATATTATGGGATATGAATAGATTTAACCAGGAAATTACATCGACATTTGCTAAAGAAGCGTTATCATGTCGCAAATGGGCATTTGCAGCTGATTATACCCGTCTTTACGCCATTAATAAATATGGTGGTGTATGGTTTGATACAGATGTGGAACTTTTCAAAAACATAGACAATCTTCTTAATTGTGATTGTTTCATAGGAAAAGAAAGTTGGCAAGATAACGATGGTTTGGTTTATCTTACATCTCACTTTATGGGTGCAGTCAAAGGTCATCAATTCATTAAAGAATGCCTTGATTATTACAAACATAGACATTTTATTATAGGGAAAGATATTAACGGAAATAATAGGCTGGATCAGACAACAATCTCAAAAATGCAATCAGAGATTGCAGTAAAATATGGTCTTGATCGCAGAGAACGCAACAAGAATAAAGAACAAATTTTATCTAATGGAGTCAGAGTATATCCATCTTACTGCTTTTGTCGACCATTGTATACATCTATGAAAAAAGTATATGCAATTCACAGGGTTGCAGGAGCATGGAGAGAAAAAAATATCAATCCAAAATCTATGACTGATCCCAAAAAAATTACAATCAGAGTGATTGGATGGAGACTATTACATAAATTGGGTATAAAATGATTTCAATAATTACTCCCGTATTTAATGCCGAGCGATTTATTGCAGAATGTATAGAAAGTGTAGTCGAACAGAGTTATCAGAATTGGGAATTAATTCTTGTAGATGATGGATCAACCGACTCTTCTGCAGATATAATTCGATCATATCTTTCCGACAACAGGATTAAATACATATACAAGCCCAATTCAGGAGTTACTGAAACAAGATGGATTGGAGTGCAACACTCTAAGAGAGAAATTATCATGTTTCTTGATGCGGACGACATGTTAGTATCAGGTGCACTGAATTTTGTTATTAATAATTTTGACAACAACACTGATATTCTCGTTTTCGGTAATCAATCATTTAAAAATTCATCTGAATTATCTCCAATTCAAAATAAATCTTACAAAAAATCAATATTCACCGATAAAATATTGTTATGTGACAGCATTATGACCGGTAAAATACTATCTTGTGTCACAGGTGGGGCTTACAGACGAAAAATAATAAATAATCATCAACAAATTTTTTGTAATAATCTGCGAATTGGTGAAGACACAATGTTCAATTTACAATTAGCATCAATAGAATCATTAAGAGTAGACACCTTTGCTATACGCCCTTATGGATATCGTGTCAATGAAGACTCCGTGACACGAAAGATCAACAAACAACGATTTGATGCTGTAAAAGATGTAATCAATTATATTGACAAATATAAAAATGAACATAAAGAAATAAGCGATAAAATTAAAGGAGCCATTGCTTTCCGAATATTGTTACTTTGGTCAACCTTCATGTTTTATTCGAACAATGAATATTACCAAGATAAAAAAATGAGGAAAAAAATGAGGAAACTATATCCCATAGCATTTTCAAAATTATATCCATACTTACGCGTATATTTATTTTTAGATTTATATATTGGACCATGGCTGTCACAAATGTTGATACGCAAATAATACCTGGCAATCGTATTGTCTGGATTGACCTCGTCAAATTGTTCGCTATATTTTTAGTTGTTTTAGGACACTGCTACCAACAATTTGATGTGAACTATAAGGAGTCTATGCCATTCCTTACGTTATCGGCATTTCACATGCCATTATTCATGATGCTTTCAGGATATTTTATCGATTATTATAATATTACAGATTATAAGACGATTATATCGAAACGATTTTTTCAGTTAATTTTGCCATCCTTGTTTTGGATAACAATAATCTGGGGTACTAAAGAACTAATCGGAGATAATCATATTTCATTTTCACGAAACTTATGGTTCGGATTATGGTTCTTGAAGAGTTTATTTGCGTGCATTATCCTTTTGATTTTACCCCGTTGTTTTATAAAAATTACATGGATAGCTTTAATTATTTCTTTAATTTTAAGTCAATCTGTCATATTTATTCCACATCTCTGGTTCTTGCAACTAAACGTCATGTTCCCAAGTTTAGTTGTTGGATTATTTATTAAGCAAGTGCTCAACAAATCATATAAACACACTGCCATAATTACCTATATTTCTTTTATCATATTTATTTCCGCATTACCTTCATTTGACAAGAATATCCTATATCCAAATATGTTCAAGATATTAACACCTCACTGGATTGAACAATACCCAATATTATTATATCGAACATTAGTTGGAATTACAGGCGCCATTGCTATCGTTGGCATATTTAAACTATATTTTGGTAAAATCAATGTAGAGTGTCGTATATATAACAGAATCTCCACATATGGCAGATACACCATGGAAATTTATATACTTCAATCATTGATACTGGAAGTTTTAATATCTCATTATATAGACATCCCTCCGGAGAAATATAATAGTTTAACCCATGTGATATACACGGGCTTATCTATAATAATCATCTCATGCTGTTTATATGTTTCCACCGGGGTTAAACAAATAGGTTTAGGATGGACTTTTAACTTCAACACTTTAAAACAAAGATGCCTGAAATATCTATAATTGTACCGGTATATAATGTTGAGAAATATTTAACAAAATGCATAGAAAGTATCATTTCTCAAACATTTAAGGATTGGGAGCTTATACTGGTTAATGACGGTTCTACAGATGCTTCAGGATACATATGTGACACATATGTATCCAAGGATTTCCGAATCAAAGTCATACATTTGAAAAATGGAGGGGTCAGTAAAGCCCGAAACACAGGCATTACGATTGCATCTGGCAAATACATCACGTTTATTGATAGTGATGATTGGGTTGAAGCCGAATATTTAGCATCTATGATAAAATATGCAGATGAAAATACAATTGTATATGGCAATGTAATAAATGATTACTCAAATGGACAACTATCAGCTAAAGTATTTGATTATACAGAAGGGACATCAGTATCACTTACAAATGATCACAACATTGTAAGATATAAAATCCCAGAAAATGGATTTCCTATAGCTAAATTATTTTTAAAAAAAATCGTTCACTCCCAGTATCTACGCTTTGACGAAAATTTGTCATATCATGAGGATCATTTATTTGTATTGAAATATCTTAATTTCGTTGATGCTGTAAAATTGTGTGCACTTCCTTATTATCATTATGAACATAGAATCGGCAATCTTTCTTTAAGTAAGCGCAAACATTCAACAATAAAAATGATTGATGCATCACGCAAACTTATCCAGGTATTGAATGCATCAATTAAAAGATGGAATATATATGATCCTGACTATGTCTGTCGGCTTTATACCTATCTGGGACTTAACCAACTAATGATAGGATTAAAGAATGCGTCAGATATATCTGAATTTAGATATGTCACAGGCTCCATCCGAGATAATTTTCACATGTTCCGGTTATATTACAAACCTAATCACAAATTGTTGAGAATTATTCCATATCTTATATACACACATTTTGACAAATTATATATTCCAATATTGAAATGGAAAGAAAAAGCTATATTGACATCACAAAAGGGATAGCGATGTTGTTGGTTGTGATGCAACATGCTGGAGGGACTCTTGATGAAGGCATGCGTTTAATATGTAGAGTAGACGTTCCTCTTTTCTTCTTATGCAGCGGCTTTCTAACATACAAAATTCATATTAATACTATTAATTATCTAAAAAAAAGAATATTACGAATCTTGCTACCTTTCATATTAGCTGTAATTTTTGCAGCAGTATTTTTCAATGAAGATATCGGTAATATATTTATCTCAATTGGTAAAAGAGGATACTGGTTTCTTGAAGCATTATTTATAATGAGCATAATATTCTTGGGGCTGTATCAATCATCCAGACGAATGATAATCGGAGGGATTCTGATAGAAATTTTGTTATTGATTCTTTCAAAATATTTACCAGACTCTTTTGATAATATATTTGGATTATCATTTTTATCACGATATTTTCCTTGTTTCATTGCCGGTGCCCTGATGAATAAACATGAACTAAATAAATATATTAACCGTTGGGTAGGATTAATATTATTGATAGTCTCAGTAACATGTTTCTGTTATCGGTTTGAATCTTCAAATATGTCTTTCATAGGATATGTTATAGGATATCTTACGTCTTCTATACTTATATTCTCTTTTATCTGCAATATTGAAAGAAACATTCCCTATTTACTTGCTAATTCATTATGTTATGTAGGAAAGTATTCTTTGAATATATACATAATACATTTCTTTTTAGTTCCATACTATAATTCTGTTTCCTCTTATTTTATAATAAATTTTACTGTAACATTATTGACGGCGCTAATCGTCACAGCAGTCTCTATATTAATTGGTAAAATTTTGACGACTATGACGCCATTAAATAAAATTCTTACACCCTGACATATGAAGATTGCCGTATCAGCAGACTGTTTTGCAGCTTTCACAAGCGGATTCCCGGTTCGAGGGATGATGCTCGAACTCATCCGTAAAAATCCTGAGATAGAATTTTTACTGTATTATACCAAAAGGAAATGGCCAGCTGCCCTACATAATTTCTATAATGAAATCAATTCCTTACCGAATGTTGAGATTCGATTTTTCAAAGATAATCAGAAGGTAATAGCAATAAAGAGGCTATTATGCCTTAAATATCTTAAATGTGACCCAGATGTTGATCTTTTTATGTCACCCGGAAACCCAGAGTTTATAAAAGGTTTCCATGGTCCAACTATTTGCTCACTCGCAGATTTATCAACCATAAAAGGGATAAGCACAAACAAATATGCCTTGTTTTTCAAATATTGGACAAAATATCAATGGAAAGTTATTCTTCCAAAGATATCAAGAATTGTAACTATATCTGATTATACAGGAAAGGATGTCTCTGAGTATTTCCCATCGGTAAAGAATCAAATAGTTACCATACATAACGGAATTGACAATTTCTGGTTTAAATCCAACAATTCTCTCACCAGTTACGCAGACCGTTTTGGTTTAAAGGGAGATTATTTTATATGGTGGGGACTTATTTCACGGCGTAAAAATATAGCAAGGCTAATAGAGGCTTATAAAATTGCAAAATCAAAACACAACAATCTCCCCAAACTATTATTAGTTGGTTCGTTGGCGGAACACATGGAGAATCTACGCAATGAATTTTGCGATGATATTATTAATATTGGCTTTCAAAATCAGGAAATATTGAAATCACTTGTATCAAAAAGCAGAGGTCTCATATTTCCATCTCTTTACGAAGGATTTGGGCTTCCTGTTGTAGAAGCATTTTCTCAAGGCATCAATGTGGCATGCTCTAATATAACATCTCTACCGGAAGTGGCAGGAGGAAATGCAATTCTATTTGATCCGATGTCCATAGATTCCATTGCTGATGCTATAATTAAATTAGCAAAAAAACCTCGGGATTCAGAGAACCTTAAAAATTATGCAAAGAATTATACATATTCAGAGGCGGCAAAAAACTATCTAAAAATAATTCATGAACTTGTGCAATGATTTGGTTTCTTCTTCAAAAAATAGGTTTCTGGATTTTTGTAGCATTGACATTATATTTTGTATATAAATGCCAGATGATCAACCTTATGAAATTGTATTTCTGGGGTATGACATTTGCCACTTGTTATCAATTTGCCATTACTATTTGGTTTCCTACTAAGGTTATTGTTCTTGGCATGATGGTTTGCATGATATTATATCGATCTGATAGACGAGACAGTCCGGTAACACAAGTTATAATACCTCTGACATCAACATTCTTAACACTATTATTCATTGGGGATGTAATTGCATACCTTGTTCCCGGAGAGTATGCCCAACATATAAATAAATTTTCAAGAATTTTTAATACTAATTATACCTATATAACTTCCTTTGCATTATTATTTTACGGATGTATGATGCCATCAGGTTTCATAAAAAAAGTTTTTCCATCATATTGTCTTGCTATGGAAGTTGCAATTGCATTCGGACTACTACATTATATCTGCTTAAAAACAGGAATTGAATTCATGCCTATCCTCCGACAAAACGGTAGTGTTAACCTTGAAGCATTGGTTGAAGTTGGAGGATCGGTATATTCTCGAATTTATGGTGTAAGCGGAGAGCCAAAATCTTTAGGATTTCTTATATGCCCTTACGTTCTTGTACAACTTATAATGTATGGACAAGATCACATCCGATATAATGCCAAATACCATTTAGGCATGATTTTATTAGGTATTTTTATTTTAATCAATACATATTCATCTGCTGTAATAATAAATTTTGTGATTGCAACTACTCTAATCCTCATATTTTTACCAACTGGTAATCTTTTTAGAAAAATTATACCTCCCATAATAGTCATATCTCTTATATTTGGAACTTATTCTGCACTAACTCCGAGTGATTCTGAAATAGGACAAACAAATTTTATAACTGGATTATATGAACGTTCATTTGGACGCGCTCAAGATGAAATGTCATCTGATCGACAGGAACGAGTTATTTTAGAGCATTATTTTGAAGATTCAAGTATACTCTCACGACTCATTGGATATGGTCCCGCTCAATATACTTTTCATGTTCCAGGACAGACAGTAGGAAGTGCTTTGATTCCCGTACAATCCGGTCTTGTCCTTACATTGGTTGATTTCGGCTTAGCAGGTATTATTATTCTGTTATGGATTCTATCAATATTATTAAGGGTATTAATAAATTCTTTTCAATATCATAAAATATATGGTATTGCTTTTTCAATCGCAGCTTTATCTTCATTCATAGGCTCACTAATGTTTGGATCGCTCATTTCATGTTTTGTGTATCTAATGCTTGCCCTTTACGCATATTATGATTCTTTAGAATCTGAAGAAACATCTGAGACCTCAATATATAACAATATTATTGAATTAAAATGAAAACAATGTTTTGGTGGAACATTCCATGCCAGGGAATGATTAACGTTTTAAAAGCATATGCGGAGGAAGTTGATACAACCACACTGGTAGTTACAGGAGAATTGAGCGCTTCTCGAAAAGCCATGGGTTGGAAAGATAATGGTAAATTATTTAATAATCATATCATTCTTAGTGAAAAAGAATGGGGAGACTACGCTTTCCAACTTTTAAATAAATATAAAGATCGGCTCCATGTGTTCAATGGTATCACATACACTCCCAGAATGAAAAGGCTCATAGATTATGCAATCCTTAATAATATTGCCTTCTGCAATATGTCGGAAGCATATTTTAATCTTGAGAAAGGATTCCGTAAGATGCTTAAATCATTATTCATTTCTACAGTATTACCATCTAAAGTAAGAACTGTCTCTTTAAACAGCAGAGGCGTTATTTGTCTTTCGGGAGGAAGTGATAGAGATATGGCTCAATTTAATAATTTCGGATTTAAAAAAGTCTTTCCATTTGGATATTTTACTGACATAAAGACTTTACCGACTCAGGTAGCCACGAATGATAATAAAGTGCACATCATTTGCCCTGGTCTGTTGGAATATTACAAAGGCGTAGATATCCTAATACATGCATTATCGATATTAGACATGCAAGGAATTCAAAATTTCTGTTGTCACATAACCGGTAATGGAGAAGAAAAGAAGTCACTCATCAAATTATGTGATAGACTTAATTTGAACAATAAAGTAATTTTTGAAGGAGTGTTGGATGCTGACAGATATAATTGTCTTTTAAATAAAATAGATATTCTGGTTGCACCAGGTAGAATTGAACCTTGGGGAATCAGAATTAATGAAGCTATACAACGAGGTAATGTTGTTTTGGTCAGCGATGGGATAGGGGCAAACCAGTTGATTAGGGAATCACAAGGTGGGGCTGTATTTAAATCAGGCTCCGCTAAAGATTTAGCAGATAAACTCAAATTGTTTCTATTATCGTCAAAAGAATTGAATACGGCAAAACGCAAAAATATTGAATACAGCAAATCAATAAGTTCTATCGCTCAAGCCAAACGTCTTAAACTATATATTAATGAGATGTTATAATATTTCATTGAATAATAACTATTGAATTTGGTTTAACGAATCAACAGGAAATAGTTATATAAGCGAAATCACACTTGAAATGCTTGTAATACTTATCAGTAAAATGCATATATAAACCATTCATTGATATGTATATTATTCATTCCGGACATTTGAATGTCAAATCTGGTGGACCCGCACTTAGTGCTTGGCTTACCATTAAAGGATTGCGAGAATTAGGAGTCCATACAGATATCATAATGCCTCCTATCGAAGTTGGCGATAAATTAATTGACGATTTGGCATGTCCAATATTTTATCAAAGACCAATCCTGGGAACTCTTGCTTATGTTCCTCATTTGTCAGATACTTTAAAGTCATTAGAAACCGCGGACATTTATCATATTCAGGGTGTCTGGATGTTACATGGTTTATCTGTTTCAAAATATGCTCGAAAACTAAACAAACCATATATTGTGACTCTTAGGGGAATGTTATATCCGCAAGCTCTTAACCATAATTCCTTCATAAAGAAAGTTTCTTTGGCATTATACCAGAAACAGATATTAAAAAATGCCGCTGCGATCCAATGCACCTGTATTGAAGAAATGGAACATTATAGAGCTCTCGGTTTCAAAAACCCCGTAGCTATTATTCCCAATCCTATTGAAACTGGAGAATTTTTAAGACATGAAATCCCAGCAAAGAAGCTTTTTAGAATAGGTTATCTTGGACGTTTACATTCACGCAAACGTATAGAACGACTAATATATGCCATGAAGGATTTAAAGGGAATTCTATCTCCTGATAGTGAATTACTAATAATTGGAGACGGAGATGAAAATTATAAATCTTTCCTTAAGTCAGAAATAACTAAATTCAAAATATCGAATGTGAAATTTACAGGTTTTCTCACAGGAGATGAAAAAGACAAAGCTATTGAAAGCCTATCTATACTCGTGGTTCCTTCTGATTTCGAAAATTTTGGCAACATTGTTACAGAAGCCCTTATACATGGTGTGCCAGTCATAGCCTCGACAGGAATGCCATGGCAAGATTTACAGAAATATAATTGCGGCTGGTGGATATCAAATGATCAAGAGACTATTAACAAAACTATTTGCAAAGCTTTTAAGATGGGACCAGAAAGGTTAAAAACGATGGGATTAAATGGACGTGAATTAATCAAAAGCAGCTACTCACTTGAAGCGTTAAGTAAAAAAATGGTCCAGCTATATAACTGGATTCTTAACAAAGCACCTAAACCTGAATTTGTGTATGATTGAATCAAAAATTGACCTATCGAAATATCACAATTCTTTAAGCCGCAAGAATCAGATTATACGTTTAGTCTGGAGTTTGGTTTGGAATGTTTTGGCGCGTCCTCTCCCGAGAAGTATGGGAAGTGGTTGGAAACGTTTCTTACTTAGGATTTTTGGTGCAAAAATCGCCTCTACCGCAGTCGTATATTCTTCTGCAAGGATATATTATCCTGCAAACCTTACAATGGAAGCATATAGCTGCATTGCATCTGATGTTGACTGCTATAATGTCGCGCCAATCAGTATAGGAGCAAATACAACCATTTCCCAAAATGCTTATCTCTGCACTGCCAGTCATGATATTTCAGATCCTCTGAACCATCTTGTAACAAAGCCTGTCGTAATAAAAGATCAGGCATGGATAGCTGCCGGGGCTTTTGTCGGCATGGGAGTTACAATTGGGCAAGGTGCTGTTGTCGGTGCCCGTGCCGCAGTCTTCAAGGATGTGGAGCCTTGGACTGTGGTCGGAGGGAATCCTGCTAAGTTCATAAAAAAACGTATTATAAAAGATGCTTGATTTATCTGTCATTGTTTTGACCTACAATGAGGAGATTCATATCAGGCGATGCCTGGAAAATATCTCCCCCATTGCAAAGGATATTTTTATTATCGATAGTTTTTCTACCGATAAGACACTTGAGATTGCAAAAGAATTCCCGAATGTGCATATTCTCCAGAATAAATGGGAAAATAATTACGCAAAGCAGTTTAACTGGGGTCTCAAGAATGCGGACATACAAACCCAATGGGTTCTTCGGCTGGATGCCGACGAGTATCTTCTGCCTGAATTGGTTGAAGAAGTCAAGGATAAACTGCCATCGCTTCCTGAGGATGTCACCGGTATTGTAATAAAACGGCGTCACATCTTCTTGAATCAATGGATGAAACGCGGAATCTACCCGGTGAAACTGCTGAGATTCTTCCGGTATGGCAAAGGAATGTGCGAACAGCGTCTCATGGACGAGCACATACAGCTCACCGAAGGAAGATCTATAGAATTTGACAATGATTTCTGCGATCATAACCTCAACAATCTTTCCTGGTTCTGCCACAAGCATGTAAACTATGCCGTGCGTGAAGCTGTGGATCTTCTTGATATCGAATATCATCTGACAGGGGCAGCAGAAACTGATGACGATAAGCACATAACATCGCAGGCGCATATGAAACGTTTGAAAAAACATAAATATGCCAGTCAGCCTTTGTTCTTACGATCGTTCGCCTACTTCTGTTACAGATATTTTCTAAAGGGAGCCTGTCTTGAAGGTAAAATCGGGTTCATATGGTCATTCACTCAAGGATGGTGGTATCGAACCCTCGTTGATGCAAAAATTTTCGAGATAAAAAAGAAATCACAGGGAAATCCTGGGAAAATCAAGGAAATCCTTAAAACAGAATACAACATAACCTTATAAGCAATTAAGCTTTTTCTTACACATTTTCTTGCGCAATAATAAACACAGTCCTAATTATTTACTTCTTACACCTGATTTGATTAATAGATTCAACTTTCGCGAACATAAAATAAAGCTTGCGAAACTTAAATAATACATCATATTAACCCAATCTTAGTCTCTAAAATGAGAGTCACAATTGTAACCACTTCTTTTAACAGCAGTTCAACAATCAGGTATACCATTGAAAGTGTTCTCCATCAGACTTATACAGACATAGAGTACATAATCGTAGACGGTGGGTCCACTGATCATACATTGGATATCGTGCGTGAGTATGAGCCTCTCTTCAACGGGCGTCTCCGTTGGATCTCAGAGCCGGACAAAGGAATATATGACGCAATGAACAAAGGCATCAGAATGTCAAGCGGAGACGTTATCGGCTTTCTTAATTCAGATGACTTCTTTACATCAGCCGATTCTCTCGCATGTCTGACGAATGCTCTCCAGATCAATAATGTAGATGCTGTATATGGAGACGTGCATTATGTGAACAAAGACAATCTTGCTCGATGTGTCAGGTACTATTCCTCTGCCGGATTTCATCGTTTCAAGATGATTTTTGGGTACATGCCGGCACATCCTACCTTTTATTGCCGTAAAAAAATATTCGAACGCCACGGGCTGTTTGACACCAGTTTGAAGGTTGCTTCTGATTTCGAATTACTCTTGCGATTCATATATGTGAACCGCATATCTACATGCTACATCAAAAAGGATTGTGTGACAATGCGCACCGGAGGTGCATCCACATCCGGTCTGGCAAGCCATCGGGCTATTTTCCATGATCACCTTTTGGCTTACAGAAAGAACGGTGTCCGTTCAAATATGCTGTTTGATGCCTCCCGCTACATATTTAAGTCCGCTGAAATCTGTCTTAATAAAATCTATGGGATTAGGAAAAGCAGGCAAGCTGATACTTCTGACAGGAATCTTGATATTTTCGCTACAACTTCAGGCGCAGGACAGAAGTAATGCCGGCGAGGTTGATGTCTTCATGGGTGTCGATTTCAATTGCCGCGACATATATTTCAACAACAGGGTATATGACGTGCTGGTGAATCTCACTCCGGGCGTGAGGTGGAACATGGGCAAACGCTGGGAGGTTGCCGCCCAGTTGTATGTACCGGTTATCAACCAGTATGGCGACAAGTATAAGTATGTCCGCTTCCGGGTAGCTTCCATATCAAAACAGCTCGCTGTCGGCAACAGATGGAAAATGAAGTTTTCCGGAGGCATATTCACCGCTGAAAGTTATGGAATCGACATGAAGAATATGTTCATCATCAAACCCTGGCTTGCAGTCACAGCGCAGGTCGGTCTGACAGGTTATATGTCGATGGGGCACAGATGGGAGGCGAGTCCGATGAAGAAAGTCACATTCGCGGCGGGTCCTGAGTTCTATCTATCGAGATGGAACACTCAGTTCTCTCTAAGGGGTGGCAGATACCTCTTCAACGACTATGGCGCGGAGGCGGAAGCTTTCAGACATTTCCGGCATGTCAGTGTCGGTGCCTTTGCTTCATACAGCAACCTCGGGAAAGAGAACGCCGGCTTCAAGGTGATTGTGATGTTGCCTCCGTATAAAAGAGTGCGCAGACGGGTAAATTTCCGTCCGGCAAATGACTTCAGGTTCAAATACAGCTTCGAAGCTACGAGCTACGGAACGCGAGGATATACCACCGATCCTGAAGAAAACGAAAGAGAGGGATGGTTCGACAATGATCTCCTTCCCTGGGGCACAGATTTGATGGAGCCGGATTTCAAATATATCAGAAAGACCAATAAGAAATGAGAATCAGAGCGTTTCTAATATTCTGTGTCTCTATTCTTTTTTTCGACACTACCTGTGTGGCACAACTCTACACAGGAATGTCCGGTCTTATCAAGAATCCCTCCGCAGAGATGAATGAATGTGGAGATGCCATAATTGCAGGATATTTCTTGAACAAACATTTCACTCCGGGAGATGTAAATGACAGATCGGGGTTTGTCTATGCGGGAAAGAAATATGATACTTTTGATTTCTCCTTAGCCCTGACTCCTTTCGAATGGCTGGAGATCGGCTATACCTTCACTCTTCAGAAAACACTTGCTGACGGCAGAGAGAAACCAAAATTCAATCAGAAAGACCGATTCTTCTCTATCAAGGTTAACCCTTTGAAAGAGGGGAAGTATTATCCCGCGATAGCTATCGGTTCAAATGATTTCATCGGTTCTGCCTTCCGAAGAAGGAGTCACGGTGGCAGCGGAGCGGGCTATTTCTGCAACTACTACATTGTTGCAACCAAGCATTTCATCCCGCATGGACATAGTTTCGGAGTGGATCTGGGATATCGCTACGTGCCGGTGTCATACGGCAAGAAGTGGCAGGGGGTTATAGCCGGCGCCACATGGCGACCGAAATGGATACCGTCGTTGCGTGTCATCGGGGAGTGGACCGGGAATGAAGTCAACATCGGAGCCGACATCCTCCTCTGGAAACATCTCTTCATCCAGGCTGCCCTGATCGATTGCCGGTATTTCTCCGGAGGAATAGCATATAAAGTAAACCTATTTTAATAATTAACTCTATTTAAACAAATTATTCTTATTATGAAAAAAATCATTATGTACGGAACACTCCTGTTCCTTTGTTTGACCGCGGCATCATGCCGTCACGATGATGACCGCCAACCTGTGTTGCCCCCGACTGTGGAGGCTGCTCCCAATACCCTCTCGGGCGTGATCACCAACATGGCAGGCGAGCCTGTCGAGGGTGCCGTTGTTGAGCTGGGCAACCATTCCACCCAGACAAATGCCGATGGCGCCTACACGATCTCCGGTGTGGCAGCCGGCGATTATGAGATAACCGCCTCCGCAACAGGGATGCTTCCCGCCTCTGCTCCTGTCAAATTCACACAGGCGGGAAATCAGAATCTCCTCTGGAGCGTGGCGCTCAACCGCAAGGTGACCCAGGATCTTGTCGTTACCCAGCCTGACGCGGACGCAAGCGGAAGCGTGGAGTCGGAGAATATTCCTCAGAACGAGGTGGGTGCCGTTGACATCAAGGTGGATGTGCCTGCCAACACAGTCCCGAAAAGCACCACCATCAGCATAACCCCGATATACTCTGAAGGGGATGCTGCGGCTACACGTGCCCAGGAGAGTGAGACAATGCTTATCGGGGCTACGGTAACATGCTCTGACCTGAGCATAACTCTTGCTGCCCCGCTTGAGATTTCCTTCGCACTCGATGCCTCTGTAACTCCCTATGTTACAGCCAAGGAATATGATGCCGCAACCGGCACATGGAGTGTTGTTGCCCACAGTGTGGACGCTGCCGGCAATATCGTGATCAAGACAACAAAATTCACATCCTTCGGTATCTTCCTCCCTGTTTCCGTTTCCACTACTTCCTCAAGTGAGCCTGTGGCATTCGCACAGTCACTGTTCGACAACCGCAACGGTGGCACAGACATGCCTGTTGAGTCTGCCTCCTTCTCATTCAAGACCGGAACCAGGATCAACTCCGTTGCGACGAACAAACTTCAGGGACTTCTTATCGAACACCTCGCCCGCCTATACGGCTCAAAAGTGACCGACCTTCAGGGCAGCTATCCCCTCAACCTCACCCTCAAGCCGGGTCAGGGTGTAAACCTCAGCGGCTCTCAGACAACCGAAACAATCACCGTAGGCTCGGGAACAACAACTGTGACAGGAACACGCTACGGAGCCGTTAACATATCCGCCAGCCCCTTCAGCGTTGACCACAACGGCGGTGCCGTAGGCGAATAATCATATCCGAAAACTTCTAAAAAACAATTGCTAAATTACACATGAAGACAGCGCTTATTACCGGAGTCACGGGCCAGGACGGCTCGTTCCTTGCCGAATTCCTGCTTGAAAAGGGTTATGACGTGCACGGCACTATCCGACGTTCTTCAGTGGACTTCAGGGAGCGCATCGCGCATCTTGAGGGCCACAAGAATTTCCATCTCCACTATGCCGATCTCGGCGATTCAATGTCAGTGATTCAGGTACTCAACAAGGTAAGGCCCGACGAGATCTACAACCTTGCGGCACAGAGCCACGTGCAGGTGAGCTTCGATTCCCCGGAGTTCACGGCGGATGTTGACGCAGTGGGCGTGTTGCGTATCCTCGAGGGGGTAAGGCAATGCGGACTGGCGGATACCTGCCGCATATACCAGGCTTCCACCTCAGAGCTCTATGGCAAGGTTGAGGAGGTTCCACAGAACGAGAACACCCCTTTCCATCCCTACAGTCCCTACGCTGTGGCGAAACAGTATGGCTTCTGGATCGTAAAGGAATACCGCGAGGCTTACGGAATGTACTGCTGTTCGGGAATCCTTTTCAATCACGAGTCGGAGCGGCGTGGCGAAACATTCGTGACACGCAAGATCACGCTTGCCGCCGCACGCATCGCCCAGGGAAAGCAAGACAAGCTCTACCTCGGCAATCTATCCTCGCTTCGCGACTGGGGCTACGCCAAAGACTACGTGGAATGCATGTGGCTGATACTGCAGCATGAGACACCTGAGGATTTCGTCATCGCCACCGGCGAGCAGCATTCGGTGCGTGAATTCGCCACACTGGCGTTCCGCAACGTCGGCATCGAACTCGAGTGGACGGGCGAGGGTCTTGACGAAAAAGGGATCGACAAAGCCACAGGCAAGGTGCGGGTAGAGGTTTCGCCGGATTTCTACCGTCCCACGGATGTTGTCAACCTGTGGGGCGACCCCACCAAGGCACGCGCCGAACTGGGCTGGAACCCGCAGAAAACCACCTTCGAACAGCTTGTCAGGATCATGACCGACGCCGACATGGCGAAAGTGGCTGTGGAGAGGGCTTCCGAGAATGTGCGCACAAATCTTGCCGAATTCCTTGAAAAAGGGATCGTGAAATAAGCCGGCAAAATACATATAAAGCCGGATATGTATGCTGATGAAGAGCCGCCTTTTTGAGGCGGCTCTTCTGCTATCTGTTTTTATGTTTTTAAACATAAAATTAATTAAAGAAAAATTTCTTTAATTAATTATTTTTTTGCTAATTTTGCCGCAAATTATGAGAGTTTCATCAATCATATTCCATTTTCCTTAACCTATATTCCCATTATGCTGACGACACTGCTCGTTTTATTCGTTGTAGGCTATCTCGCCATAGCTCTTGAACACCCTCTCCGCGTCGACAAGACCGCCTCCGCACTCCTCCTCGGAATGCTGATGTGGATAATCTATGCCATGGGCGCGGAATCGGTGGTGCCGGTAGTATCTGCCGACAATTTCCGCCATTTCCTTGACACGCATCCTACTCTTGCCGACAAGTCGCTTCATGAACAGGCACTCCAGTATGTGCTCAATGTGGATATCGTGGAGCATCTGGGCGACATCATGCAGACGCTTCTCTTCCTGATCGGGGCTATGACCATCGTGGAGATGGTTGACGTACACGGCGGTTTCCGTGTGATTACAGACCATATCAACACCCGCGACAAGAAGAAACTTCTATGGATCATCAGTTTCGTGACGTTCTTCATGTCGGCGATCCTCGACAACCTCACCACTTCGATCGTGATGCTCATGCTTCTGCGCAAACTTATCACTCAGAAAGAGGAGCGCTGGCTATACGCAGGAATGATCATCATCGCGGCAAACAGCGGCGGCGCATGGAGCCCGATCGGCGACATCACCACCATCATGCTATGGGTCAGCGGCAACATCACGGCACCGGCGTTACTGTCGTTTGTGCTCGTGCCTTCTTTAGTGTCGATGCTTTTGCCTCTGATCATCATCAGCCGCAAGCTTAAAGGTGATCTTCCGCCACGCGACACTGTAGTTGAGAAAAATTCCTTCATCACAGCAGGACAGCGCGCCACTATGTTCTATCTCGGTGTTGGGGGACTGATATTCGTGCCTATATTCAAATCAATCACCCACCTGCCGCCGTTCGTAGGAATGCTGTTCGTGCTGGGTGCGCTCTGGGTGTTCACCGAAATCTTCTATAACTCAAAGATGCTCGAACAGGCGCGTGAGCTCCGTCTGCCTAAGGTCATCTCTCGTGTCGACATGCCTTCGATCCTTTTCTTCCTCGGAATCCTGATGGCGGTGGCTGTGCTTCAAAGCACGGGAATACTCTCCGACATAGCGGGTTATCTCGATGAGGAGATACATAACGTCTACTGGATCGGTCTGGTTCTTGGCGTACTTTCTTCTATCGTAGACAATGTTCCGCTGGTTGCCGGCGTTATGGGTATGTATCCCGTTGCTGATCCGGCTGCCACAGGATATGCCGCAAACTTCGTGATCGACGGCACTTTCTGGGAGCTGATGTCTTACTGCGCAGGTGTCGGCGGCTCAATCCTCATCATAGGTTCTGCAGCCGGCGTGATCGTGATGGGACTTGAGAAAATCAGTTTCGGCTGGTACATGAAGAATTTCACCTGGGTTGCCACCCTGGGCTACCTCACCGGAGCAGGCATATACGCCCTCGAAAAATTCATTTTCTGCTAATAATATGAACATCGGATTCGACGGAAAAAGAGCCGTGTCAAATATGACCGGACTGGGAAATTACTCAAGACTCGTTATTGAACGCCTTGCGCTTGAAAACCCGCAGGACAAGCTTCTGGCCTACACCCCCGCAATGCGCGACAATCCACGTCTGGAGCCAATCCGCTCTGCACACAATGTCGAGTTCCGACTTCCTCCTCCGCAGGGCTTCAAAGGAAGCCTCTGGCGAACATTCGGCATCTCCAATAACCTTAAAGCGGACAAGGTTGACATATTCCACGGCTTAAGCAACGAATTGCCTCTAAACATCCGCAAGAGCGGAGTGCCGTCGGTAGTGACAATGCACGATGTCATCTACCGCACGATGCCGGAATGCTATAAACCTATCGACCGCAAGCTATATGACTTCAAATACGGCACGTCCTGCCGCAACGCCGACCGCATCATTGCCGTGAGCGAACGCACGAAGCTGGATGTAGTGAAGTTTTATGGAGTTGATCCCGACAGAATCGACGTTATATACCAGGGCTGCGACGAATCATTCAGACGCATCTGGAGCGCGGACGAACTCTCCGCGCTCCGAAAACGTCTCAACCTGCCGGAGAAATATATCCTGCAGGTGGGCACCATCGAACGTCGCAAGAATCTGGAACTTACCGTGAGGGCTCTCCCCTCTCTGCCTATGGATATTGAACTGGTGGTGGTGGGCAGAGACCATCACGGCTATAAAAAAGTGGTTGAGGATATTGCCCGCGAACTGGGTGTGACAAAGCGCATCCGCTACTACGAGGGTCTTGACTTCAAAGACCTTCCTGGCGTAAACCAAGCTGCCGAGGTGATTGCCTACCCTTCGCGATATGAAGGATTCGGCATACCGGTGGTCGAAGGGCTGGAGAGCAGACGCCCGGTAGTAGCCGCAACAGGCTCCTGTCTTGAAGAAGCCGGCGGACCGGAAACCCTCTATGTGGATCCTGATTCTCCAAACGACATGGCAGCCGCGTTGATAGCCACACTTCGTGGCGGACGCGAAATCGACGACATGATTGCCGCCGGGAAAGAATATGCCGCCCGCTTCGACAAACGCCGCATGGCAACCGACATCAAAGCCACCTACGAAAAAGCGATAGAATCCTTCCAAAAAAATTTGCATAAATGAAAATTTATGCGTAACTTTGCATCCGCAATCCAAGGAGAGATGGCAGAGTGGTCGATCGCGGCGGTCTTGAAAACCGTTGAGGGTAACACCTCCGGGGGTTCGAATCCCTCTCTCTCCGCAATAAAGCCTGATTATCAGGCTTTTGTTGTATTTACGCACGAAATTACGCACGATTTTTGATGATCGTGCGTAATTTTTTATGCGTATTCATGACAATATTTTTAAGTAAACGCGGGCGCAGGCGATATTGGGTACTCCGGATTTTGAAGTCTGATATGGGTTAATGTAAGGGAAGATGGCCGGATACGGTGATACTGTCAGGGGCAATTCTTAAAAATTGTGATTTAACATATCGATATGGTGCCTAAAATAATCTTTAACCATGTAAAATGCAGTGTGATACCCAATTATAAATATCGGCGCATTACATAAAGATTATTAATTGGTCTGTGAATTAATACTTTATGAACGTTTATAAGGGTATATTTGCAATACGATGATGAAGAACCAACAAAATATGCCCCAAATCAGATGTCTTATTGATTATCTGCGGCCAGTGAGCGATGCCCTCTCATACGAGCACTATGACCATCCGGAGCGCATAGTGAGTTTGCTATGGGCTAAGGAGGACATAGACATTCTGGCAGACAAGGAATCTCTGGAGAAAGAGCTGTCGGAATCAGTGACTATGCCAGATATGGGCGATAACTTACAATCGCTCTATTCTTGTCTCGCCTTCATTGCTCAGGAACCGAATGAGTTCCTGTATGGCTTCAATAACATGACCTACTTCTATAATGAGTTTTCGATCCAGAAGGGTTATCAATCCCAACGAGACGAGTATGAAAAGATGATAACAACTCAGGAAGGTATCGTTGATTCTCTTGATTCCCAAATCGCAGTGTTAGAACAGAAAGCCTCAGATGATGGCTTATTCTTTCCTCGGCTTAACAATAGGCGTGAACGACTTGGGATTGAGCGAGAAAAGCTGAATGAACTGTATATCCGTCAGAGTAAACTCAACGAGTATCTGAACATTCTTGATACATGCTATAAGCCTGCATTAGATCGTATCGCTGGACAATGCCATGCCTTGCTTCCGATTGTTGAAAAATACTATAAAGAATGGATTTCTGTCAATCCACCGGAAGAGAAACCGTGTAGTGCCAAATCGTCATGGGATGATTGTTTTAGTTCCAATGCAACTCCCCTACATGCCACAAAGGATTACTTCAAGCCTGGTTTGATTATCAAGATCTACGAGCTGTGTAACGGTCAACAGTTTGAGGATTGCAACAGCACAAGGTTTATAGATGCCCTCAATCTGCGCACAACAGGTTCTGTCCTAAAGATTAAAGATAGGGAGAAAGTGCGTGTATGCTATCTCATTAACCAGTTGTGGCGTCAGCTTCGAAAAGAAGTCCGGGATGAGTGGCTATCCAAGATCCTTGACTCACTCGGCATAAGCCGCAAGTTTTATAATTCAAAGTATAGCATATCGCCTCGTGAATACGACCGAAGCAAGGTCTCAAATATATTCTGTAGAGAACTGTCGGGAATATTTGCGACAATAGAATTATGATAACTGCATGCGAACTGACGATGTTCCGCTGCTTGAAGCCATCATCTCGAAGTCATGGGGCAAGGATGACGAACTGAAGCAACTCAAATCCGACCTCGCCGCCCTCGGCCGCAAGATTACCGCCGCACTTGCTCCCACCCACGAAGTGCCGGACGACCGAATGGGAGTCAACCATGATGAAAAGGATGGCGAGGAAGTAAAACAGCAAGCAGATACCCCAAGGGGCGAAGTAAGAGATAACTCGGCTCAATCCATCAACTCCAAGGAGTCAATGGTGGCAGAACCATCAAGCCGTTATGTATATCCACGTGCTTCAAGTGGTTCTGACTTTTCCCCAAACAGTAGTTTCCGTGCTGTCGCCCCTAAATTCTAATAAGTCATTAGCCGACCATTATAGTGTTTACCCATTATTTTGGTCGGCTATTATAATTTATGATAACTACTAAAAAGAAAAATTACGGCGATACTGGCTTGGGGAAACACCTAACATCCGTTGCACAAAACGGCTGAAATAGGAGATCGACGAAAAGTTAAGGTCGTAGGCTATGGAGGATAACGTAACATTTTTATCCCTTAGCCGCAATGCAATATCGGAAATAGTGAAACGGTCAATCCAGTATGACGCCGGGAGTCCGCTTGCCTTGCGGCATATCTCAGAAAGATATTTTGACGTGATACATAATTTTTCAGCGTAATATTCGATATCCTTGTGTTCGATGTAGGCTCCTTCTTGAAGCATATTCAGAAAACGTTGCAAGAGCCTATATGAATTGCCGGTTACTACAAATTCCGGATTATTACGTTTATGGAAATCGAAGAAATCAAGGACCATCGCACGGACGTAACATCCCGTAATTTCCTCCTGAAATGAATGTCCCAAACTGGTCCGCTTTCTTATATTGTTAAAATCATCCACACTTAAAGTCCATTCTTCATTATTAAGGTGTATCACCGGATTTTGGACTAATGCGAAATTGCCGATTATGCCGTAATTGTTTTCGGGAGAATATTTTTGAAGAAAGCTCTCGGTGATGCACACCGCCTCTCCTTTGAAATTATCCGACACAGTAAAATCGTTGACAAGTACCGATGATGTTATGATAATGGCATCATGTGTCTGGAAACTGTGCCGCTTGGTTCCGAGCCGGATTTCTCCGCCTCCTTCGTGACAAAGAAGATGGATACAATAGTTGGAATATAAAGTCCAATCTATTGTGCGCATATCATCTATAAAAACGATGTCTTTCTCATCAGGGTCGTAAATGCGGTGCCGTTTGTTGATGTCGGAAGATTTCATGGCACAAAATTAGCTAAATTCGGCATTAACTGAAAATATTGGATATAAAAACAGTAGTGTGTGAAAATTCAGAGGCGGAAAGAATAAAGCTTACAGGTGTCAGCGGCAGTAACTTTGCACCGTAATTCAAAACATGACAACAATGAACTTATACAAATCAATTTCAATCCTCGCAATTCTGCTTACGGCCTCCGTAAGCAACGCACAGGTTGCGTCCCAGCCTATTGTCATAGAGAGACAGGGCAGTTTCATGGCCGGAGGCAGTACAGTCACCGCTCCCGGCGAGTATAGTCACGAACATTTCACGGCACCTGACGGTCAGACTGCATACGGCGACCATGCCTATGCTTTCTATCAGATACCCGTCAATTCCCATCCATTGCCATTGGTAATGCTGCACGGCGGCGGCCAGACCGGGAAAACATGGGAAACAACACCCGATGGCCGTGAAGGATTCCAGAACATCTTTCTCCGTAAGGGATATGGCGTATATGTAATAGATCAGCCTCGTCGCGGAAAGGCAAGTGCATCGCTTTCAACTGTCACGGTGGGGCCGGAATATTCGGCACAAAGACTGTTCTCGCTGTTCCGTATCGGTGACAATGGCGAGGTGTTCTCCGGCTCGCAGTTCCCGGCAGATTCGGCAACTATCGAACAGTTGCACAGGCAGGCTACTCCCGACACGGGAGAGTATGATGACGAGGTTACAAGTGATGCGATGGCGGCTGTGTTTGAAAAGACCGGGTCCGCGATACTTGTCAGCCACTCTCGCGGTGGCTATCCCGGATTTCTTACCGCGTTGAAGTCTGATAACGTGAAAGGGATAATATCTTTTGAACCGGGAGGCTCCCCGTTCATATTCCCACAAGGAGAGAAGCCCGAGGGTGTGCCGACCGCATACGGAGTTCTCGATGGTGTGGAAGTTCCGATGTCTGATTTCATGAAACTAACGAAAATACCTATCATAATCTATTATGGCGATTTCATCGCAGAGAAACCCGTGAGCCATGTAGGTATGGATCAATGGCGTGGCGAGATGGAAATGGCACGTAAGTTTGCTGAGGCTGTCAATCGTCACGGAGGTGATGCGACTGTAATCCATCTGCCCGAAATCGGCATCAAGGGAAATACTCATTTCCTAATGGCGGACAAGAACAATCTGGAAATCGCCAATCTTATGGATGAATGGATAAAATCAAAAGGTCTGGAGAAGTGATATGGAAGAGAAAAGATATAACGTGGATGAACGTGACGCGGACGAACAGAAACGGGAAATTGAGAATGACCAGCTGATGTTTTACTTCAATCATGCCCTTCCACATACAAAACATTACGAGGAACTGATGTTCAGACTGTTTCCAAATATGGAAAAGGACAGCTATGTTTCCTCCCCGGTATCAGGTGTAAAACCTGACCGTGTGAAAATAGGAAAAAGGGTTCATATCATGCCGAACTGTCTTCTTATGGCTTCGGGCGGCATCACTATCGACGATGATGCAATGATTGCAGCAAACGTGCAGATAATTTCCAACAATCATGATCTGGAAAACCGCAGAGTTATCACCTGTCTGCCCGTTCATATCTGCCGCAACGTATGGATTGGTGCAGGTTCCACAATCCTGCGTGGTGTGACTATTGGTGAGAACAGTGTCATTGGTGCTGGCAGTGTCGTTACTAAAGATGTCGAGCCGAATACGATTGTAGCAGGGAACCCTGCAAAAGTTATCAAGCGAATTGAGACTAAGATTTGAAAATCGCCAATTATTAGGAACGAACCGCAAAACTAAAGGCCGATGTTCCCCAGCTCGGAGTCTTCAACTCGAAGCCGTGGGGCAAAGAGGACGAACTGAAGCAGCTAAAATCCGACCTCGCCGCACTCGACCGCAAGATAACCGCCGAACTTGCACCCAAGCATGACGAAAAGGACGGCGAGGAAGTCAAGCGCGATGAACAACCACAGCAATCCAAGCGTGTAGATATTCCGCCGCAATCCAACTGCTCAAAAGAGTCGATGGTAGCGGAACCATCTATTAACTACATCCCTAAATATAGCCGGCTGGGGTTATAATTGGTAAAAAGTGAGTATGTCAGCTTGTCTGTTATGCTCACTTTTCTTATGTTCTATGGTTTATCCGGTATTCCTTTGGGGAATAAGAGGTATATCGTTTGAAATACTTGCAGAAAAAAGCCTGCGAGGGAAATCCGAGCATCGAGGCTATTTCTTTTATTGTCATAGATGTATCGGTGAGATAATTTTGCGCCACGGCAATTATAGTCTGTATTATCCATTCTATAGGAGCTGCTCCGGAAACCTGTTTGACTACAGCCGAGAAATATTTTGGACTGAGCGAGGAACGGCGTGCATAGAACATAGTGTCGTGATGATTCGCATAATTCTTTTGCAAATCCATCATGAATTTTTGGAATACAAGGTCGTGGCTGGTTGTATGCAATACCGATTTCGACTTTGTAAGATAATATCGGTTAAGCACATCGAGCATCAACGCTTCATTGCGAGACTTCAACAGAGCCTTGCAAATCGGGCGGCAAATTTCAGTGGTGGCTATCTCTCGTTCAAGTTCATCACACTCTTTCAGATAATCCTCTACTTTCAATATAAGATTACTGAACACACTGTTTTTGATATAGACAACCGGCTCTGATTTTATTGTTTCTATATTCTCCACACTCAATACCTGATTTATCACAGGCAATGCTTTGGATAAATCCACCTCACCCCAATAACCCTTCAAATCCCTCGAAATCTCTCTAAATACTATCTTCACAAAAGGATGGAACAGTGCAAGTGTGCCAGACTTGACGGCATGGCTTTTATTAAAGAACGAAACTGACGCAGACCCTTCCGTGCAAATGAAAAATCCACATTGGTCCAGCATAAAAAACTTTTCAGGGCTTTGCCTTATATCTTCCTCATCAATCAGATGCAGTAGTCGGGCGGGAGTATCCATAGCCATCTCTTTTTCGGCAAAATTAAGCATTTTCAACAAGTAATACAAGCATAGAAAGACTTATTTCGTACCGATTGACAACACAATATGGGCGATTGATATTTTATGCGCCCCAAACCAGCAGTAACTTTGCACTAAAAAAACGAGATGTCAAAGGTCAACAAGATTTTCAAAGTCGATGCGTCCATGATTCCGGTATTCATTCTCCTGATTATTACCGGAATAGGCATACATATTTCATCGGAGAACGGTAACCATCATTCATGGATAATCTGGTCTGTCGTTCACGTTGTGTGTGCAGTCGCCTTCCTCATACTGGGATATTTCCATGTCAAACAACATATCGGATGGTTCAAGACCCTCCTGGAAGGGAATACCAAAGGGCGTGGGGTGACAATAGTCTTGACAGTAACAATGATAATCGAAATCCTTTCCGGAATAATTTTGCTGGCTTTTGTTGACGGCGAAGGTTCTTTCTGGGGACATTTTCATTGGATTGTAGGAATCATTCTTGCAATCATCGGAACGGGACATTACATCAAGCGTTTCCAACGGCTGAAAAAAGGTTTCCAAAACAAATAAATCCACCATAATTATGAATATCAAATCACTGCTGATTGTTGGCGCAGGTTTTATGATGATGTCTGCGCTTGCATCTTGCTCCGGCAAGGAACAAAAGCAACAGACACCGCCGGTTCGCGTCAAGACTGTTGTTGCCGCCACGGTTCCGGTAACGAATACAAACGTCTATTCCGGCACAATCACCGAAAATATGGGTACCGTGCTTAGTTTCAAGGTACCCGGAACACTTAAAACGCTTTATGTCAGCGAGGGGACAAAGGTGGCAAAAGGTCAGCTCATCGGAGAGCTTGACGCCCAAAGTCTTAAAAATATGTATGACATTTCGTTGGCTTCTCTTGCGACAGCACAGGACACCTACGACAGAATGGCTAAACTACATGCAGCGGGAACAATCACCGACATGAAATGGGTGGAGATTGAAAACGCTCTGTCCGCCGCCAAATCCTCGGCAGCAATCGCCTTGAACAACCTGAATGATACGCGCCTGTATGCGCCTTTCAGCGGACATATATCTGAAAAGATAGCCGATATAGGTTCAACGGTAGCTCCGGCCTCGCCTGTTGTGAAACTGGTAAAAATAGAGAATGTAAAAATCACAATCTCTGTCGGCGAGAACGAGATTTCAAAAATGTCAAAAGGTGCTGAAACTATGTTTAACGTGCCTGCACTTGGAGAACAGACATACAGATGCACGCTTACGGACAAGAATGTAACGGCAAACCCGCTGTCGCGTACATATGAGGTAACTTTCATTTGCCCTAATCCCGAAGGGAGTCTGTTGCCGGGCATGATATGTCGCCTCTCTCTATTGGCGGATAATACAAAAGAGGCAATCACGCTCCCTGTGTCCACCGTGCTTCTTGATGACTCCAACCGCTATTTTGTCTGGACAGACAATAACGGCCATGCAGAAAAAAGATATGTCATTGCGAAAACATATTCAGGGGAGAAGATGATTATTGAATCCGGTCTGACTGAAGGCGACAAAGTTATCGTAGAGGGACAGCAAAAGGTAAGTTCAAATACTGCAATCACCGCAATAGACTGATTATGGAGGATCAGAAAATACAGAAACCTTCACTACCCCCGGTAAAGGATTCCGGGATAGTGAAATGGGGCTATCAATATCACAATGTGGTGATATTGGTGGTCTGCGTGCTGATAGCATTCGGCATTTACGCGCTTGAAAAGATGAACAAGAATGAATTTCCGGATTTCACCATCCGCGAGGGCGTTCTTGTGGCTGTCTATCCCGGTGCCACATCTGCCGAGATGGAGCAGCGCGTCATGAAGAAGATGGAGGATTATACTTTCAGCTTCAAGGAGGTCAAAAAATCCAAGACAACCTCGCGTGCCACCAACGGCATGGTGATGACATTTGTAAACCTCGACGACAATGTAAAGGACACCGATGAATTCTGGAGCAAGTTCTACATGGGGATTCCGGGTCTGAAACGTGAGTTGCCGTCAGGTGTTCTCGGAGTGGAGTTGATTTCAAACTTCGGAGAGACCTCGGCGATTCTGCTCACAATGCAGAGCAAGGACAAGACCTACAGGGAACTCGGCGACTATATGGATCTGCTTAAAGACCGATTGCGCACACTGCCCATTGTCGGCACAATGACCGTATATGGCAAACAGGAAGAACAGATTTCAATATATATTGACCCGAAACGACTGTCGCATTATGCCATAGACGAGAAAACTCTTGCAGCATCACTTTTCACACAGGGATTCAAGACTACCGGCGGCGATGTAAGGCTCGATGGTTATACCTCGCCTATCATAGTGCATAAGAACGACAATTCGGTTGAAGAAATCGAGAACATGATTGTCTTCTCCACTCCTTCGGGAGATGTGGTGCGTCTTAGAGATGTTGCCGATGTAAAGAGAGAATATCCGTCACCGGACAGTTATATCACAAACAATGATGAGAAATGTATTCTTCTCAGCATAGAGATGAAGAAGGGGCATAATGTGGTGAAACTCGGTACACAGGTGAATGCCGAACTGGAGGCGTTCCAGCAGACTTTACCCGAAGATGTGACTGTCTTCAAGATTACAGACCAGCCTAAAGTTGTCAATTCAAGCGTATGGGATTTTCTGAAAGAGCTGCTTATTGCAGTAATAGCCGTTGTCATAGCCATCATGCTGTTGCTCCCGTTCCGCGTAGCCCTGATAGCGGCCTCGACAATTCCCATAACAATTTTCGTATCTCTGGGATTTTTCTATGCTTTCGGCATAGAACTCAATACCGTAACGCTTGCCGTGTTGATTCTTTCGCTCGGCATGATAGTTGACAACTCGGTGGTGATAATAGATGAATATGTTGATTTATTAGCGTCTGGAATGAATCCGATGCAGGCCACTTTGCGCAGCGGCTCGGAGTTTTTCAAATCAATATTCTCGGCCACGCTTGCCATATCGGTTACTTTCTTCCCGTTCCTGCTGACAATGAAAGGGATGTTCCGGGATTTTCTCACTGATTTTCCGTGGGCCATCACCATCATACTTATGATTTCACTGTTTATTGCAGAATTACTGGTTCCGTTCATGCAATACCGGATAATCAAACCGGCGAAAGCCGCCGCGATGTATGAGCAATCCGGGGGTAAAAAACATTTCTCGGTCCTGTCTTTGCTTCAAGGAGGATATGACAGGCTGATAACAGTCTGTTTCAACTGGCCTAAGACTGTTCTTGCGCTTGGTGTGCTTTCCATTGCCGGAGGATGCTATATTCTCGCCAAACGACCTATGGAGATGATGCCCATTGCTGAAAGAGACCAGTTTGCGGTAGAGATATTTATGCCGACAGGAACTTCTGTAGAACGGACAAGTGAACTCGCCGATTCCCTTGCGGCAATTCTGAGAAAAGATCCACGGGTGGTATCGGTAGCCAATTTTCATGGTTGCAGTTCACCGCGATTCCAGACTACATACGCACCGCAAGTAGGGGGTCCCAATTTCGCGCAATTTATTGTCAACACAACCGGACACGAAGCAACGATAGAGCTGCTTAACGAATATACACCACGCTACCGTGCTTATTTCCCAGACGGTAATGTCCGTTTCAAACAGTTGAGTTATTCCAATGCCGCATACCCTGTCGAGGTAAGAGTGTCGGGAGAAGATTTCGGTCAGTTGCAGTCTGTGTCCGACAGTATCATGTCCATAATGCGCTCAATGCCTGAACTGAACCTTATCCGCACAAGCCTCGGAACACCATTGGCTGAAGCCTACATTGTTCCGGACCGGGATAAAATGGCCCGTCTCGGACTTTCAACAATGTGGGTGGAGACAAATCTGGCAATGAGATATGGAAAAGGACTGCCGCTTGCGACTCTTTGGGACGGCACATACAGTTCTGATGTTGTCTTGAAAACCACGACAGCCGACAGTGCGTCATATTCTATTCTTGCGGACGAACTTATACCTGTCAGCGCAGGACTTGGAAATGTACCGCTCAATCAGTTTGCGGATGTATCCCCGCGACTTGACTACGGAGAGCTGATGCACCGCAACGGAATCCGCACAATCAGCATCCCCGCCGAAGTGGAAAGGGGCGAGAATGTGATGGCCGTTACCGACAGATTGCGTGCGAGACTTGATAAATTCGAGGTGCCGGAAGGCGTGACTCTTGTTTATGGAGGTGAATATGAAGATACGATGGAGATACTTCCTGACCTGCTTAAAGCACTGATGCTTGCCGTGGCAATCATATTCTTCATTCTTCTCGCACATTATAAGAAGGCCGGAGTGTCCGTTCTATTGCTCGTTTCGTTGGCTTTATGTATTCCCGGTGCCGGTCTTGGTCTTGCGATACAGGGCGTTGTTCTTTCCCTGACCTGTGTGCTTGGTTTCATAAGCCTGATGGGTATTCTTGTGAGGAACGCCATAATAATGATTGACTATGCTGAGGAATTACAGAGATATGACGGAATGAGCGTAAGGGATGCAATCTTTGCGTCAGCCCGTCGCCGTATGCGGCCGATATTCCTTACTTCGGCTGCCGCTTCTATGGGCGTGATTCCAATGATGATTGGCAAGAGTCCGTTATGGATGCCGATGGGAACCGTGATATTCTGGGGTACTCTCATCACTATGGTATTCATTCTTACTGTCATCCCCGTCGCCTATTGGAAAACACAGGAAATAAAAATTAAGAATCAATGAGAGCGATAACACTTATAATATTGGTATTGTCCGGGATGTCGGTATTCTCCCAGACAACATTGACATTGGACAAATGCCGCGAAATGGCATTGGAAAACAATGTCCGTATCCGTAACTCCCGTCAGGCTATTGTCGCGTCAAAAGAGACAAGGCGCGAGGCTTTTACCAAATACTTTCCCGAAATCAGTGCATCCGGACTGGCCTTTCAAGCTAATCACGATGTGATGCAGTACAACGTGATGGATATGTTCACGCTCGGTCTGATTCGTAAAGGCATAAGTGGAAGTGTATCATTTACACAGCCGATATTTGCCGGCGGAAGAATTGTCAACGGCAACAAGCTGGCGGAAATCGGAGAGGCTGTTTCAGAATTGCAACTGCGTCAGTCGCGTGAAGAGGTAACGCTTACAGTGGATCAGTATTATTGGAAACTGGCCACACTTGTCGAGAGCCGCAAAACTGTAAATGAAGTAATTGCGATGCTTGATACCCTGACCTATCAGATAAACATTGCTGTTGAAGCCGGGGTAACGACTAAGAATGACCTCCTTGAAGTGACCTTGCGAAGAAATGAAATGGAGAGTGCAGCCATAGACCTTGATAACGGTATCGGATTATGCGGTATGCTTCTTGCACAGTATATAGGAATGTCCGAAGAAAATATCACTCTACCAGAAGATTTGTTCCCTATGGAAGTTCCGAACCTGTCGCAAGACATTTATCGGGATCCCGCAAACAGCGTTTCGGCAACAGTAGGCTATCAGCTTTTGCAAGAAAAGATCAAAGGTGCTAAACTGAACGAGCGCATAGAACTTGGAAAGAATCTTCCGACCGTCGGCGTTGGCGGAGGCTGGTTCTATGAGGATATAGTAGCACAAGGTCATAACTTTGGTGCAGTGTTCCTTAGTGTATCTGTTCCTATTTCAGGATGGTGGGGCGGCAGCCATGCCATACGCAATAAGAAAGCGCAGACGCTGATGGCAAGAAACGAACTCGAAGATGCAACCCAGCTTCTTCAGATCAAGATGAAAAACGCATGGGACGAACTGACATCCGCACACAGGAAAATGGGATTGGCAAAAGAATCAATAGCACAATCCGCAGAAAACCTCAGGATGTATGATAGTTTCTATCATGCCGGCACATCAACGATAACTGATTTGCTTCAGGCCCAGACCCTTTACCGCCAATCCCAAGACAGATATTTTGACGCCTACGCGACATATCGCATCAAGACAATAGAATACTTGCAAGCAACCGGCCAAATATAAAATGTAATCATATTCGGATTTATATCCTGTCATAATAAGAGTCAAATTGCACAAGTATTATCTTGTCCAATCTGGCTCTTTTCAATAAAAATGAGCATTAGTAATGTAATAAAACATGAACAAAGTAATTATTGTAGAAGCCTCCGAAACCGACCGTCGGCTTATGACAGCTTACTGACGAGGGTTGGTTGTAGATTGATGAACTTTGTCAGGGAAGCGTAGTAAGAGTTAACACGTCTTTGGTACTACTTATCGTTTTCCACCCATTCCTCGTTTGGGCTGAGCTGGTTTCAGCATCTTGTGCGCCTGCATCATGCAACGGTAGGCGAAGCAACGGTCATCCTCATTCGGATCGCGGCCCCACGGAAGGTCGGACGCAGAGCCACCGCCGCCGCTTCCCTTGGCGAACTGAATTGCCCCGTCGAGATACCCGGCGAACAGATACATCGCGCATTTCAGGATCTCGTTGGGCTTCTCCGCCATTGCCATGAGAAATTCCCCGTCGAAGCCGGCTTTCTGTTCCGGCGTCATTGCCGCCAGCAGAGAGCGCATATCGACAACAGACCTTCCGAACACGGCATCCGTCAGTCTCATGCGCATCTGCTCCTGGTTCTTCTCCGTGAAATTGTGGTATTCTCTCATCGCATTGGAGCGTTTCTCGTTGACAGACTTCAATTCATCCTGAAGCTGTGCGAGCTGCCGGTCGGCGGTCTTGAGTTTTTGGCGTTTGTCTTCAAGTGATGATTCGGTGACACGAAGTTCATCCTCAAGGCCGGAGATTCGCTGACGCAATTCTTCGGCATCGCCGTTCTCTGATTCGAAGTCAGACTCCAGTCGGTCAATCTGGTCATTGAGGTCTGCCTCGCGTGTCTCAAGATTTCCGATCATCGTATTGAGACCCTTGCAGCGTTTCTCCGCCTTACGGATATCCGCATACAGCTCCTTCAATGTCTCGTGCCTGTCGCTTATCTGAACTTCCAGGTCGTTACACTCACGATGCAACTCTGCCCGGTATTCCTCGGTTGAACGATGGCGGGCACCTGTCTCGGTCTTGCTCTGTCCCCGGCCGAGCCCCCATCGGTCATTGACCAGGGCAAGTTCATTGTGGAGCTGAATGGTCCGTTCACGAAAAGCGTTTTTATCAGAACCGGCAAACAGTTCCTTATACGAGAACTTATTTCTCGGTGTAATCGGTAATAAGGTGCAGTGGATATGCGGATTTCGCTCATCGAGGTGGACATAAAATCCGATGATGTTTTCTTCGCCCCACTTGTCGCACGCGAACCTGTAAATGTCTTTCGCCCAATTTTCGATGTCTTTACACCGGGTGATGGATGAATTGTCCGCGCCATGTTCCAAATCAACTGTCTGATTGCCGAAAGCCAGACGGTGCATCTGCTCCCGGCTTCCTCCGAAGATGATGTTGACAACAGTACGGCGGTTGCCCTCCTTGCCTTTGCGTTCATGTTCCGCATTAGGGTCCTGGATACCCCGTTCTTTCAGGGTCTCGCGCATACGTTGCGGGATGCTTTTGGAGGAGTCGATCGGTTGGACGATGCAACCCTTGGCTTTCTCGAAGTTGAGTCCGGCACGGGTTATATCATAGTTACCGGTCTTGGCGGCACGCTGCCA
>CABUVO010000035.1 GCA_902495075.1 uncultured Porphyromonadaceae bacterium
AATACTCCTTCATGTCGGAAATATTGAGCGAACATTCTTCCATTGTTCCGGTCGGTTTTGAGTTTCTATCGTCCATCATTTATTTCTTTGGTGCAAAATTAATCAATAAGAACGGAATGGAGACCCTAATTCACGATAAGTACCTAACACCGCAATAAAATGAACATGGAAATTTTAAGTGTCACGAAAAACACCCAACACGGCAATAAAATGTAAACGCCTATCCAAAAGAGCTTTTATAATTTTGCAGACTGAAAAAATAAGGATAAAAACGACAATGAACAAAGCAGAATCGCAGGCAATGGATTTAGGGAAGGACAACATCACAAAGTTGTTCTTCAAACTGTTTTTTCCTACTCTTTTCGGACTATTGAGTATGGCTGCGGTCACAGCCATCAACGGAGCGTTTGTAGGACACGGAATAGGCAGCGACGGGCTTGCCGCAGTAAATCTGACCGTACCATTATGGATGGTGTTTTCGGGACTGGGCCTTATGCTGGGTGCAGGATGCTCAGTAGTGTCATCATCCCTGCTTGCCAATTCACGCTTAGACACCGCCCGGATGCACGTTGCGGTGGCATTTACATTCGCAACCTGCATAACTGTGGTCGTATCAATATGTATAATGTGTTTCCCCGAAACTGCGGCACGTATGTTCGGGGCATCCGACCATCTTATGCCAATGGTACGGGATTATCTTATTTTTGTCATGCCTTGTTTCGTGTTTCAGATGTGGAGTGCGATAGGTCTGTTCATTATCAGGCTTGACGGTTCGCCCAAAGTAGCCATGTGGTGCAATATCATAACTGCTGTCATGACATTGGGAGGTGACTGGTTCATGATCTACGAACTTAAACGGGGACTTGTCGGCGTTGCATATTCGACTTGCATAGCTATTGTTACCGGAGGTATGATAGCGATCATATATATATTATTTTATGCGAGGTTCCTGCGCTTACAACTATCAATTATACATAAATGTCATTTCAAAGAATTAATAAAGAGCATATTCTATCAGTGCCGCATTGGTTCTCCAAGTTTTTTGGGTGAACTTATGTTGGCTGTTCTTGCATTTGTAGGTAACTATGTGTTCATGCGTTATCTTGGCGATAACGGAGTGGGAGCTTTCGGTATTGCCTGTTATTACACGCCTTTTATATTTATGATTGCCAACGCCGTCATACAGTCGGCTCAACCTATAATCAGCTATAATCATTTCGCACATAACCTTGACAGGGTACATAAAATCAAGCGTATGCTGTTCGCTACGGCTCTTGCCGCAGGTGTTTTTATGACGCTTGTTTTCCTGTTCCTGCCAGAAATACTTGTCCACTTTTTTGTAGGTAAGGGTGATCGGGCGGCTCCGATTGCCATTGACGGGTTCCCGTATTTTGCCGTTGGCATATTGTTCTTCATGTTCAATGTGTGCATCGTCGGATATTTCCAAAGTCTTGAACTTATGAGACCGGCCCTGACCCTGATGTTCCTCAGAGGATTCGCTCTGCTTGTACCCGCATTTCTTTTATTACCTGAACTGCTGGGTATAGCCGGGATATGGCTTGCAATGCCTTTGTCCGAGGCATTGACATTTCTTGTAAGCATATTCTTTATGTCAAAAAATAAACAAGCATCATGATATGAAACCATTGTTTTCCATTGTTACCGGAAGTTCATACTCTTTCCACTCAATGATTCCACCCTTGAGGTTGACTACCATTTATTTTATTTCAGTTTTTGCTTTGCGCAGCAGAATACATTCTGCGGGAGCCGAGCCATTCAATCTCACTACAGAATCATTCTGAACGTCTATTGTGGATATGTGGGGAAGAATCCGTCGCAGGGCATCTTCAGTCTGCATGTCATCACACGCCATTTCAGTCATGGCTCCGTCACCTAAGCGGATGGAATCGCCTTTCACGGAATATGAGCCGGAAATGCTGTTGCAGTTCGTCATGATGAAGTATGTGCTGTCTTCAAACACAATGTACTGCTTCATGCTTGATGATGTTTCATCAGGACGAACATAATCGGAGTCACTGAACACGATGTTCTCGATAAACCATTGTCCGCGAATATCAGCGTTGGCTATTTCGATCTGAATCTCTTCATCGGCTTTATTTGATTTTGTCTCCTTATTACTTGAGCATCCGATAGCCGATGCAATCAATAAAGCGGCACAAGCAATGAGTGCTATATTGGATTTCTTCATAAAAAATTTTTTAAATGTTTTCTTGTAGGTTTGCTATTGTGTCATATCCTCAGAACGCCTCTTCTTTCTTTTGCGGAATCCACAATATCTCCAGTTATTATCTCTCCAATTTTCATAATCTGAAATTTTGTGTAAATATAAGCATTAATATTGAAACAGGCAGCTAAAACGGTTGTTTTTATCGTGGATGGTTGCGTATGCAAGGGGTGTCTTTGCCCGTTTTCATCGGAACCAACCGATGGGTTACTTCCTCTTCAATCGATCAAACATGTCCCAAAATCTTAATAAATCTTACCATAAAAATTAGTTTAAACAACTTCGTTTCTTAATTTTGCAGTATGAAAATCATATATATTGAAACCGAAAGGTTGATTCTGCGTTCATGGAAAGTAGCAGATAGGGTGCCATTTGCTGAAATGAACTGCAATGATGACGTTATGAGATATTTTTCCGGAAAATTGTCGATAGAGGAATCTAATGCCTTTGTGGATCGCATCAATACGGAATTCGAAGAAACGGGCTTCGGATTGTATGCAGTTGAAATTAAGGCTACAGGAGAGTTTATTGGCTATGTCGGCTTCCACCGCTTTACTTTTGATGTGCCGTTTTCACCAAATTGGGAAATAGGATGGCGCATTTCAGATAAATTCTGGCATAATGGATATGCGACTGAAGCTGCAATGGCATGTATAAATTTTGCACGCGAAAAAAGTTTAAGTGATAAGTTGTATTCTTTCACTGCTGTTCCCAATATTCTTTCAGAGAATGTTATGAAACGCATTGGCATGACGTATCAGGGAACATTTATGCACCCGGCGTTACCAGACGGTCATTGGCTGAGGGAACACAAGTTATATATGATAGATATTTCGAAATGATGTTGTTACATTGTCTCGATATGTGATGGGCTTTTAGATATTATGGGCTGTGATTATGGTGGTGCTGTTGGCATTGATCGTGATTATTACATCTCCGGTTATTACATACCAGTTTTTACCTCTACGTTCAAACTCAGCGGAGGGATCAAGGATGAAATTGCGACAGATCTCCACAGCGTCAACAGATTCAGGTAATTTCAGATTCCGTTTGATGCGTTCAGTCCCTAATGGTGTTGTGTGTAGATCTGTTATATTAAAGTATGACATCGAAATTATTTAATGTATTGATTAGTCAACGCATCTTTTTGCATCTTTCCGGTGATTTAAGCGAGTTCAGTCAGTCACAATGCCCGCATTGCTCCTTCTTTCACCCTCTTAAATTCCTCGAAAATCCGCTAAAAATATGCATTAACTAATTTGCGAGTCATACTTAAAAGGGTATTTTACATCCATTGTGCTTACAAATTCTTGCTACTGTAAATTTTATTCAACCTGCTGCTAAACCATCGATAGATTAAATAATAACCAATCACTAAAAAAGTAATGAGAATGGATTTATTCAATGGGGTAAGGAGATCATGGTTGCGTAGATATTGATTGCTTAAAGCAATCACGGCTCCAAACACTCCTGCCATCACTAACAATATAAGGATAGCATATATAGTGTTTCGGGTTGTATAACTCAGTTTCATCGTTTGATTGTTTGTTGAAAGAATTAACGGGCTGGTAAGTCGATATATTATAAAAAAGAGCGTCAAGAAAGTGATCATCTTCAAAATTCTTCGCAAATGTTAATAAATTTATTGATAAATCGGATGTAACTTTGCATGATGAAAAATTTAGAAGATCAGATAGTAGAAAAATACAACCTTGATGCCGAAACAACCCATGAGTTTCTGCAACATTTCCGGCTTGTGAGGATTGATAAGCATATGCATATCGTTGAGAAGGATGTTTTCAACGATAATTTCTACTTGATCAAGGCGGGGATTCTTAGAGCTTATATTCCGGATGCAGATGGAGACAAAACACTTTGGTTCGGTTATCCCGGTCAGGCAATTACCGATGTGTGGTGTTACCATTATGGCGCCGTATCTCCCATATCCATTGAAGCGGTTACTCAATGTGAATTGCTATATATTGCCAAAGAAGATCTGGAGAGTCTTTGTGTGGGTTCGCATGGCATATGCAACATGGTACGCAAAATATTTATAGGTCATGCGGCTGAGACGGAGGAGAGTTTTACAAATCTTTTTCAATGTGAAGGAGGTATGGAGAGATATCTTTCTATATTAAAATGCCATCCTGAATTGTTACAGCACGTACCATTAAAAAAGCTTGCATCTTATATTCATCTTGCGCCACAGTCGTTAAGTCGAATACGTTCACAACTTGTAAATAAATCAAATGAATTCTAAAAACTATTATTTATATCTGATAATTTTCCTGGGGTTATTATCGGCATTCGGTCCATTTGTCATAGATATGTATCTTCCTGCATTACCAGAAATGACGGAGGTTTTTCATTGTGATTCATCAATGGTTCAATTGGGTTTGACATTCTGCATGATTGGTCTTGCGGTTGGACAACTATTGTTTGGTCCTGTAAGTGATAAGTATGGTCGGAAATCAGTTCTTTTATTCTCCTTGATTATATTTATTGTGGCATCTGTGGTTTGTTGCTTGTCAACATCTGTTGTCACATTTACGTTTGCAAGACTGCTTCAAGGCGTGGGCGGCTCAGGGGGAATAGTGTTATCACGGTCTATTGCCGCCGATATGTACTCCGGTCGTGAGCTTGCCAAATTAATAGCCATTCTGAGTGCCATCAACAATCTGGCGCCTGTTGCTGCGCCTGTTGTTGGAGGCGGTGTGGCTCACGCATGGGGATGGCAAGGTATTTTTATAATTTTACTCTTTCTTGGCATTCTTTTGCTTGGATTGAGTTTGCCTCTGCAGGAGAGTCTTGAAAAAGGAAAACGGTTTTCCGGTAAACTGATTACTTCCGTAAAAGGATACAAGGAGGTGTTGAAAATAAATGGATTTGCTTCATATAGCATTATTTATGCATTGGCGATGGCAGCATTGTTCTCATACATTTCTGCCACTCCTTTTATAGTGCAGAATCTATTTGGTTTCTCAGAATTACAATTCTCTCTTGTTTTTGCAATCAATGCAATAGCTCTCGCAGTCGGTTCTGCACTATCGCTTCGGTTCGTTACAATGAACAAAGCCGCTTTTTATGGTTCTATTATCGGAAGTGTCTTATCGGGAGCCGGAGCTCTTGTATCATATATTGGAGTTTCAAATTTTTATGTATATGAATCCATTACGTTTATAATGCTTTTTGGAGTGGGTCTTGTGCTTACAGGGGCAACTTCATATGCAATGAATCTCGGTCGAAAATGTGCAGGAGCCGCTTCCGCAGTGATAGGAGGTATAGGATATATTGCTGGAGGAGTTGTATCTCCACTTATTGGTAATGGTAATATTATCGCAACCTCCAATCTTTTGTGTTTCTTATTTCTTGTCGTTGCCTTATTTCTGGGACGAATAAATGGTAAAGAAAATAAGAAGCTATAAGTAAAAGGAATAAAGAAGAATTGGTG
Organism: uncultured Porphyromonadaceae bacterium; assembly: GCA_902495075.1. Taxonomy (GTDB): domain Bacteria; phylum Bacteroidota; class Bacteroidia; order Bacteroidales; family Muribaculaceae; genus Lepagella. The sequence continues at coordinate 5,697 of CABUVO010000035.1, forward strand.
CGCCTTAATAGCTTGAGGCAACTTAATTATTGGATGCCAAGGCGCGAAGAGGCGAAGTTTGACTCGAATTTAAAGAAGGTAGCTTCGCTCGGGCTAAGTCGCCGAGCCGTCTGGCAAAATGTCCGCTCATAGGTATTAAAGATTCAATAAATATCTCAAAAATATTAACACAGAGTCACAGAGATACAGAGGTTTAGCTACAAAATCATACTAAAATTTTCGGGCACTGAGGGTCGTAAACGACCTGCCGGAGACACAGAGTCTGATTCGGCAATGTAAAATATGTAATGTTAAATGTTGAATGATCTGATGATGGAATATCGGATAGCCTGATGGCAAGTGGTTCTTTAGCTCTGCGCCTCTGCTAACATCGCATGATGTCTCCGTGCCTTATTTATTAAAACATTACTCATTTCGCATTAAATGTTAATCTAAAGCTCTGTTCCTCTGAGCCTCTGTGTTAAACTGTTGTATCAAAGGCTTTTATTCTTCGCCACTTCGCGTTTTAATTTTACAACGGTATTTGTCATGTATCAGATTCAAATTTGTACATTATATATGGGAAATATAAAGAAGCAGAGGCATTAAAAAAAGAAAACTTTGCGATAGGGGAAGCGCTGGGGATTATCTTTCAATTTTTCGGATTGATTTTTTTAGGACTCTCAAATGTGATAGGTAAATTATATCTTACCGGATGTCTTTTCGGTGTATAATACTCCACATGCCATCTCGGCATTGATTTAATCAGCCGGATAGCCTCTTTTTCAACATAAGGGTTATCTATACCTTTCAAGACTTTTATATCTTCTATTTTTCCGTTTGGCAGAACACTGAATGACATTATTATTCGTCTCTTGCCGGAAAAGTTTTTGGGGATTCGTATATTTTTCTTTATCCATCTTAACATTTCTACTTGACCCCCGGGAAAATAACATTGAGGATCATTATCAATCCAAATATCTTTAGTGTATTTTTCCGTCAAAGATATCAATGAATCATACTCTTGCTGGGGAATGTAGACAAATGCAGCCTTATTTCCATATTCGTCCTTTTTAATTCTTATTGTCTCGATAGTATTCAGATCAAGATATTGTGTCTGTACAGATGGAATCCATTTTTCATTAAAATAAAGAAACAGACTGCTGTCATCTATTATTTGTTTGTAGGTTGAAGGATCTTTATACACAACCTCTCGTGCGCATCCCATGGCACATATCCATAATACACTGCAGATTATAAATATTTTTACATGTACACTCATAGAAAATCAAAACATGTTTCTATCCACAAATTTAGCAAAATTTCCGTAAATCAATGTATTGTCGTACTATTTTAGGTTAAAGGTAAGAAGTAAAAAGTAAATTGTGAAAGTTTTGACGCTATTTGTGAATTGATTTTGTTGAAATAAGACGGTATCTTTGCAAAATAAAAAGATGTGTTGGCAATAGTATACGATAGTATCTCTCCCTGAGGGAAATATCAACTAACAGGGCATTCGTCGGTTAATATAAGATAGAGAAATGCTTCAACACATAATATTGAAAACAGAATGGAAACAATAAAACTGAGAAATGGCGTTGAAATGCCTATAATTGGCTATGGGGTCTATCAGGTTGATCCTGCTGAGTGTGAACGATGCGTGAGCGATGCTCTCAGAGTGGGTTATCGTATGATTGACACGGCTCAGGCGTATCATAACGAATATGGGGTAGGGGCGGCTATCGCCAAAAGTGGTATTCCCCGTAAAGAACTCTTTATCGTATCGAAGGTGTGGATTTCCGACTATGGATATGAAAAGGCAAAGGCATCCATTGACGAAAGTCTGCGTAAACTGGGTACGGACTATATAGATCTGATGTTGCTTCACCAGCCATTCTGCGATCGTTACGGTGCATATCGCGCTCTTGAAGAGGCTTACAAGGATGGTAAAGTCCGAGCAATCGGTGTCAGCAATTTCTATCCCGACCATCTAATCGATCTTGCTGATAATGTTGAGATTCCACCAATGGTTAATCAAGTTGAAACACATGTGTTCGATCAGCAGATTGAAGCTCAGAAATATATGGAAGAGGTAGGTTGTCAGATTATGTCGTGGGGTCCGCTTGCCGAAGGTCGCAACAACTTTTTCTCCAATCCTGTTCTTGCAGCCATAGGACAGAAATATGGTAAATCTGTGGCTCAGGTTGCCCTGCGCTGGCTCACACAGAGAGGTGTGATCATCATACCGAAGTCAGTGCATGTTGAGCGTATGGAGCAGAATCTTGACATTCTTGATTTTACTCTCAGTGATGAGGATATGGCGGAAATCGCCAAACTCGACACCGGCAAGAGTCTCTTCTTTGATCATCATGACCCGGAAGTTGTGAAGATGTTTATGGGTTGGCGTTAAAGTATGGTGTTCCGTTTCATGTTCCAAATTAATACCAATAACTCCCCGTTTATCGAACTGGGTTCGATAAGGTAAAAAGTAAAAGGGAACAGGTAAAAAGAAAGAATTGGCATGACTCTAATGTCTGCCCCGCGTAATACTTCTACAAAATTAAAACGCGAAGGCGCGAAGAATAAAAGCTTTAGATGTGATGCATAAAATATTATAATACAGCAATTTAAACACAGAGGCACAGAGGAACAGAGCTTTAATCAATGTTTAATGCGTTATGGGCAATGTTTAATTGAAAGGCACGGAGGCATCTGGCGATGCTGACAGAGGCACAAAGTTAGAGAACCTCCAGTCATCAGGTCATTATACATTTAACATTGCACATTAAACATTGCCGAATCAATCTCTGTGTCTCCGTCAGGTCGTTTACGACCCTCTGTGCCTGAATAGTCCAGCATGATTTTTCAGCTAAACCTCTGTTACTCTGTGTCTCTGTGTTAATATTTTCGTGACAATTTGAATCAAGTTTCGCCCTTCGCGCCGTAGCGTTTAAATAATTATGTTGACTCGGTTTGTTGAGGCGTGCCAATTCACCTTTACCCTGTTACCTATAACCTTTCACCTTATTGGGCGCAGCCCGGTAAATCGGAATTTAGAATTCTGATTTGAAAATAGGGCATGAAACTGAAAACCCGAATAAATAATCAACAAAAGACTATAAAAATCGGTTTTTATTTGTTAAGGACGCTATTGCGGTAGTCTTTGGGTGTCATTCCGGTTGCGTTCTTGAAGGCGCGACTGAAATATTGTGGATATTGATATCCGAGATAATATGAAATTTCGCCTATTGACTTATCAGGATTGAAGAGCATGTCTTTTGCCCGATCCATTGTTTTTTGCTGGATATAATCCAATGCTGTGCGTCCGGTTTCTTTCTTAATCAGATCTCCGAAATAGTTAGGCGACAGGCACAGCTGAGAGGCGCACCACGCCACTGTAGGAGTGCCAAGTTCTTGTGCCTTACCGGAATTGAAATAATCATCAATCAAATCTTCAAAGCGCGTAAGAAGGTCTTTGTTTACTTTCTTTCGCGTTATGAATTGTCGGTCGTAGAAACGCAGACAATAATTAAGAAAAAGTTCGATGGCGGAGGCGATGATAGTATTGCTGTGTTTGTCGCCTCCATAGTTTATCTCGTCATCAATTTTCTTGAAGCAATCGATGATCGTTTCGCGTTCGCGTTCGGAGAGATGCAAAGCTTCATTGGTGGCATATGAAAAGAATGTGTAATCTTTCATATGTTTGCCCAAAGACGTGCCGTGAAGCAATTCCGGACTAAAATATAATGCCCATCCTTTTGCCTGATATGTAGAGCCATCCTGCGGATGACCGAACACTTGCCCCGGAGCGGTAAACACGAGTGTGTTTTCCTGGTAATCGTATTCCTGACGACCATAGGTCAGATAATCGGCACACATCACGTCTTTTAAAAACACGACGTACATCCCCATATTCTTACGGCAATTTGGTATGGGCTTGGTTACTTGTGAGCCTTCAAGAATATTCACGTATGGATGACGTGTCGGAACTCCCCAATGCTCATTGTAGTCTTTTACTGTCGGAATGCTGATTATCTTGTCCATAAATACTGTGATTGATGAGTGCAAATTTAATCATAAATGTCAAAAATGCAAGGGGGAGCGGTAAAAGTTATAATTCAATCCGTAAAGATGATAATTAGTCAATAAAATGGTATATGTAATTTTGCAACTGAAAGAATCTTATACATTATGCAGGATTTTTTTAATTGCTAATTATGATAACTATCGACGAATTCAATAAAATGACAGGACATGAGACATTGCATCCCCTTGTGGGCATTGCGGATCTGGCAGAAGATAAACTCGACGCCGATGTCTGCACACCCTGCAATTTCTATGCGTTGCTTTGCAATGGAGAACACCTATGGCTTGTCATTCCCGGAGATGTGTTCATGATTCCTTCATTCAGAAATAAAACGGAATCCGGTTACACGGGAGTCCTGTTTCATCCCGACCTTTTATGCGACACTCCGTTGGAGCATGAAATTGTGAATTATTCGCATAAATGCAGTTGTCATAAAAAACTTTGTGACAATGAAAAAAAGATAATACGTGGATGTTTAGACCTGATAGCTCATGAGCTTGAACACTCAATCGATAGATATACGAGTGCCATCATCGTGTCGCAGATAGGGTTGCTCCTGAACCACTGCACACGTATCTGCAATCAGTGATCAGCGTAAAACAGCTTTATAATAACTGCAATTATATGAAAGAACGCTTTGGAATATTGATCGTGCTTATCTCGGTTTCGATTTCCGGGAATATTTTCGCACAGCGCACTACTACATTGTCACCCAGACAGAAGGCGATAGTGGAAATTGCATCTTTGACAGCAAAAACAGACCTTCCGATGCTGCGTGAAACGCTTGACCGGACACTTGACAGCATAATGACTCTAAATGAAGTTAAGGAGGTGATTGTGCATACGTATGCGTATTGCGGTTTTCCGAAGGCATTGCGCGGACTTCAGACTTTGGTCGGAGTAATTGATAAGCGTGAGGAGACAGGAAAACCTGTAATTCGCGGAAAGGGAGCCACTCCGGTCAATGACGGCAGGAGCAAATATGAAAGAGGTCGTCAGATACTCGCTGAGATATCCGGTGTGCCCGCCGATGCTCCCAAACCTGCTTATGCTCAACTTTCACCGGAAGTTGAAGTGTTTCTGAAGGAACATCTTTTTTGTGATTTGTTTGAGCGAGATGTGCTTACTTATGCCGAACGGGAACTTGCCACAGTGGCTGTTATAGCAGCACTGGGTGAAGGAGTTGAGCCGATGCTCGCTTCCCATTCCAAGATAGCGATGCGTCTTGGTGCCACTCCGGAGCAGATTGAGGAAATCATTTGTTTATCGAGTCAGGCTCGATAAGGTTATATTTTTAAATAGCTTCTAAATTTATATGATATGAAAAAGTTTTTATTCACATTTATTTTGCCTGTACTGGTAAATGTAGGTTGTTCGGCGGATGAGCCGTCGGCAGCAAATATAAATGCCGATAATTCTATCGACGGCAATACCAAAACTTTAATTGCCTATTTTTCTGCCGAGGGGCATACCAAGGCTGTGGCAGAGGCAATACAGAAGGAGACCGGTGCGGATATATTCTTTATAGAACCGATGGATGCTTACGCCGCAAATCCATATGATGACTCAGACCGTATCCAGAACGAGGCGTATAACAATCTGCGTCCCGAAGTGAAGACGTATCTCTCCGAACAACAAATGGCTAAATATGATACGATATTTGTGGGCACTCCAATATGGTGGCATCAGCCCGCAATGGTTGTATGCACATTCCTTGAACATTATGATCTTAGTAATAAGGTAATAATTCCATTCGTTACATTCGGTGCGAGATCGTATCTTAATGAGACTATGCAACGTCTCTATAAATCGACCCCCGATTCGAAGCATATTCCCGCTACTTTGCCGGAGGATCTGGATCCCGACAACATACGTCAGCCTCAGAATGATGACGATAGTATTGATGTACCTACGGTCGGGTCTGTAAAACAATGGCTTGAGCGAATAGGTTATGGCACAGGAAATTCAGGAGTCTCTAATATAGCATATGTTTCTGGTGCCGATAAGACGGGAATATACTCTATGGCAGGATTGCGACTTGATGCAATTCCGGAGAAAGGAGTCTACATCATGGACGGCAGGAAATATATTGCACAATAAATAATAAAATATGAAAAAGACAAAATCAATTTTAGCAATTCTTATGGTAATGGCAGCAACAGCAAACTCTTATTCACAAGAAATATTCGATTATATGAAGAATCCCTATGGTCTTGTTTACAGAAACGCAATTACGGAGAACCGTAAAGGGGAAGTCCATATTCATCCTGTGCATTATACCCTTAATGGTAACGAGATAGCAGCGAATGTATATACACCGGCAGATTACGATCCTTCAAAGAAATATGCAGCCGTCGTAGTGTCTCATCCCAACGGAGGAGTAAAGGAGCAAACCGCCGGTTTGTATGCGCAGCGTCTTGCCGGTCTGGGATATGTGGCAATTGCAGCTGATGCATCATATCAGGGCGCAAGCGGTGGCGAACCACGTAATCTTGATATTCCTCAGAATCGTATCAATGACGTGCGAGGCATGGTTGATTACATATCTCATTATCCGGGGGTGGATGCTTCGCGTATCGGAGCGCTTGGAATATGTGGAGGCGGTGGTTACACTTTTGCCGCCGTTCAGTCGGATAAGAGAATAAAAGCCGCAGCCACGCTCAGCCTTTTCAATACAGGCAGAGTTCGTCGACTGGGATATCTGGATTCTCAGATGACGACCGTTCAGAAGAGATTGAAGCGTGCATCGGAGGCGCGTGAAAAATTTGTGCTTACAGGCGAGACTATGTACGAGGGTCACACTCGCACACAGACACGCCAGGAGATTGAGGAAGCCATGAGTCATCTGCAACCCGGAACGCTTTATCATGACGGATTGGAGTATTACGGTATCACGCACGCTCATCCCAATTCCGTTAGCCGTTATACAACTGCAAGCCTTATGGATCTTATGACATGGGATGCCACCGCACATGCAGATCTTATCGACTGCCCGCTGCTCATAATGTCCGGAAGTAAATCGGATTCTGATTATATGAGTAGGGAGGCATACATCAAGGCAGGAACAAAAGATAAGGAATACTATCAGATTAACGGTGCTTCACACATTCAGACGTATTATGTGCCTGAATACGTAGATGATGCAGTAAGAAAGCTAAATGAATTCTTTGGCAGTAAACTTTAGACAGCATCCAAGACTTTTGATTTTAAGGGTTTTATTCCAAAGAAATTGGTAGATTAATCTGTGAATCTGTTATGTGACAAATCATAAAGATATATTAATTTTGCAATATAATTTTGAAGAAGTTATGAACAGGATAATAGTAACAGCATTATTAAGTATATTAACTCTTAATGTTATGGCACAACAGAAAATAGTGCAGACCGCCGGACGCGATGCTCTCGGTGATTTTGCTCCAGAATTCGCACATCTCAACGATGACATCCTTTTTGGAGAAGTGTGGAGTCGCAACGATCTGCTTTCTTTGAGAGACAGAAGTCTTGTGACAATTACTTCTCTTATCAGTCAGGGAATCACCGACAGCTCCTTGACCTATCATCTTCAAGAGGCAAAGAAAAACGGAATAACCCGCACTGAAGCCGCCGAGATAATCACCCATATTGCATTTTATGCAGGGTGGCCTAAGGCTTGGGCTGCGTTCCGTCTTGCAAAGGATGTTTGGAATGAAGATATAAAAGGTGAAGATGCCAAGGCAGCTTTCCAGCGTGAGATGATTTTCCCGATTGGCGAACCGAATACCGCGTATGCAAAATATTTCATCGGTAACAGCTATCTCGCTCCTATTTCAAAAGAGCAGATACCTTTTGCGAATGTGACCTTTGAACCGGGATGCCGCAATAACTGGCACATCCACAAGGCAGAGAAGGGCGGCGGTCAGATGCTTGTCGGCGTTGCCGGTCGGGGATGGTATCAGGAAGAGGGGAAACCTGCGGTTGAGATACTTCCCGGCACTGTGATCAACATTCCCGCCAATGTGAAGCACTGGCATGGTGCTGCCAAAGATTCCTGGTTCGCCCATCTGGCATTTTCCGTGCCCGGCGACAAGACAGAAAACATCTGGCTTGAACCCGTAACCGACGATGAATACAACAAACTCAAGTAATGAACAATTTTAAGGGGTGTTACAAGATTGAAACGCCATCGTCATTCACGAAGGCTCTGAAACGTTGTATCAAAAGGGGACTAAAGTACGAACCTTTATATGGAGACAAGACCTATATAGAGGCAAGATGAAACAGAACTTGTTTTGATCAAGGATAGCCGTCCGGATTTGGGGCGGCTATCCTTGCGATGGTTCCCATCGGTCGGGATGCTGGTTTTTCAAAATAGAAGACAGTAGAACAGTAGCAACAGTAGAAATAATAGAATCTTGAGAAAACTCCTGTTTCTCCAGTACTCCTGTCGGAAAATATCTAAAGTATAACTGCGTTAATAATATATGTTAATAATATATATTCATAATCAATTACTTTAGATATGTCCCTGATTATCCCCAAGAAATATAAACAGAAGCTCACTCCTGAGACTACAGAGGTTGCAATCAAGAAAATTAAGGAGTTTTTCCAGTTGTCATTATCGGAGGCGCTGAATCTCCGACGGGTAACTGCTCCGCTCTTTGTACTTTCCGGTACAGGACTGAACGATGACCTGAACGGTGTGGAGAGAGCTGTGAATTTCCCTATCAAGGCGCTTGGTGACAAGCGTGCAGAGGTGGTGCATTCTCTTGCCAAGTGGAAACGAGTGAAACTTCACGCTTATGATATTGCGCCTCATTATGGTCTTTATACGGATATGAACGCTATTCGAGCGGATGAAGACCTGGATAACTTGCATTCCCTCTATGTTGATCAGTGGGATTGGGAACAGACCATTCTCCCTTCCGACAGGAATCTCGCTTATCTGAAAGCAACGGTTGAGAAAATATACTGCGCTTTGAGAAGGACAGAGAGAATGGTGTATGAGAATTTTCCTCATATCACACCGCGGCTGCCTGAGCATATCACATTCATCCACTCTGAAGAACTACTTAGAGAATATCCTGATTTGCCTCGAGATGAGCGCGAGAGTTTGGCGGCGAAAAAGTATGGTGCGATCTTCCTTATCGGAATTGGTGGGCAATTGTCGAACGGAGAACCGCATGATGGTCGCGCTCCCGATTATGATGATTGGAGCACGAAGAATGAAGATGGCTATTATGGTCTGAACGGGGATATTATTCTTTGGGATTCTGTGCTTGAGAGAAGTATCGAGATATCCTCGATGGGTATACGTGTTGATGCAGATGCGTTGAGAAGGCAGCTAAAAAGCCGCGGATGCGAGGATCGAGCGCAGCTTGCGTTCCATAAGAAACTGCTTTCCGGCGAGCTCCCCAGTTCGATTGGTGGAGGAATAGGGCAAAGCCGTCTTTGCATGTTTATGCTTCAGAAAGCGCATATCGGTGAAGTGCAGGCATCCATATGGCCCGAAGAGCAGATCCTGGCATGTCACGATGCAGGTATAGAACTTCTATAATAATTAGTTGAATATAATGCAAGATTTTGTAGCGATAGATTTTGAGACTGCGAACGGGCGACGTTCGAGTGTTTGCAGTGTTGGCATTGTGGTGGTGCGCGGGGGAGAGATTGTGGATAAATTCTACAGTCTAATAAAACCGACCCCAAACTATTACACTTATTGGACAACGCCGGTGCATGGTCTGACTCGGCAGGATACAGATGGTCAACCAACATTTCCGGAAGTTTGGGCACATATTGCCCCTCGGATTCAAGGGTTGCCCCTCGTGGCTCACAACCGACCCTTTGATGAGAGTTGTCTGAAGGCAGCCTTTGCCGAATATGGTATGGAATATCCCAATTATGAATTTTATTGCACTTTAGCGGCATCGCGCAGATGTCTGCGACTTCCAAGTCATCAACTTCATATCTCAGCCGCCGCCTGTGGCTACAACATGGAGAACCATCACCACGCCCTCTGCGATGCCGAAGCCTGCGCCGCTATTGCATTGAAGATATTATAATTCTTATCTTATGCGAATATTTTTGCGGATCAAGGGGAAGTGAAATATAAGATGTTTTTGTAATTAATAGCATATGACGGCATAGGGGACACCAAGGTGTCTTCACTCAACCAGCTTCGCCTGTAATATCACTGCTTCGGCTTCGCCTGTAATATCACTGCTTCGGCTTCGCATTCTGTATCTCTGGCTTCGCCCGTAATATGAAAAAAGAGAAAATTAGAAATTTTTGAATCAAAAAAGTCAAAAAAAGTTGGATTAAAATTTGGTTTATAAAATAAACCTTATTAAATTTGCAGGCGAGAAGAGGGCGAAATCGCGCGGTCGCCCTTTTTTCAGAGTTAAATGGTTTATAAAATAAACCAAATTGTAATAAATTCAATTTTCGCAAGTGAGAAGTTGAAGTTTATAGGTTTAATCGCGCTGTGCGCAGTTTATGAGTTTATTTGATGGGAATAAAAATAAACTCAGTCATATTCGCATCTAATAAACTATTAAACTGATAAACTATTAAACTTTAAGTTGAAGCTTGCGAAACTTAAATCAAAAAAATTTTTGTTATGGAAGAGAGAAAACTTACTGAAAAGGAGAGTCTGGAGGTCATTACTGCCATGATTGCCCGCACCAAAGAACGTTATATCGGCAATGGAAATATTCTCCTTATGTGGGGATATCTGGTGGTTTGCGTCACAATCCTTGTATGGATTATGCTCGCCACTACGCAGCAGAATGTCTGGAATTGGCTTTGGTTCGCAATCCCTTTGATCGGATTCCCGGCTACGATCATTATGGCTCGAAAGGAGCAACGTGAGAATGGAGTGACTACGTATTCTGACAAGGTTACCTCCCGGTTGTGGACCATATTTGGTATATCGGAATTGGTTCTGATGCTCATGTGTTTAGGTTTCAGTCTATTCCTGAATGTAAATTGCTGGGGAGCGATGTTGGTGTATTCTTGCATAGCAACTCCATTAGCTGAAATAGCTCAAGGCATTTTTCTAAGAGAGAATAGTTTATGTGTTGGCGGAATAATCGGACTTGCCGTCGGGTTGGTCACATTATGTTGCGTTGCCAGCGGCGTTGTACTTAACGCCAATTGGTACCTCCCTTTATTTATTTTCGGGTTTGTTTGCATGATGATTATTCCCGGTCACGTTATTAACCATAAAGCCAAGGTTAATTATAAAGTTGAGAATATATGAAAGAACTGAATCCGCTCCTGCATTCGCAACTCCGGCTTGCTGTCATGTCCATTCTAATGAATGTGGAGGAAGCAGATTTCGTTTATCTCAAAGAGAAAACAGAATCAACCGCCGGAAATCTCAGTGTCCAGCTTGACAAACTTTCTTCTGCGGGATATATTACAATAGAGAAAGGGATGTCGGGGAAACGTCCTCGCACTACCTGTTCGGTCACTCCCGAAGGCAGGAAAGCATTTGAGGAATATGTGGAAACGCTGAAAACGTATCTTGGAATTTAATGTTTAATGTGCAATGTGTAATTTTTAATGTTTAATGTGTAATGGGGAAGGGGAATTATAAATGGGGTGAGAACGCGGAGTATTGAATAATTATTTATAATCTTTTACGTTATTGGATTGAAGGGAGGGCAAATATAAAAATCATCCTTTCAATCCAATAATCTGTAATATAAAAGACTGCATACAATGCAAAGATTAGTCAAGACTCTAACCCTCAGGGATGATCCTAAATTGATTGAGGAGTATTGTCTCGTTCACAAGAATATATGGCCCGAAATCAGGTCGGGAATTAAAGAGGTTGGAGTCTCAGTAATGGATATATATCTTCTCGGCAATCTTCTTGTGATGATTATAGAAGCACCGGATGATATTGATCTTGATGCCGCTTTCCGGAGACTTGCCACAATGCCTCGTCAGCAGGAATGGGAGGAATTTGTGTCGAAATTTCAGAATTGCGGGGAAACAGAGTCTTCCGCGCAGAAATGGAAGGTGATGTCAAAGATTTTTGAATTAAGTAAGTAAGAAAAATTAATGCACATATAAAACGCAGTTATTTTTGAGATGTTTTTGCCGCGTAATGATGGAGCATATAGGCATATGCGACTGAATTACAAGGTGAAAACAGCCAAAAAGAACAAGTTTTATAGTGCAAGATTTCATTACTTACATATATCGGTTAATTTTTATTACTTACTTATAAGTTATGCGACAGATTTCAAAGTCATACAAGATACCTTTCTTGCTCGTGAGTCTCCTCTTTTTATTGTGGGGAGTCGCCAACAACATGAATGACACGTTGCTGGCCGCTTTTCGACGCATAATGTCGATGAGCGATCTGCAGACATCATTGGTGCAGTTTGCATTCTTTGGAGCCTATTTCTGTTTTGCGTTGCCGGCCGCTGTTTTTATCGGTCGTCACTCTTACAAGGCTGGAATTCTGTTGGGTCTTGGTCTTTACGCAGCAGGCACGATGCTTTTTTATCCGGCAGGACAAACAGCTTCATATGGTTTCTTTCTTTTTGCCATATATGTGATGGCTGGTGGGTGCGCTGTGCTCGAAACTACAGCCAACCCTTATATTTTGTCTATGGGATCACAGGAAACAGCCACCCGTCGCTTAAACTTCGCCCAGACATTGAATCCTATAGGTGCAATATGCGGAATTCTTCTGAGCCGGCACTTTATACTTTCTGAACTTAATGCTGCCGATGCAGCCGAACGCGCAGGTATGGGAGCAGATGCCCTCGCGGAAGTGCAAGCGCACGAACTGAACGCTTTGTCGGGAACTTATATGCTCATAGGTGTTGTACTGACAGTTCTTTTCGTTATAATCGCACTTGTAAAGATGCCTGCAGATAAGGATACCGGCAATCTCAATATTTTGTCAACCTTCCGAATGCTTTGGAAAAACAGAAGATGGCGCTACGGGGTTGTGGCTCAGTTTTTCTATGTTGGCGTTCAGACAGGAGTGTGGTCATTTACGATACGTCTTGCCATGGACAGGCTTGGTATTCTCGAGAAAGATGCCTCGATGATATTTCTGTATTCAATAATTGCATTCACGGCATGTCGGTTCTTTTTCACATGGGTTATGGGTTTCGTCCGTCCTGTAAAGTTGCTTTTATGCGTCTCGGCGGCTGCCGTAGGGTGTACTCTCTTAGTAATCTTTAGCAGTGGAATGCTGTCGGTATGGGCACTTGTCGGGATTTCAGCATGCATGTCGCTAATGTTCCCGACCATATATGGCATAGCTCTTGAAGGGATAACCGGAGAAAGCGCAAAACTTGCAGCTTCAGGGCTTATCATGGCGATACTGGGAGGGGCATTGATAACCCCGCTTCAGGCTCTCGTGTCAGATATATTCGGAATAGGGAATTCTTTCTGGGTGCCGGTGGTTTGTCTGATTATTATATTTGTTTATTCTGCCGGAATAATACGCGCCGGCTCAAGATAAGTTAAGAAGTTGTTTAATAATAATTATGAGAAAAAAAGTATTCGTCTCCGGATGCTACGATATGCTCCACTCGGGGCATGTGGCTTTTTTCAAGGAGGCTTCACAATATGGCGATCTTTATGTGGGTATAGGTTCAGATAGCACTATCGAAGAGCTAAAACATCGTCGTACAGTCTATTCTGAGAAGGAGCGTCTTTATATGGTGAAAGCAATACGCTATGTTACTGATGCTTTCGTAAACTCCGGGAGCGGTATGCTTGACTTTATTGACACGATGGATAAGGTACGACCGGATATATTCGTGGTGAATTCAGATGGAGGAAGCGAAGAGAAACGTCGTCTATGCGCTGAACGTGGCATCGAGTACGTAGAACTTGCTCGTGTTCCCGATGCCGGACTCCAAGCTCGCTCCACTACCTCTCTGCGTAGTGATGTGAAGTCGCATCTTCCATATCGCGTAGACATTGCCGGCACATGGATTGATCAGCCCTATGTATCACATTATGGCGATGGATGGGCGATCACGGCATCAATAGAGCCGACGGTTGAATTCATGGAGCGAGGAGGGATGTCGACCTCCACGCGAAATGCTGCCAAGAAAATATGGCCTTATGAGCTTCCCGATTACAACGAAGAGATGCTTGCACGGCTGCTGTTCTGCTTTGAGAATGACCCTGAGAACAAGGGACATGTCTCCGGCGCTCAGGATGCCATCGGTATCTGCATGTCTGGGATTACTCGCCATCATTATAACGACCGTTATTGGCCCGACCGAATAGAGTCATGTCATGATGAGGAAATCATTTCCTGGTTGGAAAGTCACATTGTGCTGCTGCCGATGTTTCCACGCCGTCCCGACTGCTCGGTAGTGGAGGGAAAGGATATTACGGAAGATAAGGTCAAGGCTCTTACATCTGCAGCCGACCGATGCTGGGATGCAATCATGCATCGCGATCTCAACGCATTTGCTGATGCATTCCGTGATTCTTTTGATGCTCAGGTAGCGATGTTCCCGGCGATGATGCAGCCAGGAGTACAGGAATTTATTGACGGTGTACGCAACTATGCTATGGCGTGGAAGATGCTTGGCGCGGGTGGCGGCGGTCATCTCGCTCTTGTCATTCCTGATAACGCTCAGTTGTTGCCAGGTATGATTCCAATAAAGATCCGCCGGCGCGGATTCTGATTCTAAAAGTTTCTTAGTTTGCGTTATTACGATATTCATTGGGGGTTACTCCAACCACATTCTTGAAAAGGCGCGTGAAATGCTGCGGATATTGGAAACCAAGTTCATAAGCAATCTGGCTGATGCTTTTGTCTTGTGAGAACAGGCGTTCTTTAGCAAGATTGATAATCTTTGCCTGAATGTGTTCTTTTGCTGTTTTTCCGGTCTCTTTCTTTATAAGATCCCCGAAATAATTGGGCGAGAGGCACATTTCAGATGCGCACCATTTTACTGTCGGCAAACCTTCTGCCGATAAGCGCGGACTATGCATATAGTCATCTAAAATCGATTCAAATTTCGCCAGCAGATCACTGTTTACAGTCTCCCGGGTGATGAACTGACGTTCGTAAAAACGGAGACAATAATCAAGCAGGAGCTCTATGTTCGATGCGATAAGACGTTTGCTGAGTCGGTCAATGGCATGACCGAGTTCGAGTGAAATCTTTTCGAGACAGTCGATGAAGATTTCTCGTTCCTGTTGCGACAGATGCAAGGCTTCATTTACGTTGTAGGAAAAATATGAATACTCATTCATATGGCGCCCGAGAGACGTGCCGCGTATAAGTTCCGGATCGAAGCACAACGCCCAGCCTTTGGGTTGGTATTCCTCACCATTGTCTTCGAGTCCTATGACCTGTCCCGGTGCCAGACACACCACGGTTCCTTTATGATAGTCATATTTTCTGCGTCCGTATATGAGATCTCCACAGACAACATCTTTCAGAAATACCACATAAAAGCCGAAAATATGGCGTTTATGTCGCATGGGAGGACATTTCGAGAGGTCTATTACGCTCACAAGAGGATGCAAAGTCTCGACTCCGAGGAGGTCGTTATATTCTGTAATTGTAGCTATGTTCAAAGGTTTTTCAGCCATGAGATTTGTTTTTGACAAAATTACATAAATCCCTGAAATTATACACTATCCCGAAATAGGAATCCGTAACATCGGTAGGAAAAAATGTAATTTAGTTATTCGAAAACAATTGTCGCTACAGAGCGTGCAGGAACGGTGATTTCCGGTTTTCTTAGGGTCTCTTCTTTTATCGGCGTTATGTTGGAATTATTCTTATCCGAGGTGATATATATCTTGCGGGAGCGAGATATATTCTTCCGATCCGGTGCCTTTATCGAAATTTTTTCGTCATTTTCTGAATAATTGATTGCGACAACAATCATTGAGCCGTCCTCATTACGGTATGCAGACAACATCAGTCCGTATGGCTCGGTTGCGCTGTCAGGAAGAATATTTCCTTTTGAATCCATGGCGGATATATCAATGCGTTGCGCTCCAGGACGGATGAAACGGCTGTAGTTGCCTAATGTCCATAATAATTTGGAATCCACAATCGTATCATTGCCCGATGTTTTGTCTCGATATTGGAAAAGAAGTCCGTCTTTATAATTACTGCCTATAGCTCTCCACCATTGCCAACTGCGTGCATTGGCATACACGAGGTCGTGATGAATGATACGCGCTACGTATAATGCAGTCTTCATTGTTCTGTCAAAACCATGTCCTCCGCCAATTTCTTCATCGTTGCTCATGATGCAGACTTCGCTTTGCCAGAAGTCCACGCCATATTTCCTGAGGGTATCGTTAAGGGCGACGCGAATCAGTTTCATGGTATCGATAGGCGTATTTGTCCAGTAACTATGTCCAGCCATCATGCGGGGGAGATTCTTCAGATTTCCCAGATATGTTTCAGTGCTGTCAGGAGAGAAAAAAGATTGTATTTCATAACCTCGGTCTGATCCGGTCATGTGTGTTGACATCATGCATCGATAATCTGAAGATTCCGGTATTATAATCTTTGTGTCCAAATTTCTTGCTGAGATCTCCTTGTCAAGAAGTTTGGCGATTCTTGCTATTTCACGTTTTGAAGCTGGGGTGCCTTCCTGTTTAGGTCCAAACCAGTTCCAATGTCCATCTGGCTCATTGAGAGGGGAGATGTATGTTAGAGAAATATCATCATGATTTTTAAGACCGACAATAACATCAGCCATGAAACGGGCAAAGTCCTCATATTTGTCTTCCCGAAGATTATAAGTGCTGTCTCTGCCGGTGTTTGTTGCAAGACCGTTTTGAGTGAAAAATACAGGTGGTGAGTTTAGGAATCCGAGAAAAGTCTGCACTCCACGTTGCTTGGCGAGTTTCAGGAAATTACGTTGCCCAAGTTGCTTGTTCCAATCGTAGGAGCCGTCTGCCAGCAGAAAGCATTCCGTTCTTGTGCCGTCATTGATCTGCGAGCTGCGTCCTTGGTCCACACTTCCGGCTCCGATATTGAATCGCCAGATGCTTAAGCCAATTCCCTTGGGATTTCCATGGCAATCTGACTCATTGCTGAATAAAAGATCGGCAACATTTGATTGCACCGAATCAGACATCTCGCCAACAAATCGCATGCTCCATGCATCGGACGCACCAAAACCATCGATGGTCTGATACCTTATCTCAGGATTCATTACATAGGATCGATCGGCAGCGAATGCCGTCATTATTATTGCAGAAAAGCTAATAACTGCCAGAAAAAATTTCTTCATCTTCATGGTTGGTTAATTCAACTGCAAAGATAATGATTAATTTAAGTTTCGCAAGCTTCAATTTAAAGTTTAAGAGTTTATAAGTTTAAAAGTTTATCAGATACGGGTATGGCTGAGTCCTCATTTATTCGCATCAAAAAAATAAACTTATAAACTGCGCATTGTGCAATAAACTTATAAACTTCAACTTTACGCTTGCGAAAGTTGAATAATTAATTCAACTTCATCAAACCGGAAGTTTTATAAGTTTAATCCAAAGGCATGATAAATTCGTTATTTTAATAAATCAATAATGCAGAAGCCATGCGCCAGATAATAAGACATTTCACAGACGATGATCTGTATAAATTCACTATGTGTTGCGCGGTGATAGAAAACTATCCCCGCACGCAGGTCAAATATAAGTTTACAGACCGTAACAATACAGTATATCCTCCGGGGTTTGCAGAAGAGCTTCGTAAGCAGATAATATTGCTTGAAAATGTTGTCATCACAGATGAGGAGATTGCATTTATGCGACGTAAATGCCACTATATTCCTGCCTGGTTCTATCGGTTTCTGAAAGGTTTCAGGTATAACCGTGAATGGGTCACTGTCAGTCAGGATCATGAGGGACATTTGAGTGTTGAGTTTGAAGGAAACTGGAGCGATACGATTATGCTTGAAGTCAAAGTTCTTGCAATAATTTCTGAACTGTATTATGTGATGACCGGACAGGATGAGTGTCTTGATTATGACGCGTATTATGTGAGGTCGTATGAGAAAGCACGCAGAATGATAGACGCAGGATGCGTGTTCAGTGATTTCGGCACTCGTAGGCGTGCATCGTTTAAGGCGCAGGAAACTGCCATACGTGCCATGAAAGCCTGCAATGATACGTTTGGTCCAGGAAGATTTATCGGCACAAGCAATGTCTATTTTGCCATGAAATATGATCTGACTCCTATCGGAACGATGGCACATGAGTTAATATGTGCGATAGCGGGGATGTATGGTCCGCAGATGGCAAATTACATTGCCATGAAAACATGGTCAATAACCTATCGCGGAGCTTTGGGCACATTCCTTTACGACACGTATGGATGGCGGATATTCAGTCTGAATTTTTCAGAGGATTATGCCAATATGTTCAAGGGATTGCGGGTCGACAGCGGAGACAATTATGAAGAACTTGATCGGATAGTTGATAAGTACCACTCTCTGAAAATTGATCCCACAACCAAACAGATTGTGTTTAGCAACGGACTGGATGTTGATGAAGCAATAAAAATACAGCAATATGCAACTGGAAAGTGTATTCCGTCTTTTGGGATAGGAACGCATTTTACCAATGATTTTCCCGGTATGGCGCCTATGAATATAGTGATAAAACTATGGGCGGTGAAGATTACGGAGTCATGGCCTTTCTATTGCGAAACGTGTAAACTCAGTGAAGAAGAGGGAAAATATACCGGAAATAAGGCAACTGTTGAACGTTTTATGGAAGCTATACACATGCAATCGTAATTTAAGGAAACAGTCAAGACTGTGTGATTTGTAAAATTATTGCTAATTTTACAACCTGATTATGGTTGGAAAGTTTTTAATATACGCTCTAATGTCCTGTGGTTCGTATGTCAGCGTGCATGCGGAAGAATTTGCTGATACGGCGGTGAGTCGTGAACTGGAAGAGTTTGTTGTCGAAGGTCAATCGGCACGTCGGCGGATTGACAACAAAATTCTCGGTGTCGAGAATATCGAACTTGACAAAATGGCTCGCATACCAATGCTTTTCGGCGAGAATGACATAATAAAATCGATCTCATTGTTACCGGGCGTGCACGGAGAGGGAGATGGAGCAGGTGGGTTTGAGGTGCGAGGTGGAACTTCTTCTCAAAATCTGATCTCTCTGGATGGAATAACGCTTTATAATCCAACGCATGTCATGGGTATTTTTTCAACTTTCAATGACAATGCGATAGGACACGCCAGCTTGTATAAAGGTCCGATACCGGCATGTTATGGTGGAGCAACTTCGGCTGTGTTGGAAACAGGATTGGCACCGGGGAATATGAATTCCTATCACGGATCTGCAACAATCGGTATCCTTGCTGCAAAACTTAAGGCGGAAGGTCCAATTTTGAAAAATAAACTCTCGTTTGCTGTGTCCGCCCGGAGATCTTACGTTGATGCATTTCTGCAAATGGTGCCTGAATACCGGAGCACGGTTATGAATTTCTATGATGTTACCGCAAAATTAAGATATATTCCGGGAAGGGATGATATAATTGACCTATCTTTTATCTGCAGTCATGATAATATGGCGATCAAAAAGATCATGGGGATGTATTGGGGAAACATCGGAGGGTCATTGAACTGGCAGAAACGCCTCGGCGACAGGTGGACATTCACTACCACGGCAGCCGCTACAAGTTATGATCCTGATATGAAGATGACAATGCTCAATACGGATCAGCGACTTACCGAATACATACGAAATTTCTCCTTGAATGAGAAAGCCACTTTGGAAATAATCCCCGATCACAAGGTTGAGTTCGGATTAAGATCTGAGTTCCTTAGGGTGAAATCGGCAGACATGGTGAGGAATGATTCTCATAACAGGGAAATACGTTCAGGTTGGCAAAATTCAGTGTGGGGAAATTATGATGCGCAGTTCAATTCAAAAATGGAATTGTCGGCAGGTGTGCGCTTGAGTTTGTTTTCTGTAGTTTCGGGAAAACACTTCAATGCTTTTTACGCTCCGGATGAGACAATGCCGGATTTTTCATCCCGCACATATTTTGATGTTGAACCCCGCATAAGCTTTAAATACAATATCAATCCACTCAATAACCTGAAATTAGGGTTCGGAATCACTACTCAGAACATACACGCTATCCGGTCGAATTCTACCAGTTTCCCATTCGACAGATATGCTTTGACTTCGGCAAATGTAAAACCCGAAAAGTGTAATCAATATGGAATGGGATATTCCGGCATGACGGAAAACGGAGTATTTGACTGGTCGGCGGAAGTTTATTATAAAAAAATGAATAATGTATATGATTATCAGGATGGAAAATCGATGTTCTCACGTATCAATCTTGAAAGCATTATTCTGGGAGGCAAAGGCAGGAGTTATGGCGGAGAAATAATGTTCAGGAAAAACAGCGGCCGTCTAACCGGCTGGGTTGCATATACATTGTCATGGACTAAAGTAAAGATTCCCGGCATAAATAATGGGTTGTGGTATGATGCGTCAAATGATCGACGGCATAACGTCTCGGTGGCTGCAATATTCAAGATTAACGATAGGTGGGATATATCCGGAACCTGGATTTATTCTTCCGGGCAACCACTGACGGCTCCTGATGCTAAATATCAGTTGGACGGCACTACGTGCTATTATTACTCAAAGAGAAACGGTTATAAAACGCCTGCCACGCATAGGCTTGACCTTTCTGCGGTATATACTCGAAAGGGAAAAAGGTTTACAAGCCAATTGGCGTTTGGAGTATATAATGCTTATTGCAGATATAATCCATATGTGGTGTATTTTGAGGATGATTCTACAAAACCTTCGGGAACAAGAGCTGTGAAGCAGGCTTTGTTTGGTATCATACCATCCGTATCATATACAATCAGTTTATAACTTATATATGAAAAGTGCAATATATTTCATATTTGTCGTTTTGAGTTTGTCGCTTCTATCATGTGAAAAGGAATTGGATTTCAAATACAATGAGATTGATCCGATTCTTGTGATTGAGGCATCTCTATCTCAGGAGGGTGCGAAAGTAAGTCTCACAGAAACAACACCGATGAACGCACCGATGGATCGAACAAAAGTAACGGATGCTGAGATTACTATTACAGATCTGGAAAATAATATGGATTTTGTATTGGCTGCCGATGCTACCGGTGTGTTTTCAGGAGACGTCAATGGCATACCTGGACACATGTATCGGATCAACGTGAAGCGTAACGGAGAAGAATATGAGTCAAGATCATTGATGGGTTCTCCTTCAGAAATAAAATCCCTTGAGTTTAACTGGATAAAGATGCCTTATGACCATGTTGCCGTGTTGAAGGTTGCTTTCACGGATGATGTATCAAAGCAGGGGGATTGTTATTGGTTAAGAATATATAAAAACGGAGAGGCATATAAATGGGTTGCAATTACCGATGATCTGTCGGTAAACGGAGTCATTGAGGAGTTAGTGATGACTTCAAGAAAAGATCTGTCGGAGGAAGATGAAAAAACAGCTTTGCGAGAGGGAGATGTTGTGAGTGTCACTGTTGCTCCAATAAGCCGGGAAATGTGTGACTATCTTGGAGCGATTTCCAATGATAGCAATGGACCCCGTCTATTCAGTGGTCCCCTTTGTCTCGGCTATTTCCTTGCAGCGCCGTTGGCGACATCCTCAATAACGTTTGAACCTGAAAAGATACCGTATTATTAAATGATATTGTAATGACGCAATGCGTTGGCTATGCCATTGTCGTCGACTGATGTTGTGATATAATCGGCATGTTCTTTCAATATCTCGTTTGCATTGCCCATGGCAACTCCAATACCGGCAGCCTCTACTATGGTAAGATCGTTTCCACCATCACCGAAAGCCATGGTTTCAGAGATATCAAATCCTCGGAAAGATGCGATCTCTTTCAATCCTGTGGCTTTGCTTATACCTTTTGCAGTGAAATCGACAAAAGCAGGATACCAGCGGCTTGATTCTATTCCCGGAATCAACGGGAGCAATTCTTTCTCTTGTTGCTCGGTTATAAAAGGTGTTAATTGTAATATAGGCTGTTTAAGAACTTTTTCAATAGGAATATCAGTGCGATAATTCTTTATGTCGAGCATATCCCTGAAGAGGTGGTTTGCTTCTTGCGTCGGATTATACATTATCACATCCTTTTCTCCCACAACGATACAAGCGAAATGCTTTTCATCAGATTCGCTTAAGACTTTTCTTACGTCCTGATACGGAATAGGGGAGCATGAGATGACATGATGTTTCGTAAAGCAGTAAGCTCCGTTCGTGGTGATATATCCATCGATTATAGGCTTTATCCCATCAATGTTATTGATCAATGCATAAGGGCGTCCGGTGGAGATATAGATTTCAACACCTTTGTTTTTTGCAGTTTTGATGGCATCGACAGCTGATGTCGGGATTGTATGTGTCTTGAAACTCACAAGAGTTCCGTCAATGTCAAAGAAAAGTGCTTTTATCATAAGATTTGTTTAAAATATATGTAATTTAAGTTTCGCAAGCTTCAACTTAAAGTTTAAGAGTTTATAAGTTTAAAAGTTTATAAGATGCGAACATGACTTAGTTTTCATTTATTCGCATCAAACAAATAAACTCATAAACTGCGCTTGCGCAATTAAACTTATAAACTTCAACTTTCCGCTTGCGAAAGTTGAATATGTAAGAAGAGGGCAGTTATCACATCTTGAACAATTGAAGGCGTTTGTTCGATTATGGATTACATTGCAAAATTAATAAAAATTTCAGTAAAGTTCGTGTTACCCTCCTGTGCACACCTTTAAAAGAAAAAGGGATGCGCTACCCCGCGCATCCCTTTTCGCAATAATCACTATATGTAAGAATCATTCCCAAATGTGTGCAATTCTTTTCTTTTAGTTAAGATCTGTTTTATTGTGTATTATTTATCGCTTATGATTGTTTTTATTCCGTTCACGATGTAGATTCCGTTGTCAAGTGTGTTAAGATTATCGGCATTGGTTAATAATTTTGTGCCGTTAATGTCATATACATTGTATCTTTTTTCACCATTGCTCAGAATATCCGCGATTTCGCTTGCATTTGAGATGTCAATAAGGTCGTAAGACAAGGATCCGAGACCGATAGCAGCGGCATGGTCCACTGTATGAGTACCGTGGCGACTGTCAATGCGTTGTACGAGTGGCGCTGAATTGTCGCCGGCGGTAGACTGATGGTTGAAAACCAGATCAAGACAAGCCTTGTCGAGCGCTACGGGATCGAGCGATGCGAGAATACCGATATCCTTCATTTCCGGAGCGTGGGGATGCCCGTCGCAATCGCAATCCACAGAGAGATTATTCATTACGTTGATGTAAATGGCATTTCCCTTGAAATAATTGTGCACCGCTTGTGCTGCAGCTGCCATTGATTCAAGAAAAGCATCCTGTCCGTGGGGCTGTTGGAAAACATATCTTGGTTCATCATACACGCCGGCTGTATGAATGAGGGTTTTTCCCTCCGGAGTGGCAATACCGATGCTTTGATTCTTAAGCACTCCTCCGAATCCTCCCATTGCATGACCTTTGAAATGGGCAAGATTGATAAGGAAATCATAGTTGGCGAGGTGGCTTCCCACTCTGTCATACTTAAGGTATTTTGTATCAGCGACAGGTATGTCGATATATCCCTCTTCATCCATGATATCTACAGGAGCTATTTTGCCATAACCTCTTTCTTCGATTGCGCGGCGATGATTTGCTGTAGTGGATCGGTTGCCACCATAAGCAGTGTTGCATTCCACGAGAGTGCCATCAACTTCCTTTACGAGGTTTTCAATCAGTTCCGGACGCAAATGGTTTGATTGGGCTGATTCACCCGTGCTGATCTTTACAGCCACCTTTCCTTTGGCTTCTTTGCCAAGGGCATGATAGATTTTTACAAGATTCTCAGGTGTTATGTCTTTTATGAAATAGACCTTTGATTTTTCTGTATTTGCCTGAGTTTCCGCATACGTTGAGAATGCTGCTAAAGAAAGCATTAGGGCAAAAACAGTGACAATGAATTTTTTCATACACATCAATGTTTGATTATGATGCAAAAATACACAACGATTCTATTTCATCAATTACACATATTTCGGTAAATGCAACCAATTTTAACTATATTGATTGCTTTGAATGGGGATGGCTGGAGAGGTCTGTTTGATGTCTTCCATTACGAATACACTCTGAACAGAATCCAGCATGTCGAGTCTGCCGAGTTTTTCGGTGACAAATCGGCGGTAGGTCTTCATATCCGGCACCTGCACCTTGAGGATATAATCGAAGGCTCCTGACACGTTGTAACACTCCGATACTTCCGGAATATTTCTGACTTCAAGAGCGAAGCCTTCGTGCATCTCTGTGTTGATATGCTTGAGACGGACATTACAGAAAACCGTGAATCCACGTCCCATCTTATCCATGTCAACACGAATGGTGTAGGCTTTTATGTAACCTTCGGATTCGAGGCGACGCACACGTTCAAAAACCGGAGTTGGCGACCGGTGCACACGCTGTGCCAACTCTCTTACTGACAACCTCGAATCTTTTTGCAGGTGGCTTATTATGGCAATATCTATCTCGTCTAATTCCTTATTCATAATGCTTTGTTCTGTTTTGTTGTCTCAAAATTAATATTTTTAGAACAAACTGCAAATCTTCTTAATAAATAAAATCAATTTATTCTATAATTTTATATGTTGTAGGAACATATGATTTGGTGTTGTAATTTTGTAAGACATACTCAGATGTGAAAGCTGTCAGCTACCCTGTTCTTATATCTCATCGCGAATAATCGCTATATAATCGATATTACCCTGAGGGAGCTGACAGCGTCTTCACTTTAACAGCTTCTTAACTAAAAGGCTTCTAAAAAGTAGAAACAAAAAGTGGAAAGTGTAGCCGATTTTTTAGCGTCATCTCACGAAACTGCATTCTCGTTTGAGATTTTGCCGCCGATACGAGGGAAAAGTATCGAGGGAACCTATGCTGATGTAGAACGCTTGATGCGGTTTAATCCTGTTTATGTCAATATCACTACGCACCGCACGGATGTGAGCTATCATCATATTGGAGACGGCACATATCGGGAGTTTACATCGCAACGGCGTCCGGGCACGGTGGCAATAGCGGCTGTGCTCCGAGAGAGATTCGGAGTGAGACCGGTGCCACATATTATATGCGGAGACTATAGCCGACGGGAGATAGAAGACCAGCTAATCGATCTTTCTTATCTGGGCATAACCGACGTTATTGCTCTGCGAGGTGACCGACGGAAAAGTGACAGCACATTCACCACTTGTGCCGACGGGCATATCCATGCGCTTTCCCTCGCCGAACAGATTTCAGATTTCAATCACGGCATAATGGCTGACGGAACGGAGACCGCTCCTATATACCCGCCGTTTACATTCGGTGTTGCCGGTTATCCGGAGAAGCATGAGGAGGCGATGAACCTTACGACCGACATGCTATGGCTCAAGGCAAAAGTTGACGCTGGAGCTTCATATGTAGTGACACAAATGTTTTTTGACAACGAAAAATTCTTTAACTTTGTGGCGCGAGCCAGAGAAAACGGTATAACGGTGCCTATTGTGCCCGGAATCAAACCGCTTACATCTTTGCGACAGTTGTCGCTTCTTCCTCGTGTGTTCCATATTGATTTCCCGGATGCCCTCTCTACGCAACTTCTGAGATGCACAACAGATGAGCAGGTGCGTGAAATTGGTGTGGAATGGGCGGTGCACCAGGCTTGCGAACTTAAGGAGGCATGTGTGCCGAGCATACATTTCTATGCCATGCATGCCGTGAAAAGTGTGGCTGAGATAGCCGGAAGGGTGTATTGATGCCCCTGATTCATTTTATTGCCGATTATGAATAATCAAAATATTATCGCCTCTTTGCGTTCTGCACTCTCGAACCGGGTGCTGACCCTTGACGGTTCTATGGGCGTGATGCTGCAGCGTCTCCGCTTGAGCGATTCTGAAACCAAGGGACGTCGCTTCATGACGCATCCTTATCCTCTTGCGGGGGATTTCGATGTCTTGTGTTTGAGTCGTCCGGAACTTGTGGCAGAGGTTCATAGGAAATATCTGGAGGCGGGCGCGGATATTATAGAGACAAATACCTTTAATTCAAATTCCTATTCTCAGGCAAGATACGGTCTGTCGGATCGTGTGGAGGAGATGAATATTGCGGGTGCGCGTCTCGCCAGAAGCGAAGCCGATAGATTTATGTCGGAGAATCCGGGGAAGAGATGTTTCGTTGCCGGATCCATGGGACCCACAGGAATGGCTGCCTCTCTTTCTTCAGATGTAAACGATCCCGCTGCAAGGTCTGTAGATTTCATGGATCTGGCACATGCATTTGAGGAGCAGGCAAAGGGATTGATAAAGGGTGGTGTGGATTTTCTTCTTGTAGAGACGGTTTTCGATCTGTTGAATGCCAAGGCTGCGGTCTTCGGCATAAATCGTGCCCGAAAAGAACTGAACTCGGAAACTCCGTTCGTTTTATCGATAACTGTTTCTGAAACATCGGGAAGGATTCTTTCGGGGCATACGATAGAATCTTTTGTTACCGCTATGTCTTCGTTCAATCCTCTGGCAATGGGAATAAACTGTTCTGCAGGTCCTGACAAACTTGCTCCTTTTCTGCGAGAGCTAACGGCGGTATCTCCATTTCCGGTGATATTTTATCCTAATGCCGGACATCCGGATGAATTGGGAAATTATGCTCAAACCCCGGAGATATTTTCTTCTGAAATCAAGAAACTTCTTGATGAAGGATTGCTTAATATAGTAGGCGGTTGTTGCGGAACAACCCCTGAGCACATACACCTGATTTCAGCACTTGCGAAGGAGGCTGAACCGCGTCATGTATCGTCGGGAGAATCCGGACGGACAGGATGGCTTGCCGCTCTTGATGTGTTTCATGACGATCGTGGTTTCATCAACGTGGGGGAGAGGTGTAACGTGGCAGGAAGCCGAAAGTTTCTTCGACTGATAAAAGAGAAATCATATGATGAGGCTCTCTCCATTGCCCGCAGGCAGGTTGCCGACGGAGCAATGATTCTTGACCTCAATTTTGATGACGGTCTGCTTGATGCGCACATGGAGATGGTGCATTTCCTGCGTCTTCTGTCTTCCGATCCTGAAACCGCTTCTGTGCCGTGGATGATAGATTCGTCTGATTTCAATGTGATAGAAGCGTCATTGCAAAATGTGCCTGGAAAGGCTATTGTTAATTCCATCTCCCTGAAGCATGGAGAGGAGGAATTTATGCAGCAGGCGCGTATCATAGCCTCCTACGGAGCGGCGGTGGTTGTAATGCTTTTCGACGAGATTGGACAGGCGACCGATTACGAACGTAAGATAGAGATTGCAGCCAGGGCTTATCGGATTCTGACAGAGAAATGCGGCTATTCGCCTGAAGACATAATAATTGATCCGAATGTGTTGTCGATAGCGACAGGCATGTCGGAGCATGACGCTTATGGGCTCGACTTTATAAAGGCTGTTCGATGGATTAAGGATAACCTTCCGGGAGCGAAAACGAGCGGTGGCATCAGCAATCTTTCGTTTGCCTTCCGTGGTAACAACTATCTGCGGCAGGCAATGCATGCCGTGTTTCTGTATCACGCAGTTAAAGCGGGATTGAGCATGGCAATTCTTGATCCTTCCACCAAAGTGACATATTCCGACATTCCGGAAGAATTGCTCACAATTCTTGAAGACTTGATACTTCTTCGAAGAAAGAATGCTGCAGACAGACTGATTGCAGTTGCCGGTGATTATGCCGGCAATGGAGTTGGCACTGCAAATACGTCTGAATCGACGGAAATTGAGGATGATGTTGAGAAGCGTCTTGTCAATGCATTGCGAACCGGAGATGATTCCAGACTGGAGGGCGATCTTGCAGAGGCGGTGCAGACATTGGGATCTGCAAATGCTGTGGTGGAGGGTCCGCTGATGCAGGGGATGGAGATTGTCGGGAAACTCTTTGAAGAAGGAAAGATGTTTCTTCCCCAAGTGGTGAAGAGTGCACGCACAATGCATCGCGCAGTAAGCGTGCTTACTCCATTTCTGAAGAAAAATAATGATAAAAGTGCAACAAAAGGTACTTTTATCATTGCAACGGTAAAGGGGGATGTGCACGATATCGGGAAAAATATAGCCAAAGTTGTGCTTGAATGCAACAACTATAAAGTAATAGATTTGGGTGTGCAGGTTGAAACTGCGGCGATTCTCGACGCAGTGAAGACCTATAAACCGGATTTTATAGGACTGAGTGGACTTATAGCGCCGTCGCTCAACGAGATGGTTGATGTCGCTGCAGAACTTGAGAGAAATTCTATCTACATACCTCTGTTTGTTGGTGGAGCTGCTACATCAGAACTACATACGGCTTTGAAAATCGCACCATCTTATCCCGGTGGCATTGTGGTGCGCGTTGGAGATGCTGCCCAGAATCCGATATTTGCCGGCAGACTCATGGCTGATTATGAAAACGAGGCATTGCGTATAAAGGATAATCAGAAAAGACTTGTTGAAGAATATACGGGTAATAATGAAAGATGTGTTTCAGAAGAAAGGAATGACAGCTTCTTTAAAATAGATTGGTACAAAGAGAAATTCGAGGTTCCATCCTTTGGGGGATGCAGAAGGTTGTCTCCTGTTCCTGTTGGGGATGTCGAGAAGTATATTAACTGGATATATTTTCTGAATTGCTGGAAAGTAAATAAAGAAACTCCGGAAGCTGACACTCTTCTTGCGGATGCCCAAAGGATTCTGAGAGACCTGAAAACATCGGGAGCTACGCTCCTTGCGGAAGTTGCGTTCTATGATGCTTTTTCTGAGAAAGGCGGGATAAGTATTAATGATGAATTTTTGCCAACTCCGCGGCAAAAAAATAAGCAGGGAAGAGAAAAGCGTGTTGCTCTGTGCGATTTTGTGGCTCCGGAAGGTTATGGCGACCATGTGGGCTGTTTTTGTGTCACTATAGGAGATGTGTTGCGAGAGAAAATTGAGAGGGCACGAAAATCAGGGGATGATTATGAATTGTTGTTGCTCCAGTCTATTTGTGACCGACTGACGGAGGCTGCCTCCGAATATGTGCATACCCTGGTCAGGCGAGATCTCTGGGGGTATGCCAAGGATGAGAGTCTTGATATGGAAGATATAAAGAGAGGGAAGTATCGCGGAATACGCCCGGCAATAGGTTATCCCTCACTTCCCGACCAGTTTCAGATGCATACACTTGCAAGATTGCTCGATTTTGGAGATATCGGTGTGACGATAACGGAAAATGGGGCTCTCGCCCCATCTTCAACCGTTGCCGGAATTTATATCGCCGCAGCGAAATCTCATTATTTCACTTTAGGATAGCCGAACCGGATGAACCGGAATCCCTAAGTTCATTATTGCGGTTAACTTTCTTGCCATAGGGGAAGGTATAACTCAATGTCAAAGTGATTCCGCGTGCAAGTTCATTATTCCATGTCCATCCATTTGTGGAGAAATAACGCGAGTTGAAGGTTTCATACAGTCGACCTTTGCTGAACCAGTTGCGGAACTGCAATCCCGCTTTGAAATCACCGACAGCATAGTTGATGAAAATCCCGTATGTGCATTTATAATTGTAGCGGCTTCCGTTTGACCACGCATTGAGCATTTTCTGCGGGGTCTGGTAATATGCCATGAAAGTAAAATTCTTCAGATAATAATTGACAGATGCGCTTCCGAAAAGCCAGCTTGCGTGTTGACCGTCGCAACCTGTGAGCACAACCTTCTCAGCTTGTCCCTGTGCCTTGATCGACAGGGAATTATCGAAAAGCTGCAGTGTGGCGGACAACCATAGGGAATAGTCATGGAATTTACCGCTGTTGATGGTGCGCCTCACGAGACCATCGTGATCCGGAAGTGTATAGAATTCAAGAGCCTGTTTGTCATAATTCGCTTCATATTGGGCTGTGGCTGAAAGGCTAAGCTGGTTTGTGGGGATATAAGTGTAGGATGCCGTGGCTTGCGCAAAGATGGTATTCTTAAGATCCGGATTTCCCTGAAGCCATAAAAGTTCGTTGCTCTGCACGAGGGCAGTGTTGGCGGTTGATGCCTGCGGATGGGAGTTGCCCCACCATCCCTCAATGCTTGCGGAGTGTTTTTCATTGATTTTATATTGCAGCTGCATTCCGAGACGAGGATTCCATTGCTCCAAGGTGTTGACACCGTTCACTCGTCCGATAACATAGGAAAATCCTACGCGCGAATATAGGCTGAGACCGAACTTCCAGTTCTGCATATATTCGAGGAAGAGCATGTTTTCAGAAGAGAGAAGTTTCTGCCTGCCATCGTAAGATCCTATGTATTGCGTGTCATACAATGTGTTGTAGGTCATTAACGCAGTGCGGAAAGTGATGTCGTGCGGAAACTTTTTCGAGTAAGAGAGGTTGGCAACAGGAGCATAAGTATTCTCATTGTTGTCGTTGATAATAGGAGAGAGGTTGCCGAGTTGATAGGAGGCATTACGACGTGTGCCGGAATGACCGAAACTCCACGATAAGGATAGCGAGTTTCCCTTTGGAAAATTGAAAAAGTAGTAACCGCGTATTGATGGAGAAAGAGACTGGGTTGTTTCCAAAGACAGGGCATCGGGCGATGTGAAGATGTTGTCGGTGAATCTTACAATGGAGTTTTCTCTCATTAGGGGAGTTGCTGAACGAGAGAACGACAATGCATGTTGGATGTATATGTTGTCGGCGTTGTAGCTTGCCCGGATGGAAGCCCACTGAGAATTATTTTTGCTCAGA
Source organism: uncultured Porphyromonadaceae bacterium (assembly GCA_902495075.1). Taxonomy (GTDB): domain Bacteria; phylum Bacteroidota; class Bacteroidia; order Bacteroidales; family Muribaculaceae; genus Lepagella. The sequence continues at coordinate 36,560 of CABUVO010000035.1, forward strand.
TAATCGTCAACGTTCGAAGTGCGTGTGATCTGATCGAAATGTTGCGACCCGATGTTGATATCGCGATAGACTTCCTCCTTATTACCGGCATATTTGTTATTGTGACTCCCCGCGCCACTTGCCGAAGCATCGAAAGTCCATTTTTTGTACACGAATTTGGAATAAACCTCTCCGCTGATTTTATCAGTGTTGAGGGTGGCACCTTCAGCCGTCAGTTTTGTGTAACCGCCCCATTCGTAATGTTGCATGATGAAATTTACAACATACTGGGCACTATTGAAGCGCGGATCCTGAGGGTATTGAAGCACTTCAACGCGCAACACATCTTCAGGACGCAATCCCTGCACATCCTGCTCTGCTGCCGGAACGAAATCAATGAAGATGGAAACGTCTTTGCCGGCGAGAGTCTTTACGGAGGTAGTGCCGGGGGTAATCGACAATTGGGGGATTTGCATCTGTTGCAAGAGCTGGGTAGCATCGATAGCCGACTTCTTCATCTTCTTGTCGGGGATGTATTCAACGCCATATTTGATGACGCGTTGGGTGCGTCCCTGCACCACAAATTCATCAAGTTCATGCACGTTTGTGCTGTCAGCAACCTCAGTTGCGGTCTTGTCGTCGACCTGCGCCCCTGCATATGCCGCCTGACAGCAACAAACCAGAGCAATTGAAGGAAAAATCAAGTTTCTCATTAAAGTTCAGTTAGTATTTAAGTTTCGCAAGCTTCAACTTAAAGTTTAAGAGTTTATAAGTTTAAAAGTTTATCCGATGCGAATATGACAAACAAATAAACTCATAAACTGCACATTGTGCAATAAACTTATAAACTTCAACTTTACGCTTGCGAAAGTTGAATATATAATATAAACTCAGAAAGTGACAATTTGTGACAAACTTGTTATAAAAAAGTAAAAAATTATAAGTAAAACGTAAGAAGTAAAAATTAGCGCACCTCAATAATCGGAGTCAACAGCTTCTAATCTTCGCTCCTTCGCGTTTAAATTTTGTTGTTGTATTACGTGAGATAGGCATTAGGGGCGTGCCAAATTTCCTTTACCCTATTCCCTTTACCCTTTAAACTGTTTGCCAGATGGTTTGTCAGATGGGTTGTCAGTGGAACTGGCTTACAATAAATAAACCAAGGAAAAGACGAGATAATTCAAGGAAATTTCGTAATTTTGTCTCCATAATAAAAATGAAATGATTTTTATCTGGCTGGACGAGAGCGATCGTCATGGTGAATACTATTCCAATTTTTATGGTGGTATTTTGGTTCACTCACGACATTATCGTGAGGTAATAGAACGTATGCGTTCTACTGTACATGAAGTAGGTATAATTGATGAAATAAAATGGCAGAAAGTCAATAGATATCATTATGAGAAATATGTGCGATTAGTTGACGAACTTTTCAATCTTGCAAAAGAAGATAAGCTAAAAATTAGAATTTTCTTTCGGCACAATCAATATGCTCCATTAAGGCTTTCACCCGAGGAAAGGAAGGCAGATTATCCTATGTTGTATTATCAATTTATAAAATATGCTTTTGGGCTTCCATATGCCGAAAAGGGAGAACTTGACTCATTGACCCTTTATCTTGATGAAATTCCATTGCGCTAGAACGATCGAGATGAATTTATCTTTCATTTAAGGGGACTTGCGAAGGATCCTATGCTCAAGAAAAAGGGATTGAAGATTGCTGATGATGGAATTGTAGAGGTTGACTCAAAACAGCATCTTCCGTTGCAATTTATGGATGTGATTTTGGGTGCAATCTGTTTTAAATTAAACGAGAAAGATAAATTGAAATCGGAAGGTGAAAATAAGGTCGGTAATCGAACTTTATTGAAATTGAAGCTATATAAGCACATTAATGCTCGAATAAGGGAAATTTATCCAAATTTCAACATAGGTATTACAACTCCAATTCGAGTACCCTCCGATAGTTGGCGTCAGGTGTATCGGCATTGGAGTTTTATTCCAAAATATCATATCCGCGATACTGCACGAACCAAAAGAGCAAAAAAATAACCCGCGTAACCTACACTTGTGAGCTACGCACTTTTCACGTAACCGTTCAGTTACGAAGGGTATTTTTCTGATGCAAAAGTAATATTTTTTTTGCTATCTTCAAAATTATAACGTAAAAAACAGTTGTATAGTTTGAAAAAACTATTCCCCCTACTCTCAACTTGTTTGAATTCCTTTTGTCTCGACTTAATTCATGATAGCAAACTGCATTTTTTGCGGTGGTGTTACATTAGGCAGCCATTATAGGCGTGCTAATTTCATTTTACCTATTCACTTTCCCTTTTTACCTTATCGTTGATCCCCCGATATAGTTCCGAATGTTTTCGAATATGCTGTTTTGGTTTGCGCAATCCAAATAAAAAAGTTATAAAAGTTATAATGCAACACCGGTTACAGTAACGGCAGTTACATTAAGTATGAAATTTTACGATAGAGAAATAGGAACTGAAGCACACTCTTAGAAACTGAAGTCATCTTGACTTATTTTAAACATACAAAATACAATAAGGAGTGTTAAGTGTAATGAGAAAAAACACACCTAAACACTCCTTGAATTGATAGAACTCATAGATAAAGACACTATAAGAATGGAAATTCTGCCGTATATGACAACCGCCCAACGAGGCTACAAATGCAAAGGAGACCTTTGCGAGGTCATCCAGTGCATCTTGTATAAGCTCAAGACGGGCTGTCAATGGCATATGATTCCCACCAAGGCAATCTTCACCGATGTAGTCCTCCATTATAAAACAATTTTCGGGAAGTTTCGGCAGTGGTGCAAGGACGGTTCGTGGCA